>NZ_CP139971.1:655535-983303 GCF_034424545.1 Trinickia caryophylli | reverse complement strand
GTGCGGTTGCGCAGCGCATGCAGCAGATCGATGCCGTGGCTGTCGGTCAGGCGCAGGTCGACGATCACGGCTTCCGGCGTGCTCTCCGAGATGCCGCGCAGCGCCGTCTCCACATCCTCCGCCTCCCCCACCACGCGCGCCGCGCCCGCAGGCGGCTCGATACGCGCGGCCAGCCGCTCGCGCACGAGAAGAGAATCCTCGACGACGAAAACCTTGAGTGGCTGCTGTGGTTGCTGCGGCGAATCGGGTGTGCTCATGACGAAAGTATCGTCACAGCCCAGCTGCTTGGAAATCGGTCAAATAGGAAGATCGCGTAGGCGATCGGGAAGAACCTGTAGGCGCTTTCCTACGTTCCCGGGGCGGCCCGTTGCCGGGCCATGAACGACGGGTATGGTCGGGGCGATCGAATCCGATCAGATCTGATCGCCGTCTTCGAAGAGCTTGTGCTGAATGGCATAGCGCACGAGCGCGGCTTCGTGCGGCATCTGCATCTTCTCGAGAATGCGGGTTTTATAGGTGCTGACGGTTTTCGCACTGACGCAGAGCTCATGCGCGATCTCCGTGATGGTCTGGCCCGCGGCGATGCGCCGAAAGACGTCGAACTCGCGGTCTGACAAGCGCTGGTGCGGCGCCATGTCGGCCGGCTCGTTCAGGCTTTGGGCGAGCCGCTCCGCCATCGAAAGGCTGACGTACACGCCGCCCGCCGCCACTTTCGTCACGGCGGCGACGAGTTCGGTGCTTGCGCTTTCTTTGGTCAGGTAGCCCGATGCGCCGGCCTTGAATGCGCGCACCGCGTATTGCTGCTCGGCGTGCATCGTCAACACGAGGATGCGCAGCGAGGGTATTTCGTCCTTGATCTGCTTGACGAGTTCCACACCGTTGCGCGGCCCCGGCATCGACAGATCGAGCACCAGCACCTCGGCTGGCGTATTGCGCACGAGCGAGACCGTGGTGGGCCCGTCGTATGCTTCCCCGGCGACTTCGAAACCGCTCGTGCCCTGCAGGATGTGCCGCAGCCCATCGCGCACGAGCGTGTGGTCATCGGCCAATAGTACTCTGGTCATGGCAGCGCCTCTTCCTGTTGTATTGCTGCTAGCGGCAGTATGACTGTGATTGTAAAACCGCGCTTGACGGCGGTTTCGATCGATACAGAACCGCCTAGTATATGCGCGCGCTCGCGAATGCCCAGCAAGCCGAACGATTTCTCCCCGCGGCCCTCGGTTTGAGCGGGCGTGGCGCCCCGTCCGTCGTCGGCCACGCGCACGGTGCACTGGTCGGTCTGCGCCGTGAGGGCGACGGACACCCGTGTGGCCTCGGCATGGCGTACGACATTGGTCAGCGCTTCCTGCACGATTCGAAAGACGGTGGTCGCGCCGTTGCGTGAAAGGAGCATGTCGCCAAGCTCGATGCGTCGCTCGACCTCGATGCCGTAGCGCGTCTTGAAGTCGTTGAGCAGCCAGTCGATCGCGGGCAGCAGCCCGAGGTCGTCGAGCATCACGGGGCGCAGATCGGCCGCGATGCGGCGCACCGAGCCGACCGTCGAGTCGATCAGCCGGCGCATGCCCTGCAACTGGGCGACCGCGGCCGGCGGCACCGTCGTGGCGCCGGCCAGCAATTGCTGCACCGACGAAAGATCCATTTTCAGCGCGGTCAGCTGTTGGCCCAGATCGTCATGCAACTCGCGCGCAATGCGCGTCTTTTCTTCTTCCCGAACGTTTTGCAGGTTCGCCGAGAGCTTGCGCAGTTCCTGGCGCGAGGCCTTGAGTTCGTTTTCGGCCTTGAGGCGCTCCGTGGCATCGCGCAGCATGACCGTGTAGAAGTGGCGGCCATCGCCGTCGGCGATCTGGGATATCGACGCCTCGATCGGGAATTCCTCGCCGTCGGCGCGCAGGCCCGTCAGGATGCGCTGCCTGCCCATCTGGCGTTCGGCAACGCCGGTCGCGCCGAACTGCTCGACGTGTTTGCGATGTACCTCGCGGTAGCGCGCGGGAATGAAGCGGTCCAGCGTCTCGCCAATCGCTTCCATGGCCGAGCAGCGGAACACCTGCTCGGCCATCGGGTTGAAGATGACGATGCGTTGCACTTCGTCGATCGTGATGATCGCCTCCGACGACGAGCGGATGATCGCCATCATGCGCGCTTCGGTCAGCGACGACAGCGCGCGCTCCCCGCCCGCCGCGGTCCGGGGTCCATGCCGGCGGGCGAATACGTACGCGCCGAGGCCCGCCAGCAGAGCCGCCACGCAGCCCGCCGCCACGAACGCGGCGCTGCCGAAATCGGCGGGCGAGGTGAGGGCCGGGTCATCCGTCGCATAGGCGAGCGCCAGGACCTGGCCGCCGAAGCGCAGCGTGTCCGTACGGCGAAAACGGGGCGAGTCGTCGCGGATATCGAGCAGCGCCGAGCCGGGCGGATAAAGGGCGAGCGCCGGGCTGCCGGCGGCCACCCGGATGTCGATGTGCGGCGTGCGCGCGGCCACGCTCGCGAACAGATACTCGGTATCGAGCTGCGCGGCGACATAGCCCGCGAGCGCCGCGCGGCGCGCGGCCGGCGCGAGCGGAATCGGCGCAACGCGGTAGACCGGCAGGTAAAGGTCGACACGCGCACGGCCGGCGGCATCGGGCGATTCCGGCCCCTCGGCCATCTGCGATCTGCGCACGAGCAGCGCGGGTTCGCCGGAGTCGGCGGCGCGCAGCAGCGCGGCACGCGTGTCCGGGCGCAGGCCGAGCATCTGGTCCGCCGTGCTGTCGCCGCGTCGGGGCCAGGTCAGCAGGAGGCGTGCCGGCACCCCTTCGGGCGTGCCCGACGTCGGTCCCGCGCCCGCCGCCGAGGGGGCCCCGGGTGCCCGCGCATAATCGAGCGTGCGCACGCACGGTGGGGCGTCTTCGAGTGCGAGCCGGGCGACATAGCGCTCCCAGGCATCGGCCGATAACGGCGTACCAGGGGAGGCCTCTTCGGCCGCGACCAGACCGCTTGCGCCTCGCAGGACCTCGGTGCACAGGCCCAGTTCGCGGCGCAGATCGGCGGTGACGCGTGCGGCCCGCGCATCGAAGCTCGAGCGCGCGGCATCGATCAGATGTTCGCGCACGATGAAGGCCGTGATGGACGTGATGGCGAGCACGACCGCGGCCGTCAGCACGGCGGCGGCGAGCGGCCCGCGAGCGGCGGCTCGCCGGCCTGCGGAGTGTTTGCGCGGAACAGGCGGAGTCGGTAGACCGGCGGCAGGCATGCGATCGTTGTATGGGCGCGGAAAAATCGGCGCGGCAGTGACGGTGAGCCGCGGCGCATTCGTTGAAGTCGCGGGTGTCCGCACCGCTTGCGCGGCCGCGGACGGCTTTGTCAAATTGTGCGCGAATACGGACGGGATGCCAATGGCGGATCGCGTGGCGGGCGGGTGATGTGGCGGATGCGGGGGTCGGAAGCTTCGGCGGTACGGCTGGTGGCCGCGGACGGGGCTGGATGGCGGGACGAGGGGCTGAGGGGGCTTTCGAAAAAGGGGTATCCGTATTTCGTGCAGCAGCTTCCAGGCCATGCGGAGCTGGACCACCGCCCGCGTGCGATGTATGCGCTGCTTGCATTTTCGTGTTAGCTAGGCTAAACTAAGCTCACATTGATGAGGATGTTATGCAAACCGTAAATATTCATGAGGCAAAGTCGCAGCTTTCGCGTCTCATTGAGGCTGCTGTCAGTGGCGAAGAAGTTGTTATCGCGAAGGCTGGAACCCCGGTGGTGCGCCTCGTATCGGTCGAGGCGAAGCCCAAACTTCGCTTCGGTCTGATGAAGGGGAAGATCAAGGTCGCTGACGATTTCAACGCGCCTTTGCCGGACGATGTCTTGGCGACATTTGAGGGTCGCTGATGCGCCTGTTGATCGATACGCACATTTTCCTGTGGGCCATGAGCGGCGACAAACAACTCACGAAGAAGGCCGAGACCATCATGTTGAGCGCAGAAACCGTTTTCGTCAGCGCCGCGAGCATTTGGGAAATCGCAATCAAGTCTGGAATCGGGAAGCTGGACGCAGACGTGAACGAGCTAGTAGCCCGCATGCAAGAAGCGGGCTTTCGCGAACTGCCCGTGACGGCGACACACGCTGCGGCGGTTCGCAATCTGCCCGATATTCACCGCGATCCGTTTGACCGGATGCTAGTCGCACAGGCCATTACTGAGCCATTGCGGCTGCTAACCAACGATGACACCGTGAGTCGGTACTCCGACCTTGTAATTTCGCTCTAATCGGAAAACAGGAGCAGTGATGAAGGGGAACCACGTGTTGTTTATCGCAGCGCTGACGACTGTCCTGGCTGCCTGTATCAGCACTTCGGACGTCGTAGAAGTTGGCAAAGATACCTACAGCGTCTCGGCTACTTCCGACGGTATGCGCGCGGCGTCATCCGGCCGCCAAAGTGCGTTCGCGGCGGGAAACGAGAAGTGCGCTTCAATGGGCAAGCATTTTCAGCTAGTCACCGAGGATTCGCGTCGGACCCGCATGGGCATCGATACCACAAGTGACGTGACATTTCGCTGTCTGGATGCGAATGACCCAGCGTACACGCGCCCGAATATACAGCCCGCACCTACTGCGATTATAGAAAACCGTACCGTTCAGCAATAGCACGGAAAACAGCATGGCTGAGGAACTGAAGTTTCGCGAGCAGAACGAGAGCTGGCCGCATGAATGGCTGAGGCACGCCACTCTTGCGCTCGCAGCGCTGTGTATTGTCGGGTGTAGCAATCATGACGCCACGTTGAGCGCCAAACCGGCTCAATCTGCCCCCCCAGTAGCCAAGGCACCCGAGCCGTCGGTAACGATTTTAGTCAATGATATAGAGCGTCAATACATTCGGGGCGACGTCGATGAGGACACGTTTGACAGGGTGATCCGCAGGGCGGACCCTCGCCTGGCGAGCGGTACTGACGGGCATCTTCCCAACGACGAGCGACGAGCGCTCTACTTCGCCAAGAAGATTCCTCTTGCCAACGGCCAAACGCTCTACTCCTGGCTGCACTCGTGCCCACTCGCGCTGGGCGAGAACATGTTCGCCTCTCGAATTCCTGCCGGGGCGTCGGGAGCTTACGAAGGCCTTGGCCCGAAGGCATTTATGGATGCTGTCTATTACCCGATCATCCAAATGAAAGGTCTAGGTAAGGAGGACTCAATCGCGCTTTCCTGGATCATCTACGAGGATGGACACATCGTACCAAGGACGGGGCGCGCTAAGGTCTACATGAGCAACCCCAACTTCGAAACGCAATCTGGTACAGAGTGCAGGTAGGGAGCGCGGAGCATTGCATCGACGCAGGTTGCATGATTTCGTCCCCGGCCGCTCGAAGTAAAAAATGCCTGCGAACATCCTGAACCTGCCCGCTTATGCCGTTTTAGCGGTCGAGCACGACGCAGTACGTCGCAATGGACATGTGGCGGCCGTACCGCGACGCCGCGCGCGCGGTGCTGCCGCAGGCGACTATGAGTCCACCACTCCGGACGAGGCTTATGAAGCCTTTGGCAACTGGTATAAGTCCATTCCGCACGGCCTGCACGGGCATTTCGAGCCGCTGACGAAGGCGTTCCAGAACTGGATGCCATAGATTCTGGCGTACTTCGACCACCCCGTGACGAACGCGTACACGGAGAGTTTGAACAACCTAATCCGCGTGATGAACCGGCTCGGGCGCGGCTACAGCTTCGAGGCGCTGCGCGCGAAGATCCTGTTTGCCGAAGGCGCGTTCAAGCGGACAAACAGTCGCCCGAAGTTCGAGCAGCGTGTGAAACCGCGCGAGATTGGCGACATGTTGAAGCATGGCGTACCTGACGACGCGATGGGTATGGGTGTGGTGGACTTGGTTGTCGTCGAAAAACCCGGGAAGGCACCTCGCGAGCGGATAGCATCAACACATGAGCCGAAAAACCATGGCGTGGACATATCAACACTGGCGAGGTTGATCGAGGAAGGCGAAATCTGACCCATTTCAACCGCGAAATGCGGATACCCCAAAAAAGCCGCCCATGCCGGGCACGGGCGGAAAACCGCACAGAAGTTTCAACTGGGCGGTCCGGAGTCGGTGCGGCGCTAATGCGATAGGAATACGGGCACGGTCATCGTTTCGAGCAGGGTGCGCGTGACGCCGCCGAGGATCCGCTCGCGCGCGCGTGCGTGGCCGTAGGCGCCCATCACGAGCAGATCGGCGTGGCGATCGCTCAGTTGGTTCAGCAACGTGGCGCCCGTGCTGCTTCCCGAATCGCGCGGGATCGTGACGAAGCCCGCGCGGATGCGATGGCGCTCCAGGTATCTCGCCACGTCGAAGCCGGCCGGCGCCTCGCGCTCGCGCTTCTCCACGGTGGCCACGGTCACGAAGCGCGCGCGTTCGAGAATCGGCAGGGCATCGGCAAGCGCGCGGGCTGCTTCGCGGCCGCCGTCCCAGGCCACGATGACGTTCTCGCCGAACGTCGCCACCGGGCCAGCATACGGTACGACCACGACGGGCCGGCCCGCGCACATCGCGACGTCTTCGACGAAATGGCCGGCTACGTGGGTGGCCGGATCGTCCGGATCTTCCTGGCCGAGCACGACGAGGTCCGCGTGACGCGCGTGAAGGATCGCGGCATCGGCTGGCGGGCCGGCGGGTGCGCGCCATTCCCATTTGCATCCCGCCTGCTCGCCGGCCGCGGTGAAGCGGTCTTGCGCTTCGCGCAGCCGTTCGGCATGCCGCGCCTCGTTGGCGCCGAGGTTCAGGCTCTCCTCGCCCGTGAGCAACGGCCGGAGTACATCCTGACAGACCACATAAAGCCCGACGAGATGCGCGTCGTAACGGCGGGCGAGATCGGTGGCGAGCGCCACGCGCTCGGGGCTGCGGGCGCTGTCGTCCACGTGAACGAGGATCGTCTTGTACGTCATGGTCTCGTGCTCCTTGCGCGTCGGCAAAAGACGGATGTGCCGATCGCTTTCAATGCGACATGAGAACGGGGAGGGTCATCGTGCGCAGCATCGTCTGCGTCGCGCCGCCAAGCGCGATCTCGCGCCAGCGCGAATGGGCGTATCCGCCCATGACGATGAGATCGGCACCGAGATCGGCGGCGCGCGACAGCAGAGCGTCGCCGATTGCGGCGCTGTGCACGCCCTCGATTTCGACGGTACCCACCTGTGCGCCATGGCGCGCGATGGCCGCGGCGATGTCGGCGCCGGGCAGGCGGCTCTCGGGCGGCTCGTCTTCGAGCGCGTCGATCGCGACCACCGTGGTCTGTTTCGCGCGGCAAATGAACGGCATCGCATCGCCAATGGCGCGTGCGGCCTCGCGGCTGCCGTCCCAGGCCACGAGCACGCGTGTGCCGACCGTGGCGCATACCCCCGCGTAGGGCATGAAGAGCACCGGCCGGCCCGCCTGCAGCACGAGGTTGGCGGCAAATTGATCGGCGACGAGCGATTCGGGATCGTCGAGATCGGGCTGCCCGGCGATCACGAGATCGGCGAGCCGCGCGGCCGCCGGTACCGCCGCGTTCGGGTCGTCGCGCGTGACCTCCCACTCGGCCTTCACCTTCGTATGGGACGCCTCGGTCTTGAGGTGACGTTCCAGGGACTCGGCGCGCTCGGCGTTGCGGCGGTCCTGGCGCATCAGATAGTCGGCGGCGCCTGCCATGACGTAGAACGAGCCGCTTTCCGGCCGAACGAGCGTGAGCAGCGCGCGCAAGCCGGCATCGAACTGGTGCGCGACCTTGAACGCGAATTCCAGGCGCCGCTCGGCGGCTTCGCTCGTATCGAGGTGAACGAGGATGCTCGTATAGCTCATCGCCTTCGCTCCAACGAAAATTCGTGAGGACAACTCAACGTTGCTTCGAGTCTAGGCCCGCACTCGGGGCCTGCGTTGACGCAGGTCAATCGAAGCGGTGCAGGCTCGCGCGCCGCCACCAGAGCATCAGACACACGATCGCGCCGAGCATGCCGCCCAGATGGGCGAAGTGCGCCACGCCGGCCTGGGTGCCGGTGACGCCGAGCCCGAGTTCGACGGCGGCATAGACGATAGCGAAGAGCCACGCCGGCATCGGGACAGGCGGAAACAGCAGCACGACACGGCGGCGCGGAAACAGCACCGCGTAGCAGAGCAGCAGACCGAAAACGCCGGCCGATGCGCCGATCGTCGGGTAGCTGGCGGGCGGCGAGGCGAGCAGCACGGCCAATTGCGCGAGTCCGCCCGTCGCGACGCTCGCCACGTATACGATCGCCAGACGCGCGCGTCCGAGCACCGCCTCCACATCGCGGCCGAACATGTACAGCCCGAACATGTTGAAGAAGAGATGCGTCAGCCCCGCGTGCAGGAACGAGTAGGTGCCGAGCTGCCAGACGTGGAAGGCAGGCGTACCCGGCAAGCTGGCCGATGCGGGCGGCCAGAGCGCGAAGATGTCGATCAGCGCGGCGGCGTCGGCGGTTTCGAGGAGAAAGGCCGCGATATTGAGTGTGATGAGTATCAGCGTCATGGCGAGCTGCCCGCTCGGGGCATCGAGCCTGTTCAGGGGCTTATTCGACGATAGCCGCGGCCAAAGCGCCGGAGTTTGACGCAAATCAGAAGGCGCGCCACAGGCGGCGGCAGTATCGCTCCCATGGGATGCCGCGACGACGGCTATGTCAAGGAGAGCGCAATGAAGACGGACAGACAGTTGAAGCAGGAAGTGGAAGAGGAACTGGACTACGATCCCGCGGTCAATGTCGCCGATATCGGCGTGGAGGTGAAAGACCGTGTCGTGACGCTATCGGGACATCCGTCGAGCTATGCAGAGAAGCTCGCAGCCGAGAAGGCCGCGCAGCGCGTGGCGGGCGTGAAGGCCGTCGTGATCGAGCTCGACGTGCGTTTGCCGAGTGCGGACAAACGCACGGACGAAGATACGGCGAACGCCGTACGCTCGATGCTGCGCTGGACCGCCGGCCTTACCGAGGACGCCGTGAAGGTGCAGGTCGAAAAAGGCTGGGTGACGCTGCGCGGCGAAGTACCAAGCGGGCATCTCGCGCATCTTGCCGTGCGCACTGTGAGTCACATGCGGGGCGTTACCGGCGTGTCGAACCTCATCGACGTCCAGGGCGGCAAGGTCGCGCACGACATCGGCGACAAGATCAACCGCGCGCTGCAGCGTCATGCCGAGCGCGAGGCCAAGCATATTCGCGTGGACGTGCACGATGGCACCGTCACGCTCAAGGGCCATGTCGATTCGCTCGCCGAACGCCTGGCCGTGCGAGGCGCGGCGTGGTCGGCACCGGGCGTGCGCGCGGTTGTCGACGACCTCGAAATACAGTAGTTGCCCGCGTGCGCTGTCGTTACGGTCGCCGCGAGCGCGCCGAAGCAAAAAGGAGCCAGCCATGACGCTGTCCGGCACCGTCGTCGAACGCCATTGGACCGTATCGGCCGATACCTCGCCGGTCCCGGGCGGCTTCGCCTGCACGATCCGCGTTTCGCATGACGGCGCCGGCGGCAGCTTCGCGCACGAGTTCAAGCATTTCAAAACGTTTTGCAGCGAACGCGAGGCGGTGCTCGACGGGTTGCGCGAAGGCATGCTCTGGATCGAGCAGAAATTGTCGAAGACCTTCAGCATGTGAGGTGCCCGCCGCGGCTTCAGCGCGTGCGGGCCTGCGCCAGCGCGGCGTTGAGGTGCACGGGTTTCGCCTCGTGGCCGTACGGCGGCTCCACCACGAACCGATCGATGACATCCGGCCGGAAGACCAGGCAGTAAGTCGAACCGCCGTACTGGAAGAAGCCGATTTCGTCGCCCTTTTCGACGTGCTGGCCCGGCAGCGCCTCCACGACGCACGACGATACTTCCGCCATGCCGACGAACACACAGCCGACTTCGCCGATGGCCGGATCATCGCAGTCGATGACGATGATGGCGCGCGCCGCGACGGCCGTGATATAGCCCTGCGAATCGTTGAGCCCGCTCGGGTCGACGCCTTCGGCTTCGAGATCCGAGTAATAGCTGCCGTCGACGAGATACGCCTTCGTGATCGTGCCGCCGACGGGAGCGTGCCAGCGGTGATAGTTGTGTCCGCTCAGGTAGGCCTGATAGACCGTGCCGCCGGCAAACCGCTCAGCCAGCTGCCGCTGATCGGCCGTAAAGATCTCCTGCAGCGAATAGGGCTGCGATTTAAGCCAGAAGCGGTCGTGCTGCCGTGCGCCGTAGGAGATGTTGTAGGGCGCCGCCTCGCAGGCGCTGACGATGACGCGGTTGTCGCCCGGCGCCGCCACGGGCCGTGCCCCTGCCTTGAATTGTCGCGTGAAGAAGGCGTTCCACGAGGCGAAGCCCCAGTAGCGTTCCTCAGGACTGCAGACGAATTGCGGCATGCCGATTTTCCTGACGGCTTGTTCGGAGAACCATCCCTCGGGCGAGGCGTCGTGCAGATGCATCCGCGAGTGCGGGCCGCTCAGGAATCCGCACCAGACATTCAGTACGCGCTTGAGCTGGGCGTTGAACGCGGGATCGCGGAATACCGCGTAACCGGAGGGCATGCACATCGGCCAGTCCAGCAATGCGTTGATCGGACAGTGAATGAGGCTCTTTTCGCTGTAGGGCGGCGCATAGGTCAGAATGTAGTCGAGCACGATCATCAGTTCGTCTATCGACGCGTAGCCGAGCCGATAGCCCGCTTCGAGGGCTTCGTCGATGGCACGCGTGAGATTCATCCGCAGCACCGGATCGTCGTGGACCAATGCCGAGAACGCGCGCACCACGGAAGCGGGCTGTGCCTTTGCCGCCCGTTCGCGGGCGCGCGCCGCGAGGCTCTCCCTGAATTCGGCCAGGGTGTCTTCGCTGCTCGGCAACCACTCGCCCAGCCTGCGCCGGGCCTCGATCGCTCCGCTCGATCGTTCCGCCATCTGATTTCTCCGTATTGAGCCGGTTGGGAATCGGAGCGGAGGCGCCCTGCGTGGGGCCGGCGACGAATGTCGATGCAGCGAAGCCTGCACCGTCGGCGGTCGTTGCCTCCACTCCCGCCTGCGTGCAGCAAATTGCTTGCCCGGCGCGACAGGAAAGCGGTAGAGGCGGTAGAGGCGGTGGAGGCGGTGGAGGCGGTGGAGGCGGTGGAGGCGGCGTTAGGCTGCGGTGGCAGCCGGCGGTGCCGCGCCGCCCGAATCGGCCTCATGGCCGAGATCGACCGATTCGAGGTAGGTCGGCACTTCGCATGGCCAATGCAGCGTTTCGGCAATGCGGCGGCGCAGCGCGTCCGCGGCGGCGGGCTCGCCGTGCGTGACGAACGTGCGCCGCGGCGCGGCTTCGAAACCGCTCAGCCAGGAAAGAACTTCGTTGTAGTCGGCATGCGCCGAGAGAGCCGGCACCGACTCGATCGCCGCCCGCACGGGTACGTACTCGCCATGGATCTTGACCGAGGTCGCGTGCGCTTCGAGCGCGGCGCCGCGCGTACCGGCAGCCTGGTAGCCCACGAGCGCGATGGTGTTGCGCGCGTCCGGCGCGAACGCCTTCAGATGATGCAGCACGCGCCCGCCCGTGGCCATGCCGCTGCCGGCAATGACGACCATCGGGCCGCGCCGGGCCGTGACCTCCCGGGACTGATCCACGGTGCGCACCATGATCGCGGCCTTGTTCATCGCCTCGAGCTCAGATGCCGTGAGCCGATGCTCGCGCATGTGGCGGTGGTAAAGCTCGGTGACGCTGACGGCCATCGGGCTGTCCAGATAAACCGGAACGTTTGCCATGCGGCCCGTGCCCTTGAGCAGGGCGATATCGTGCAGGATCGTTTGCGCACGGCCGACGGCGAAGCTCGGAATCACGACGACGCCGGAATGTCTGAAGGTTTTGGCGAAGATGGACTCGAGCACGGTCAACGGATCGATATCGGGATGCAGGCGGTCGCCATAGGTCGATTCGACGACGAGGTAATCGGCATGCGCAAGACGTGCGGGCTCGCGCATGAGCGGATCGTGAGCGCGGCCGAGGTCGCCCGAAAATACGATCGTCTTGCCGGCTACGTGCAGCTCGACGGTGGCGGCGCCGAGGATATGGCCGGCCGGCATGAGGCGGAACCCCGCATGCTCGCCGAGCATCATGGGCGCATCGAAAGCGCGGGGTACGAAAAGCTTCAGTGCGCGCTCGGCGTCGTCGGCGGTGTAAAGCGGCAGAGCGGGGTGATGCTTCGAGAATCCATGGCGGTTCGCATACTCGGCCTCTTCCTCCTGCAGCTTGGCAGCATCGCGCAGCAATACCTCGCATAGATCGCAGGTGCCGGGCGTTGCATAGATGGGGCCGCGAAAGCCCAGGCGCGCCATCAGCGGCAGATACCCGGAATGGTCGATATGGGCGTGGGTCAGGATCACCGCGTCGATCGTTCGGGGATCGACAGGCGGCTGCGCCCAATTGCGCAGCCGCAGATTCTTCGTTCCCTGGAACAGGCCGCAGTCGATCAGAATGCGAAGGCCCGCGTCTTCCAGCAGGTACTTCGAGCCGGTGACGGTTTCGGTGGCTCCGAGAAACGTCAGCCTCATTCGGCACCTCCAACGGTGTGCGTTACGCCGTCTCTTGGTCGGCGATATCGGCACGAAGCGCTTCGACGAAACGCAGTAATGCGTTCACGGAGCCCGCAACGCTTTGGTACTTCTGGCGTCCGATTTGCCCATCGAGGGTGATGAGCAGGCCGGCCTGGCGTGCGAGTTCGAGAATTTCATCGACTTCGCTATCGTGTGCGTCTTTTGTTGCGTAGTCCGACATGGCGACTGCTCCCGTTGCGTGTTCTTTGCGTGTCCGGCGGTCCGGCGTTTTCGGCGTTTTCGGCACTCGGGCCGATTCGCATTTCCTTGGAACCAGTATCGTTCCGGCGAACCGCGATGCAAATCAGGCCGCGCTGAAGCTTGCGTAGGGGATCGATCGTCGTTGTCGGCGTTTGCCTACACGGGGTGATGGCGCGAAGCGGACGACGAGCCGCCGCATGCGTTTACACCTGGTCGGCATCGCATTCAGGGCAAGGGTTTTCCTCCTTCTCGTTTTCCTGTGACCGGGCGCGCACGTACCAATCCACAATGCGCGCGCAAATCTCCTCGGCTGTCTCGGCGAACGTGAACAGCTTCACGTCCTGCTCGGAAATCATCCCTTCCTCGACGAGGAAGTCGACGTCGAATGCGCGGCGCCAGAACGCCTGGCCGACCAGCACGACGGGCAGCGGCTCGATCTTGCCCGTTTGGAGCAGTGTCAGCACTTCGAACAGTTCGTCGCAGGTGCCGTAGCCGCCCGGAAAGAAGACAGCGGCTTTCGCGCGTTCGAGCAAATGAAGCTTGCGAATGGCGAAATAGTGGAATTGGAAGCAAAGATCCGGGCTGATATAGGCATTCGGATGCTGCTCGCGCGGCAGTGCGATGTTCAGGCCGATGCTCGGCGCACGCGATTCGAATGCGCCGCGGTTGGCTGCTTCCATGATGCCGGGGCCGCCGCCCGTGATGATCGCCATGCGTGCGAACGCGCTGTGCGCGGCAAGCCGGCCGATCTTCTCGCCGAACTCCCGCGCGACGTCGTAGTACCCGCTCGAGGCCGCCAGCCGCTCGGCCGTGCGTAATGCTCGCTTTGCGCGGGCATCTTGCGGCGCTGCATCATGCACCTCGCGCGCCGCGGCCAGGCGGCGCTGTGCGGCGTCGGGTTCGATGAGCCGCGTGCTGCCGTAGACGACGACTGTATGCTCGATCCGGTGCGCCTGGAGGATCTGCTCGGTCTTCCAGTAATCGAGTTGCAGCCGCACGCCGCACATCTCGGGCTGCTGCAGGAACTCGAGATCTTCGTCCGCGCGCCGGTAGCTCGGGCTCTCGACGAGCCGGCGCACGCGTTCGGTCTGCTGATCGTCGCACGGCGCATCGGTGCCGGACAGGTTCCGAGCCGGGTCTGGGTGGGTCATGGTCGTCGTGCCGGTTGCATTGAATCCATCGTGGACCCGTTTCCCGCGCCGGGCTTGATCGGCGTCAAGGCCCCGGCACGGAAGCGCGCGATGCTGTCGAGGCCCGTGCCGCTCGATGGCCGAGCGCGGCCGGACGATCGCGAATGAGGAGTGCGAACGATGAAGACCGATGACGTGTTGAAACAGGAAGTGTGCGACGAACTCGAATGGGATCCGACCTTCGACGCTTCCGCCGTGTCCGTGGCTGTGACCGACGGCATCGTCAAGCTCGAGGGGCATGTGCCCAGCTTCGCGCAGAAGGTGGCGCTGGAAAAGGCGGTACAGCGCGTGGCCGGCGTACGCGCTTTCGTCGTCGAAGTAGCGGTGGCTCGCCCTGCGGCGGAAGTCCAGGACGACGAAACTGTCGCTCAAGCGGTGCGGGCCGTGCTGGAGGCCACGGAAGGGCTGCCGCGCGGTGCCATAACGGTTGCGGTCGAACGCGGATGCATCACGCTGACGGGTACGCTCGGCTGGGGCCACCAGCGCCGTGCGGCCGAACTCGCTACCGCCCGCGTGAGAGGCGTGGTCGGCGTCGTCAACCTGATCTCCGTGCGCGCGGATGCCGACCCCGCGGACATCGCCACGAAGATACTCGCGGCGCTGAAGCGGCGGGCGCATGCCGATGCGAAGCGGCTCGACGTGGAAGTGCGCGAGGGCGTGGTGACGTTGCGCGGCACAGTGGGGTCGCTTGCCGAGAAGCGCGCGGCCGAGGGCGTAGCCTGGGCGACGCGCGGCGTGCGCGGCGTAGTCGACCAGCTGACGGTAGGGTGATACCCGGACGGACGGGGCGGACGCCCGGCCGCACCGCATGCGGCGGATCAGGCGCCAGTTTGACGCGCATCAACGCAGCCTGCGGCAAGCCGCCCTAAAGTCGCTATTGAAGCGACGAATCACGGTGCACTCGACCGGCTCCCATGGACGAGCACCCGGTTTCGTCGACGCAGATCAACGTAGTGAACGAAAGCTGGCAGCGCTGACACAGCGCACGTTCGGCACATTTTCCAGGAGAGCCTCATGCGCGCCTCAGATGTGATGACGACCCAGGTCGTGACGATCACCCCGGATACGACGATCCATGCCGCGGCGAAGCTGCTCGCGGATCACCATATCAGCGGGTTGCCTGTCGTCGACGGGAATGGTGCCGTCCTCGGCATCGTCAGTGAAGGAGATTTGCTGCACCGCGCCGAGATCGGCACCGGTGCCCAGCGGCGCGCCTGGTGGCTCGAGCTGCTTTCGTCCACGCGCGAACTGGCGCAAGCCTATACGAAGGAGCACGCCAATCTGGTCAAGGACGTCATGAGCGACAACGTGATCTCGGTCACGGAGGACACGCCGCTCGGCGAGATCGCCGACGTTCTCGAGCGTAACCGGATCAAGCGCGTGCCCGTCATGACCGACGGCAAGCTCGTCGGCATCGTCAGCCGCGCCAATCTGATTCGTGCGCTCGCGAGCGTAACGCCGCCCGAAGCCGCCGCGGCCGCCGTGGCGGACGACGTTGCCATCCGGGATGCGGTGCTGGCGGCGCTGCGTGGCCACCGCTGGTCGCTGCCGCGGCAGAACGTGATCGTGACCGCGGGGGTGGTGCACCTTTGGGGCGTCATCGAATCGGAAGAGGAGGGCCGTGCAATCCGTGTGGCGGCCGAAACGGTGCCGGGCGTCAAGCGGGTGGAAAGTCATCTCGAGTTTCCGCCCGTCATTCCGGCAATGTGAGCGGCTCGCCGGGTGCGAGCCAACAGGTGCGCTAACGCGCGAAGCGAGACGAGGAGAACGACCGTGTATCGAAACATCATGTTGGCCGTGGACGACAGCCCGTCGTCGCGCAAGGCCACTCGGGAAGCCGTGAGTATGGCGGCGC
The DNA here is from genome assembly GCF_034424545.1 of Trinickia caryophylli. Classification (NCBI taxonomy): domain Bacteria; kingdom Pseudomonadati; phylum Pseudomonadota; class Betaproteobacteria; order Burkholderiales; family Burkholderiaceae; genus Trinickia; species Trinickia caryophylli. The sequence goes on along the minus strand of NZ_CP139971.1, from coordinate 967,542 downwards.
TGGCGAAGGCGACCATCCATGCCGTGTACGTCGTCGACAAGTCGGCGCTGTTCAATTACGGCGGCTATTACGATCCGAACGCGCTCGTCGACGCATTGCGCAGCGAGGGCAAGGCTGCGCTCTCGCAGGTCCACGATGCCTGTCTGGCGGCCGGCGTGGCCTGCGAGGAGGAAATCATCGAAACCGAAGGCATCGCGGACCACATCGAAAACGCGCTGCAGCGGTACGTGGAGCGGTGCGGCGCCGATCTGGCGGTGATGGGCACACACGGCCGCCGCGGTGTGCAGCGGCTCGTGCTCGGCAGCGTGGCGGAGCGTTTCCTGCGGTTTTCGACGTGCCCGGTCATGCTCGTGCGCGGCGAACCCGGCGAGAAGAACGTCTGACCGACCGATCGGCAAGGGGCCGCCGCTGGCGCGGCCCCGCCGAGAGGCAATCCTGCGCGCGCGAGGCACCTTCATCGTCATGGAACGCAAGAACGACCTGCTCAGCACGATCGTCACGATCGGCTTCCTTGCGCTGATCGCGTTTCAGCTGTTGACGCTGCACGCGCCCGCGCACCAGATCGACTACAGCGATTTCCGCCGCCTGCTCGCCGCGAAGCAGGTCGACAATCTGGAAGTCTCCCCGACGCAGATCTCCGGCGTCGTTCGCATGCCGGGAGCCGCACCGCTGCTCTCGGCCTCGGATGCGGCGGCCTTCAAGGACGAAGGGGCGCCGTGGCGCTTTTCGACGACACGCGTGGCGGATGACCGGCTTGCCGACGCGCTCGCACAAGCCGATGTCCGCTATCGCGGCACGACCGACAACAGCTGGGTGGCCACGGTGCTCTCGTGGGTGGTGCCCGTGCTCGCGTTCGTCGTGCTATGGAGCTTTCTCATGCGGCGCGGCGCGGGTGGCGGCGCGATGCAGGACTTCATGGGCGTAGGCAAGAGCAAGGCGCGCGTCTATGTGCAAAAGGAAACGGGTGTCACGTTCGACGACATCGCCGGCATCGACGAGGCGAAAGCCGAGTTGCGCCAGATCGTCGAATTTCTGCGAAACGCCGAGCGCTATCGGCGTCTCGGCGGCAAGATTCCGAAGGGCGTGCTGATCGTAGGCGCGCCGGGCACGGGCAAGACGCTGCTCGCGAAGGCCGTGGCCGGCGAGGCCTCCGTGCCGTTCTTTTCGATCAGCGGCTCCGCGTTCGTCGAGATGTTCGTCGGCGTGGGCGCGGCGCGCGTGCGCGACCTGTTCGAGCAGGCCCAGCAAAAGGCGCCTTGCATCGTGTTCATCGACGAGCTCGATGCGCTCGGCAAGGTGAGGGGCGCCGGCGTCACCTCGGGCAACGACGAGCGCGAGCAGACGCTCAACCAGCTGCTCGTGGAAATGGACGGCTTTCAGGCGAATTCGGGGGTCATCATCATGGCGGCCACGAACCGCCCGGAAATTCTCGACCCCGCGTTGCTGCGTCCCGGGCGCTTCGATCGGCATATTGCAATCGACCGGCCCGACGTCGTCGGGCGCCGGCAGATCCTTGCCGTGCACGCGAAGAACGTGAAACTTGCCGCCGACGTCGATTTGAGCGAACTCGCCGCGCGCACCCCCGGTTTCGTCGGGGCCGACCTGGCCAACGTGGTGAACGAGGCGGCACTGCACGCGGCGGAGCTCGAAAAAGCGGCTGTGGAGATGGCCGATTTCGACGAGGCGATCGATCGCGCCATGGCGGGCATGGAGCGCAAGAGCCGCGTCATGAATGCGCAGGAAAAACTGATCATCGCCTATCACGAGGCGGGGCACGCGCTCGTGGCGCAAAGCCGCGAGCATAGCGATCCGGTCAAGAAAGTCTCGATCATTCCACGCGGCGTGGCCGCGCTCGGTTATACGCAGCAGGTACCCACCGAAGACCGTTACGTGCTGCGCAAGAGCGAATTGCTCGATCGGCTGGACGTGCTGCTGGGCGGGCGCGTGGCCGAGGAAATCGTGTTTGGCGACGTTTCGACGGGAGCGGAGAACGACCTCGACCGCGCCACCGCGATGGCACGACACATGGTCGAGCGGTGCGGCATGAGCGAGCGCCTTGGGCTCGCTACCGTCAACTCGATGGGTGCGGCTCTTGCCAACGCGGCCGACGGCACACGCTATAGCGAAAGCACGGCACAGCTCATCGACGAGGAAGTGCGGCGCATCCTGGGCGAAGCGCATGAGCGCGTCATGCAGACGCTCGTCGAGCGGCGCGCGCCGCTCGAGCGCATCGCGCTGCAGCTGCTCGAACACGAAGTGCTCGACCATGACACGCTCATGCGGCTCATCGCCGGCAATAGCGACGCGAGCGCTGCGAACGAAGCGCCGGGCGACTTGCCCGAACACGCGACGTCCGATACGGGCGACGCTTGAGCAGCCACGGGGCGCCGCGGTAACAGCAGACACCTCGCGAAATCCCGTGCTTCCCCGCAAACCAGAAGCAGCAACGGCCCGCGATATTGATCCCGATCAATGCGCGAGAAGCCCCTTGCCTGGAATACTCGCCCTAATCCCCTGATGTAAACGTTTCACCCAGACGACTTCTATCGGGAATCGATCGATGGGCGCACCTTGCAGACAGCATGACAGCGTTGAACGGCATTCAGGCAGTACGGCCGCTGGGGAGGTGCCGAAGGAAGGACGGCTCACGACTCGTAGTCTGCTGTATGTCAGCGACGAGCCAGATCGATCGCTCCTTGACTACCTCGGGCATGGCGGCTGGCAAATCGATACTGTCGGATGCGGGGCTCGACGCCCGCGCAAGACGAGACGTGGCGGCGCTGCGGTCGGGCTGGTCGATCTCGCGCACGCGAAGGGGGAGGATCTGCAGGCACTGGAAGCATTCGTGCGCGCCTCGAACGCGAATTGGGTGGCCGCCGTTTCGCGCGGCAGTGCCAGCCATGACCCGGTGCGTCGTTTCATACGGGCGCATTGCTTCGACTATGTGACGCTGCCGGCGGAGCCGGCCCGGATAGCGGCCGTTCTTGGGCACGCGCTGGGGATGTCGGAGCTTCTGGACGTTACCGACTGTGGCGGAGCGGAGCCGCCCGCGCCGGAAGACGCGCGCATCGTTGGGCAGTGCGACGCGATGCTCCGGTTGTTCGGCCTCGTGCGCAAGGTGGCGCGAACCGACGCGCCGGTCTTCATTTCCGGCGCGTCGGGCACCGGCAAGGAACTCACGGCGCAGGCGATCCACGAGCAGTCCGCCAGAAGTAGCGCGCCTTTCGTTCCGATCAACTGCGGCGCGATCCCGCATCATCTTCTGCAGTCCGAACTATTCGGCTCCGAGCGCGGTGCGTTCACGGGCGCGACCGAACGCAGGATCGGGCGCATCGAATCGGCCGACGGCGGCACGCTGTTTCTCGACGAGATCGGCGATCTGCCGCTCGAAAGCCAGGCGAGCCTGCTGCGCTTTCTGCAGGAGGGATCCATCGAACGGCTCGGCGGGCACGTCTCGATACGGGTCGACGCACGGATCGTCTCGGCCACTCACGTCGATCTCGAAGCAGCGGTTGTGGAGGGCCGGTTTCGCGCGGACCTCTATCATCGCCTGTGCGTGCTGCGCGTAGACGAGCCGCCGCTGCGCGAACGCGGAAAGGACATCGACCTGCTCGCGCATCATATCCTTCAGACCTTCAGGGCCGAAGGCGGCCGGCCCATTCGCGGGTTTGCCCCGTGCGCGCTCGACGCCATACATGCCTATGCGTGGCCTGGCAACGTGCGGGAGTTGATCAACCGGGTACGGCGGGCGATCGTCATGTCGGACAGGAGACTGCTGACGGCCGAAGATCTGGGCTTGGCAAAGCTATCCTCGGGGCCGGCGATGACCCTCGCCGAGGCGCGCGAGGCGGCCGAAAAGGCCGCCATCGAGAGGGCCCTGCTGCGGCATCTGGATCGTATCAACGACGTGGCGGCGGAACTCGGCGTTTCGCGCTCCACGCTCTACCGGCTGATGGTGCGGTATGGACTTCGGGAGGCCGCCGTGGACGAGCGCCCGGCGACGGACGGCCAGGCGCAACTGCCGTTGCCGATGGAGTGAACGGGTGGGTGGTTCCGCTCAGTCGCCCGCCCGCGCCAGCGCGATCTGTGCGACGGCGTCGCGCACGTGCAGCGCTTCGGAAGCCTTGTCGAGCACGAGTCGCGCGCCCAGATCGAGACAAGCCTGCCGCATCTGCGGATAGGCGATGTTGCTGAGGACGACGGCCACGACGTGGGGGGCGTGCTCGCGCAGCCATTTGAGGACTGACATGCCGCTCGTTCCGGCTCTCAATTGGAGATCGACGATGACGATGTCGGGTTCGCTTGCTTTGATGCGCTCGAGCGCGTCTTCGGCTTCGTCGGCAACGCCTACGACGCGCGCGCCCTCGACGGTGTGGATCAATTCCGCGAGTCGCTCGCGAATCGGCACGTAATCTTCAACCAGAAATACCTTCACGGCGGGACTCGACTGCTTGCGATTCATGGCTCAAGTGTCGCCGAAACCACCGCGCCTGGAAATCGGACGAGGATGCAAATGCTGTGGGGAATTCTGTCGTCGTGTCAGATACGGCTTACACGCAGGCGGCGAACGCGGGGCCGGCTCGCGTACAGCGACGTTGACATGCATCAACCGAGGCAGGCGGTTGGTGCGTGATGATGGCCATGCCGCGCAGGCGTTACTTGAAATTAACTAATTCATCAATTAGATTGAAATGGTCATGAAAGAAACGCTGATCGCCGCGAGCAGAACGCGAGGCCGCCGGCGTGCCCCCGAAACCGATGGCCGCGAGCATCTGCTCGATTGCGCGACGCGGCTCTTCGCCGAGAAGGGCATCGCCGCGACCACGATGGCGCAGATCGCGGACGCGGGCGGTGTCACCTCGGCCATGGTGCATTACTACTTTCGCAACCGCGAAACCTTGCTCGATGTGATCGTCGAGGAGCGCATCATGCAGGCAATCGAGTTCGTCTGGCAGATCGGCTCGGCCCGAGCGGGCGCGGATCCGATCACGCTGGCTCACGCGCTCGTGGATCGGCTTTTCGACGTCACGGGACGCATGCCGTGGTTGCCGTCGTTATGGCTGCGAGAGATCGTCAACGAGGGCGGCATGCTGCGCGAGCGCGTGCTCGGACGTTTGCCCGTCGAGCGGCTCCAGCAATTTGCACGGCAGGTGAAAGCGGGGCAAAAGGCCGGCACCGTCCGCGGCGAGATCGAACCCTCGCTCGTTTTCCTGTCGATACTCGCGCTCGTCATGCTGCCGCTTGCTACCGCCAAGGTCTGGCAGGGCTTGCCGGGCATGCCCGAGATCGACCGCGAGACGCTCCATCGCCATGTCGCCGCGCTGCTGGCGAACGGCCTCCATGTGTCGCGCGGTCCTCGCACGGCACATGCGGCCGCGCGCTCCCGTGCCGCGGGCACCGCTGGCAGGAGGCGATCGTGACGGGCAGGGGGCGACTTGGCGGCGTGGTGGTTGCCATGGTGTTCGCGCTCGCGGCGGGCGGCTGCGACCGCACGCGCACCGATAGCTGGCAGGGCTACGCCGAGGGGGAGTTCGTTTATTTGTCGTCGTCACAATCGGGCGCGTTGACCGCGCTCGCGGTGAGGCGCGGGCAAACGGTCGCTGCGGGCGCGCCGCTTTTCTCGCTCGAGGCGGTGTACGAAACGGCTGCGCTGGCCCAGGCGCGGCATCAGCTCGCGGCGGCGCGCGCGCAACTGGCCGATGCGCTGACGGGTAAGCGGCCTCCGGAGGTGAACGTAAGCAGGGCGCAGCTTGCACAGGCCGCGGCCAATGCCCGCAAGGCCGCGCTGCAGCTCGCACGCGACGAGGCACAGTACCGCGCGGGCGGTATCTCGAAGGGGCAACTCGACGATTCGCGCGGGCAAGCCGATGCAGCGGCGGCACAGGTGCGTGAGCTGACGAATCAGGTGGCCGTTGCGCAATTGCCGGCACGCTCGCAGCAGATTGCCGCGCAACGAGCCCAGATGGACGCGGCGCAGGCCGCGCTGGCCGAAGCGCAGTGGAAGCTCGACGAAAAGCGCGTGGCGGCTCCGCAGGCCGGCGTGATCTACGACACGCTTTATCGCATCGGCGAATGGGTGCAGGCCGGCAGCCCTGTCGTGCAGATGCTGCCGCCGCAAAATATCAAGGTTCGCTTCTTCGTGCCCGAAACGGTGGTCGGCCGATTGAAGACGGGTGCCCGCGTGCTCGTGCACTGCGATGGCTGTGCAGCCGATATCGCGGGCGTGGTGACCTACGTGTCGAGCGAGGCCGAATACACGCCGCCCGTCATCTACAGCAACGAAAGCCGTTCGAAGCTCGTCTTCATGGTGGAAGCGCATCCGTCCGCTGCCGATGCGCCGAAGCTGCACCCAGGTCAGCCCGTCGAGGTGCGGTTGCCATGAGCGGCAACGATTACGTGGGCGAATACGCGATCGACGTGCGCAAGCTCAACAAGCGCTTCGGCAGCAAGCATGTGGTCAAGGACGTCTCGCTGCAGGTGCGGCGTGGCGAGATCTTCGGTTTTCTCGGGCCGAACGGCAGCGGCAAGACCACGTCGATCCGGATGATGTGCGGCCTGTTGACGCCCGACTCGGGTAGCGGCACCTGCCTTGGCTACGACATCTTGCGCGAGAGCGTCGAAATCAAGCGCCACGTTGGCTATATGACGCAACGCTTTTCGTATTGGGAAGACCTCTCGATCCGAGAAAACCTCGATTTCGTCGCGCGCGTCTATCAGATGCCGGATCGCAAGTTGGCGGTGCAGCACGCACTCGAATCGCTCGGGCTCGTGGATCGGTCGGAGCAGCTCGCGGGTGCGCTGTCGGGCGGATGGAAGCAGCGGCTTGCGTTGGCTGCCTGCATGCTGCATGAGCCAAGGCTGCTGCTGCTCGACGAGCCGACGGCAGGCGTCGATCCGAATGCTCGCCGAGAGTTCTGGGAGGAACTGCACCGGCTCGCGGCGAAGGGAATATCGGTGCTCGTGAGCACGCACTACATGGATGAAGCCGAGCGTTGCCACAAGCTCGCCTACATTGCGGACGGCGTGCTGCTCGCACAAGGGAGCGCGAGCGAAGTGGTCGACTCGCAGCACCTCTCGACATGGTCGATCGAAGGCCCTGAACTTTCCGCGCTCGCGCAGCGGCTCGCGACGATGCAAGGCGTCGATCAGACGGTCGTATTCGGAGCGTCGCTGCATGTGAGCGGTAGCGATGCCACCACGCTTTCGGCCACGCTGGCGCAGCTCGAGGCCGACAGGCGGCTGCATATCGCCGCTATCCCGACCGGGCTCGAAGACGTCTTCATCTACTTGATGAATCGATCGGACGCGGACAAGCCGCCCGGAGCAAGCCGATGAGCATCGCCGGACATTTCTCGCCCGCTCGATGGTGGGGCATTGTGCGCAAGGAATTTCTGCAATTGCGGCGCGATCGCCTGACGTTCGCGATGATCGTGGGCATTCCCGTCATTCAATTGGCGCTTTTCGGTTTTGCGATCAATACGGACCCCAAGCATTTGCCGACCGCGATCGTCGTATCGGATCAAAGCCCGTTCGCGCGCAGCGTCGTTGCCGCACTTGGGAACTCGGCGTACTTCGATATCGTCGAGAGCCTGCCGGACGAGGCGTCCGGACGCCGGGCGCTGGCGCGCGGGGAGGTGCAGTTCGTGCTGAGTGTGCCGGTCGATTTCTCCCGGCGGCTTTTGCGCGGGGAGCGCCCGCCGCTGCTGGTCGAAGCCGATGCGACCGACCCTGTGGCGACGAGCTCCGCGCTGCAAGCGCTTGCCGGACTGGTCCAGCCCGTTGCCGACAAAGACCTGACCGGCGCGCTCGCGCATTTGAAGGGACGTTCCGCGCCGTTCGATATTCAGGTGCATCGCCTCTACAACCCCGAGGGCATTACGCAATATAACGTCGTGCCGGGCCTTATCGGCGTCATTCTCACCATGACGATGGTGATGATGACAGGGCTTGCAATCACGCGCGAGCGCGAGCGCGGAACGATGGAGAACCTGCTTGCCACTCCCGTGCAGCCGCTGGAGGTCATCACGGGAAAGATCGTGCCCTACGTTTTCATCGGGCTCATACAAGTCTCGATCATCCTCCTCGCGGCGCGCTTCGTATTTCATGTGCCGTTCGCTGGAAGCCTGCTCGCGCTGTACGTTGCGGCGCTGCTGTTCATCGCGGCAAATCTGACCGTCGGCATCATGCTTTCCTCGCTCGCACAGAATCAGTTGCAGGGCATGCAACTGACGTTCTTCTATTTCCTGCCGAGCATTCTGCTTTCCGGATTTCTTTTCCCGTTCGCCGGTATGCCGATGTGGGCGCGGGCTATCGGCAATCTGTTACCGCTCACTTATTTCACGCGGCTCGTGCGTGGCATTTTGCTCAAGGGCGTGGGCTGGACCGAGATGTGGCCATCGGTGTGGCCGCTCGTATTGTTCACCCTGGTGGTCGTCGCCATTGCACTGCGCTTTTACCGGCGCACGCTCGATTAGGCGCGCTTATGAACCCGTTCGCTCGTGCCTCGGTCGTCGTTCGCTGCGTCGTGTCAGTCGCAGTGCTGTTGTCGGGCGGCTGCGCGATGGGGCCGGATTTCCGGCAGCCCGCCGCACCGGACGCGCAGCAGTACACGCGTGGCGCACAGCCTACCGCCACCGCTTCGGCCGGCGGCACGAACGGCACGGCGCAGTCGTTTGCAGTCGTGCCCGCTGCTCCCTACATGTGGTGGACCACGTTTGGTTGCGCGCCGCTCGACCGGCTCGTCGATGCGGCACTGCGCAACAGCCCCACGCTCGAGGCGGCGCGCGCGCGGCTCAGGCAGGCCGAGGAGAACTATCGTGCCGAGGCGGGGCAGGTGCTGCTGCCTGCGGTCGATGCGAGCCTGTCGGCCACGCGCAAGCAAGTCGACCTGTCTTCCGTGGGGTTGCCGAATGTGGCGAGCCCGGGGCCGTTCACGCTCTACGATGCATCGGTGAGCGTCAGCTATGCGCTCGATTTGTTTGGCGCGAATCGTCGCGCACTCGAGGCGACGCGTGCGCATGTGGACTATGACGGATACGAATTGGAGGCCGCCCGCCTGACGCTGGCGGGCAACGTCGTATCGGCGGCGATCAGGCGCGCGTCGTTGCAGCGCCAGATCCGTTTGACGCAAGAGATCGAGCGCTACGAGGCGCGGCGGCTCGAGATCATGGAGGGGCGCATGCGTGCGGGCGGCTTGGCGGAATTCGATGTGCGCGCGCAACGTGCGCTGCTTGCGCAGACGCGTGCGGCGCTGGCGCCGCTCGAAACGCAGCACGCGCAGGCCGAGCACCGGCTTGCGGTGCTGACCGGGGAGGCACCTTCAGTTGCGGCCTTTGACGACATCGCGCTCGAAGCTATTCGCTTGCCCGCCGATCTGCCGCTTACGTTGCCGTCGACGCTCGCTCGCGAGCGCCCCGATATCCGCGCGGCGGAGGCTCTGCTGCACGAGGCCAGCGCGAACGTTGGGGTGGCCACGGCCAACCTGTATCCGCAGATCGTCATTTCGGCCGGCGCAGGGAGCGAACGTCGGCATATTCGCAACCTGCTCGATAGCCTGAACGTGTGGAACGTCGGCGCAAGTCTCACCCAACCGATTTTTCACGGCGGAGCGTTGCACGCGCAACGAAGGGCTGCCATGGCGGCTTACGATGCCGCGCTGGCCGACTACCGCGAAACCGTGCTCGGCGCATTACAGCAGGTGGCCGACGTGCTGCGCGCGTTGCAGCACGATGCGATCGCGCTCGCCGAGCGCGATCGGGCGGCGAGGCAGCAGCAAGGTCGGGCTGATATCGCGGCGTCACGCCATGCGGCGGGCGGTATCAGCGAAGCCGAGCTGATCGAGGCGCAGCGCGCTGCGCTCGACACGTTGCTGGATCGGACCAAGGCCGAGGCCGATCGTCTTTCGGATACGGCGGCGCTTTTCCAATCGCTGGGTGGGACGCCTTTGGATGGCGCGGCGCCGATCGCGCGGAAACGGGTTCGTTGACGTGAGTCAATCCGGGGCGAGCCGCAACGGAACACGCTAGTCGCTGATGCTCTTCAAGGAGACTGCGATGAAAGTCGAGGAATTCCGTAGCGGCGGTACGGTTCACATCCCCATGACCTGTACGCTGCAGGAGGCAGCCAGGCAGATGCGCGACCAGCACGTCGGCGCCTTGATCGTTACGGACGACGGGCAAGGCGAGGGAGTCGTCGGTATCGTGACCGACCGGGACATTGTGATCCACGCCGTTGTGCGGGACACCGCACCGCGCGACGTGCTCGTCGGCGACATCATGACGGCCGGCGTGTTGTCGGTAGACGAAAAGGCCGACATAGCAGATGCGTTGCAGGCGATGGCGAGTCACGGTTTGCGGCGGCTTGCGGTAACGAGCGCGGATGGCGCGGTCGTGGGCGTGCTTTCGCTCGATGACGTGCTCGATGCGCTCGGGCGCGAATGGGCCATGCTCGCGAGCGTTTTGCGCGGCGAGCGCAGTCGCGAGCGCACGGCGAGTGTTCAGTCGCCGTTGCCGTCGCTGTAAGGGGCGGGCGGCCGCCCGCGCCGCCGCCCTTTCAAAACTGATAGCTGACCGACAAATCGAAGACGCCCGACCCTTTGCGCTGGACGATGGGGCTATCGGCGGCTGAGCCGACGAGCTGTTGATAGGCCGCGTTGCCGGTAACGTACCAGTTCTTGCGCGGCATCCATGTGGCGGCAACGCCGAAGCCGACCGATTTGACGCCGGCCGAGGGGTCGTACTGCCGGTAGCCACTGCGAGCGGACTGGGCGGCGTTCACGCCGAACCAGTGATTCATGTAATTGGAATCGGCGAACGTGATCGTCGGCCCGGCGAACCAATTGAATTTCTCGCTGCTCCCCGGCATCGGCATGTAGGCGCCGAGGTCTCCCACCCACCCGTTGTCGCCGCCCACCGCGCGGCGCAGATCTGCGCGTAATACGAGCGGAAAGGATTTTGACCACACATACTCGCCGAACAGGTGAATCAGCGGGGCGGGATTGATGTTGTCCATGCCGTGCAAGTGATCGGAATCGTCTGCCGCACGGCGCCCGAGATCGTACGACAGGGCAACGCCCGCTCGCCAGTTCGGCCCGGTCAGCACGTTCACGCCCAAGCCCTCCCCCGTCGACAGGAAAAACCGGTCGCGGTAGCGGATATCGATGGTCGGGCCAAAGAGCACGTGATAGCTGCTTGCACCGTCGTAGCGTGGCTGAAAGCTGAACGACGGCCCGACGCGGATGCGCCAGGTAGGCAATTGCGGCATGAACAGCTGCTCGAGCGTGATACCCGCCGAGTATTGCCATTGCGCGAGCGGCGATGGTGTTTGGGCGGCCACTTGAACGGGGGCGAGCAGGGCGCTCATTGCGCTCAGGGTGCCGACGAGAAGAAGACGCGGTGCCGCAGTGGAAATCGACATGGCTGGTTCCTTATTGCTTTGCTTATCGAGTGCCGCGCTCATACGACATGAATCGTGCCAGAAGCGGGAGCAATGTGCATGCCTTCGAACGTGGTATGCCGGCTGGTTCGTATTTTGCAACGCAATACGTTCGCGCCTATATGACCTGCAACAAGGGAGCTGCCCGTGACCGACACTCGCCAGCCCGATCCGAACGACGATGTCGTGCTTTGGCGGACGTTCCGTCCGGCCATGGCGGGGCATCGCCGCGTGCTCGTGGTGGACGACTACCGCGATGCGGCAGAAGCGTTGCAACTTTTGCTCGACGCCGATGGATTCGAGTGCCGTGCAACGAGCGATCCGCTCGAAGCATGCGCGATTGCACGGGACTGGCAGCCATTCGCCGTGCTGCTCGATATCGTGATGCCCGGGATCGACGGCCTCGAGCTTGCGCGCCAACTGCGTGCCGATGCCGAGACCGCGCACATGCTGCTGATCGCTTGTAGCGGCTATGCGTCGAGTTACGATCGCGAAAAGGCGCGCGAGGCCGGGTTCGACGCACACTGCGCGAAGCCTTTGACGCCGCAGCTGATCTTGCGTGTGCTCGAGTTCGCGAGCGCGGGGCCGATTACCGACGCATGCTGAGCCGCGGAGCGCCGGTCCGGAGGGAGGGACCACCGGCGGCGTGGGAAAGGCCACGCCGATTGACGACATGCAACGAGCGATGCCGGCCCCGTGCGGCGATATTGCCAAATGGCGCGAGGGCGTGTTGAAATCGCGCAGCTTCATGCGGATTTCAACCGATTCGGGGGCTCGGCGACATGCGGCGTACTCTGGTATTGCGTGGTGCGGTGCTGGGACTCATTGCGGCGACCGCATGGGCGCTTGCCGAGCCGCGGCGCGTCAACCGCGGGGACGATCCATTCTTTTCCATATCGGCGGCGCTTCCAGGCTGCCCGGCGCCGCTCGGCCCGCTCGAAACGGATGCCGAGTGGCTGGCCGAGGGCCATTACCGCATCGAACGCGGCAACAGCTGCTGGTGGGAAGGGCGGTGCCGTTTATCGAACAGTTATCTCTATGACAAGGAAATCGCCGAGGCGGTGAAGCGGCGCCTCACGAACATCGAGCCCGCGACACATTGGAAAACGCGGACGACGCTATGGCTGATGCTGCAACGGCGTTTCGTCTACGTGCAAGGCTGTGTGGCACCCGGCTTCGATAAGCAGACATTTCTGTCCGAATTGGCAAAGACCGCGGACGTCGAACGCGTGATCGACGAGACGACCGCAGATCCGCAGAGTGTTCCACCTTACCGGACGCGGTTGAAGCCAGAAGGCGGTCCCTGACGGGTGTACCGCTGCGGAGTCAAACGGTGGTCGCAAACGAGCCCGCCTTTGCGGCCCGTCGCGGTATCGTGCGTGGGCAATGTACGGCAGTTTTCACCGGCGACTGACCGTCACTTGCGAGTGCGAGCCGCACGGCGGGCGTGGTGGCGCTGATACTGCTTCATGAGCGGCGTAGCGGATACGCCATGAATAAACACCGATGCGGTCACGACGGCGAGCGCGATCGGCGCTAGCGCTTTCATTTGCTCGCTTTGGTCCTGCTCCAGGGCATAGGCGAGGTAATAGAGCGTGCCGATGCCGCGAATGCCGAACCAGCTCATCATGCGCCGTTCGGCTGGCGCCGCCTGTGACCCGATCAACGAAAGCTCCACGGCAATGGGCCTGATGACGAGAAACAGCGCCGCGACGATCCCGGCGTTGCGCCAGGTGACGAGCGGCGCATCGAGCGTGCCGAGCAAATTGCCAACCATCATCATCATCGCCATTTCGGCAATCCTTTCGAGTTCGACGGTAAAACCCAGTACTTTCTCGGCCATATAAGCGTGGGCTTTGTCAGGATGGGACGCGGTGGCCGCGACGTCGGACGAGTCGATCGCGCCGATGGCATCCTGCGGCGTGCGCTCGCCCGTCGCGCGATGCTCGACGCGGCGCATCGCCACACCAGCCGCGAAGACGGCCAGAAACCCGAACGTATGCAGAAGCTGCGCCGTCCCATAAGCCAGCTCGATCAAGCCAAGCGCGAAAAAACCTTCGAGCCCGAGTGCCTGCGCATGACGTGTCCGCAGCCACGCAACCGCATGCGTCGTGGCAAATCCGAGGAGCGCACCTATGACCACCGCGCCCACGACACCCCATATCGTCATGCCGGCGAGCGCGAGCACCGACGGCGGGCGAAACGCCACCGTGCCGAGCGGGGTAAGCGCGAGCGCGACCATTGCGAACGGCTGGGCGATGCCGTCGTTGAGCCCGCCTTCGCCCGAGAGCGCAAACCGGACGCGGTCAAAGTCGTTCGTATCTCTCACCTGTACGTCGTGCGCAAGCACCGGGTCGGTAGGAGCGAGCATCGCGGCCAACAGCCACGCCGGCCCCCAGGCCAGATCGAGGCCCCATACTCCGACGGCAGCGAGCATCGGCACGGTAATCACCATGGCCAGCAGGCCGAGCCTTAACGGCAGCGTCCAGAGTGCATCCACGAGCGGCAACCGCAGTCGCAATCCGATTGCGAACAGCGAAGCGAGTACCGCAACTTCGCTCAGCATGCGGATGATGTGGGCGTCATTGAAGATGTCCAGCGCAAGCAGGCCCGCTCCCGCCGGGCCGATGGCGAAGCCGGCGACCAGATAGAGCATCGCGCCGGTGAGCGGAAGGCGCTTGAACAGCGAACTCGCCACCCCCATGCCGACGAACATCGCGCCGACGATCAGAAACCAGACTGCTTCATGCATGGGCGAAGAAGCCCTCAGTGCCCGCGGCCGAACGCTTCGCGCAATTTGCCTTTTGCGCGCTGCAGCACCCCACGCTGCGATTTCGGCAGGTTTCGGCCGGCCCGGTTCACATAGAAATTGAGCATGGACATGGCCGACTGGTACGGCGTGCCGCGCCGGCGCTTGCTCGCAAGCGCCGAACGCTTGAGCGAGCGTGCAATGTCTTCGGCGCTCCCGCTTTTGAAAATGCCGGGCTCCAGATCCAAGGCGTCGCTCGTCTCCATGACATGGCGAGACCAGCGGCGCGGGTGGTGCTTCTTCGAGGCGGTTGCCTGCGCGTGCCGTTGGCGAGGCGGATGGCCTGCGCGCCGGCGTGTCGACGAGTGATTCGTGGAGGATCGGGTCATCGGTATGCCTTTCTGACAAACAACAGGGGTAGCGGCGGCAAGCGTACGCGTTGCTGCAAGTGGCGCAACCCCTGTGCCCGCGCGGGATGCGGCCGATGCCAGCAAAGCTGGCACGTTAAATGCCGGCGGTATCCGTGTCGCGTGCCCGCGGATCGCCGCAGGCAGGCAAGCGTTCGCCAGTTGTTTTGTCAATGCGTCACTCGAACCGATGGAGAAAACGATGGCTCACCAACCGTTCCTCACCGATGTTCAGGAAATCCGCAAACGCGCTCGCGAGCATATCTCCGAGGGCGCCGTCACGGCCGGCTACCAGGCCGATCGGGACACGGTGCTCAAGCTGCTCAACGACGCGCTCGCCACCGAAATCGTCTGCACGCTGCGCTATCGGCGCCACTATTTCATGGCCAAGGGCATCCATTCCACGGGTGTGGCCGACGAGTTTCTCGAGCATTCGAACGAGGAGCGGGATCACGCGGACCAACTCGCCGAGCGCATCGTTCAGTTGGGCGGCGAGCCGAACTTCTCGCCTGAGGGTCTGCTCACGCGCAGTCATGCGGAGTACGTCGAGGGCAAATCGCTCGTCGAAATGATCAAGGAAGACCTCGTGGCCGAGCGAGTCGCGATCGACAGCTATCGAGAGATCATCCAATACCTCGGCGAAAAGGATCCGACTTCGCGGCGTGTGATGGAATCGATTCTGGCCGCGGAGGAGGAGCACGCGGACGACATGGCGGACTTGCTCGAAGGTCTGCCCGCCGAGCTGAGGGAGCGCAAGGCGCAGTAGCCGTGCCCTGCCGCACTGCGGCGCGGGCACCGGCCTTGCTCGGCTTTCCGGTGTTTGCCCGAATGTCTTCGTTACTTGCGAGGAGTCCGAAACATGGCCAAGGCGCTACAAGGATGCAAGGTTGCGATGCTTGCAATGGACGGCTTCGAAGAAGCCGAGTTGATGGAGCCGAAGCGCGCGCTGTCCGAGGCCGGCGCGACGGTGCACGTCATTTCGAAGAAGCCGGGGCAGATCCAGGGTTTCCGGCACGTCGAACGCGGCGGCATGGTGACCGTGGACGCGACGTTCGATCAGGTCAAGCCCGAAGACTACGATGCGGTGGTGCTGCCGGGGGGCGTCGTCAACGGCGACGCGATCCGGACGGTGCCCGAGGCACAGGCGTTCGTGCGAGCCCTCGATGATGCGCACAAGCCAGTTGCCGTCATCTGCCACGGCGGGTGGCTGCCGATCTCGGCGGGGATCGTCAAAGGCCACACGATGACGAGCTGGCCCAGCTTGCAAGACGATCTGCGCAACGCCGGCGCGACCTGGGTGGACGAGGAGGTGGTGGAAGACGGCAATTTCATCACGAGCCGAAAACCTGACGATCTTCCCGCGTTCAACCGGAAAATCGTCGAGCGGCTGTCGCAGCACTCGCAAGCGCGCTGATGCGGCGCTGCGCGCACCGCGAGCGATGGGAACCGCCGCATGCCGGGCAATGAGCAGGGGGCAGCCATGGACGTTACTTTTCCCGACGACCCGCCGATGTACGACGGCGCGCAACTCGTCGTGCGCTTCATGGCCGCCGTCGACGGTGTGCCGCTCGCCTGTGCGGTGACGCTGGAAGCGCTGGAGGACCATTTCGGGGCGCAGCCACCGCTCGAGGCCGACATTCTGCGCGCTTATGAAACCGGCAAGGGCCGCATTCGCGAGGTGTGTACGCGCGCGCTCGAAGCGAATGGGGGCGCCGCGGTGGTATTGCGCAGCGGCCTTTTCCGCATCGAGAGCGCGTGAATGCGCCTGAATATGCTCAAGACGCATTTGAACGTGCCGAAAAAGCGCTCGATGCGTGCGCAAAGACGTGCGCCGGTGCGCACGATGGCGGATCCGGCCGGGTCGAACCGCGCCCGATCATGAGGAGTCCAAAGGATACGCGCAGGTGCAACGGGAGGTCATCATGTCGTTGATCGTTGCCGGTCGTTTCACGACCTTTCATGAAGCCGAGGCGGCAGCAGGCCGCCTGTTCGAATCCGGCTTCGTGCAGGAAGACGTCACGCTCTTTTTCGTCAATCCGCGCGGCCAGCACGCGCGCTTTGCCGTCGGCGGAGATCAGTACGCCGATCCGCAGGCCTCGCGCGCGTCAGTGGGAGCGGGCAAGGGCGGGGTGATCGGCGCCGTGATCGGTGCCGTGGTGGGGGTCGCGATCTTCAGTCTTTTCTCCGCACCGTTCATCGTTTTGATCGCGGCAGCGGGCGTGGGCGCCTATGTCGGCTCGCTGGCGGGTGCGATGTCGCACACGCGTGGCGGCGGCAAAGTGCCCGAGCATGCGGTTGCCCACGAGTCGCGCGATTCAGGTGTGCTCGTCGCGGTGCACGTGAACCCCGAGAACCAGCAGTTGGCTGCGACCGTGCTGCGTGACGCGGGCAGCCTCGAAATCGAGCGCGCGCACGGGCGTTGGCAGCATGGGCGCTGGGCCGATTTCGATCCGACGAAGGATATCGAGCCGATCGACGCGCCGCGCGGCAGCCGCGAACAGACGACGGCGCAGCCGCGCCCCGCGCACCGCTAGGGCCGCAGCCCGCATCGCGGCGGCAACCCCGCGGCGGGCCCGGCGCACCACTGGGGCCCGGGGGTTCGGTGCGGCGGCGCGGATGGCGTGCGTCTATGGCATGCGTCTGCTCGCAAAGCGGCGCGCAACCGATGCCACGGGCATGCCCATTGCAGAACGGTTGAGTGTGTTGAACGTTGCAACACGGGCGGAACAACGCATCGTATCAGCCGCGGCGGGCGTGCCGACGGTTCAAAACGCCGGCAAGCCGGCTAGCCACAGGAGGAAGTCATGCTTCGATACGCCGTTATTTTTTTCATTGTCGCGCTCATTGCCGCTGTGTTCGGCTTTACGGGCATCGCAGCCGGCGCAGCGGAAATCGCCAAGATCCTGTTCTTCATCTTCCTCGTCATCTTCCTCGCCACGCTGCTCATAGGCGTATTCCGATGACGATTGCACACTGAAGACAGGAATGGAAGCGTAGGGCGGGGCGATAAGCCCCGC
Source organism: Trinickia caryophylli (assembly GCF_034424545.1). NCBI lineage: Bacteria > Pseudomonadati > Pseudomonadota > Betaproteobacteria > Burkholderiales > Burkholderiaceae > Trinickia > Trinickia caryophylli. The sequence continues at coordinate 949,936 of NZ_CP139971.1, read as the reverse complement.
CTTTGCTTGGTTCTCCGCCGGTACGGTGATGAACGCTGGCGCCCCGGCTTGTTTCGTGCTCTTCTTTTAACGATCGCCTGTTGCGTGAACAGGACCTGACATCCGGGAGGTGCCATGTCACGCGTCATATGGAAAGGAGCCATCAGCTTCGGGCTCGTCAACGTGCCGGTGCAGCTTCATCCCGCCACCCGGCCCGAACGCACGAGCTTCAATCTGCTCGACAAGGATACGGCCGACCCTATCGGCTACAAGCAGATCAACAAGCGGACGGGCAAGGAGGTGCGCCGCGAGAACATCGTACGCGGCTTCGAGTACGAGAAAGGCCACTACGTGCTGCTGGCCGACGAGGAGATCCGCGCGGCAAGTCCCGAATCGACGCAAACTGTCGACATTCTCTCGTTCGTCGAGGCTTATACGGTGTCGTTTCTGTTCCTCGATACACCCTACTATCTCGTTCCCGAGCGGCAGGGCAAAAAGGCCTATGCGCTATTGCGCGAAGCGCTCGCCGAAACGGGCAAGATCGGGATCGCCAGTGTCGTGCTGCACAACAAGCAGCATCTCGCGGCGCTGATTCCCGCCGGCTCCGTGCTCGCGCTCAATACGCTGCGGTGGGCCGGCGAAGTGCTCCCGTTCGCCGAATTGTCGGTGCCCGAGGATGCGAAGAAAGCGGGCGTGCATCCGCGCGAGATCGAGATGGCGAAGAAGTTGATCGAGGACATGACCGAGCAATGGAATCCGGCCGAATATCACGACACTTTCCGTGAGGAAATTCTGGCACTCGTCGACCGGAAAGTGCGCGAAGGCAAGACGCGGGAAATCAGCGAAGTCGCCAAGGCGCCGGCCCGCACGCGCGCGAGCGCCGACGTCGTCGACTTGTCGGAACTGCTCAAGCGCAGTCTGGGCCGCGGCAAGGGCAAGCACGCCGCGTAGGCGCGCGGTACCCTCCGACGTCATTCGAGTGAACGAGGTGATCCCACAGCATGGCTGGCAATCTCGATACCTACCGAAAGATGCGGCGCTTCAAGGAAACGCCCGAGCCATCGGGCGCGCGCCGCGGGAAGCAGGCCGGTGCGGCCGTGGGGCTTTCCTACGTCATTCAGGAGCACCACGCGCGGCGTCTGCATTACGACTTTCGTCTAGAACTCGACGGCACGCTCAGGTCATGGGCGATCCCGAAAGGGCCGAGCCTCGATCCCTCCGTCAAGCGTCTTGCCGTGCACGTGGAGGATCACCCGATCGAATACGGCTCGTTCGAAGGCGAAATCCCCGAAGGAAATTATGGTGCGGGGACCGTTATCGTTTGGGACCGAGGCGTGTGGGAGCCCGCGGGTGGCGCCGACGAGGCGCGCAAGGCCTATGCGGCCGGGCGGCTCAAGTTTCGGCTCGAAGGCGAGAAACTGCACGGGGGCTGGGCGCTCGTGCGCAGCGGCATGCGTGGCAGCGGCGACAAGGAGCAATGGCTGCTGATCAAGGAGCGCGACGACGAAGCGCGGCCCGAGAGCGAGTTCGACGTCGTGCATGACCGCCCAGGCAGCGTGCTCGGCAACGGCAAATCGAAGCGCAATGGCAAATCGAAAGGCGACGGCAAGACGAAAGAGCGCGCCGTGGCCGCGGGCCACACTTCCAGCGAGGCGACCGCCAAGCGGCGCGGTGCTGCCGGAAAGCTGGCGGTGCCGGCGAAGGCGCCGCATACGGGGGCGCCGAAGTCGCGCCGGCCCGACATCGTCGCCACGCGCAGCGGCGAATCGCTGCGCGAGTTGGCGCACGAGCCGGCCATCGAGGGAGCGCTCAAGGCACCGCTACCGGCCGCGCTGAAGCCGCAACTCGCGACGCTGGTGGACGCCCCTCCGCACGGCGACGATTGGTCGTACGAGATCAAGTTCGACGGCTATCGCATGCTGACGCGGATCGATCGCGACGCGGACGTGCCTGTGCGGATTTTCACGCGCAGCGGCCTCGATTGGACCGCGAAGTTCGGCAGGCAGACGGAGGCATTCGCAAAGCTCGACGTGCAAAGCGCGTGGATCGACGGCGAGGCGACCGTGCTCGACGAGCATGGCGTGCCGAGCTTCCAGGCGTTGCAAAACGCGTTCGATGCGAAGCGTCCGCAGGAGATCGTGTTTTTTGTCTTCGACTTGCCGTACTTGAATGGATACGACCTGCGCAAGGTGCCGCTCGTTCAGCGGCGGGCGTTGCTGCGTGCGCTGATGGAGCGTATGGACGACGAGACGCTGCGTTTTTCGGAGGACTTCGCGCTCGATCCGGGCGATCTGCTGCACAGCGCCTGCGAAATGGCGCTGGAAGGCATCGTCGGCAAGCGCAGCGATAGTCGCTACGTTAGCGCGCGCAGCGGCGCATGGATCAAGCTCCGCTGCAGGCGCCGGCAGGAATTCGTCATTGGTGGCTATAGCGAGCCGTCGGGTAGCCGCTCCGGGTTTGGCGCCCTGCTGCTCGGCGTGTACGACGCGAAGGGCAAGCTTCGCTACGCGGGGCGCGTGGGTACGGGCTTCGACACCACGACGTTGCGCGCGCTCAAGAAGGAGCTCGATGCCCGGGAGACGAAGGACATGCCGTTCGCACAGGCCCCCGGCGAGCGAAGCCGCACACCGGTGCACTGGGTGAAGCCGGAGCTTGTTGCCGAGTGCAATTTTTCCGAATGGACGAATGAGGGCGTCGTGCGGCAGGCATCGTTCATCAGCTTGCGGCGCGACAAGCCCGCAGGCGAAATTTCTCAGGAAGCGCCGGGCAAGGCCGATGGTGTCGACGACAACGCGGGAGACGACGTGAACCAGCAAGCGGTGGAGCAGACGGTCGCCCGCAAGGGGCGCGCGGCGAAGAGCGGCGGGAGGGCGCACGCAAAGAACGCCGCCGGCGATGGAGCCGACTCGGTGCTCGGTGTGCGCATATCGCACCCGGAGCGCGTCATCGACAAGAGCACCGGCTTCACGAAGGGCGATCTCGCTCGGTATTTCGAATCGGTCGCGTCGTGGATGCTGCCGCATTTGAAGGACCGGCCCCTCGCGCTCGTGCGCGCGCCGGAAGGTATCGAGGGAGAGTTGTTCTTCCAGAAACACACGACGAGCCGCCTCGAGATCCCCCACATCACGCAGCATCCCGGGCTCGACCCGGGGCGTGCGCCGGTATTGACGATCGACAGTGCCCAAGCGCTCGTCGGCGCCGCGCAGATGGGCACCGTCGAGCTTCATACCTGGAATGCGGTGGCATCGAACATCGAAAAGCCCGACCGTATCGTCTTCGATCTGGACCCGGATCCGAAGCTCGGCTGGGATCGCATGATCGAGGCCGCGTTGCTGACGCGTTCGCTGCTCGCCGAGTTGGGCCTCGAATCGTGGTGCAAGACGAGCGGTGGAAAGGGGCTCCACGTCGTCGTGCCGCTCTCGCGGCATGCCGGATGGGACGAGGTGAAGGCATTTGCGCAGGCTGCGGCGCAGCACATGGCGTCGACGCTCCCCGATCGATTCAGCGCGAAGATGGGAGCGCAAAACCGGCGTGGGCGGATTTTCATCGACTATCTGCGCAACAACCGCGGCTCGAGTACGGTCGTCGCATATTCGCCGCGTGCGCGCCCCGGGTTGGGCGTTTCCGTTCCGCTTGGGTGGGACGAGGTCGAGCGGACCACGGGCGGCGCGCAATGGACCGTCGAAAACGTGCACGAGCGGCTCGACGCGTTGAAAGCGGACCCGTGGGCCGACTACGCCGGCAAGAAGCAGCGCATTACGCGCGAGATGCGCGAGCGGCTGGGGCTTGTATAGACTGCAGGTCGTTGATCGATTAACGCGATTCAGCCGATGCGCTCGCGCGCGACGCGCGCCGCCGCGAGATCCCATGCGCCGCTGCCGACCGTCTTGATGAGCACTGGTTCGCCTGCCGGCGCGGCCATATCGAGCGCCCGGCCGAGCGAAGTCACCTGCTGCCAGTCAACGCCGGCTTGCAGCAAGTCCCCGGCTTCCTCGCGCGCGGCCTCGAGGTCGTCGACGAAAATGCGGCTCGCCCGCACTGTTTCGCCGTCCACTTCGGCGGCATCCGGCGTGAACGCCCCGACCGCCACGACCAGTCGTTTCGAGCTGGCCGGCCCGTGATAGACGGGCGTTTTGCTCGTGGTGACGGTGATGACCGTGTCGGCCCGATCGATCGCATCGCTGCCGGCCACGCGCGCGGCAATGCCGGCGCCTGCCAGCGCATCGCAAAAGCGCTCGGCGCTGCCGGGCTGGCGGCCCGCGACGAGGATTTCCGAGCCCGGATGGCACCGCCCGATCGCTTCCGCATGAAAACGTGCCTGCGTGCCCGTACCGATCAGCAGAAAGACGCGTGGCGCCGCCAGGTGCAGCAACTCGATGCCGAGCATCGACAGTGCCGCGGTACGCCGGCCCGTGACCGTCGGGCCATCCAGAACGAATTCGGGCGTGCCTGTCGCACCGTCGCACACCGTCACCGTGCCGTGTATGGTCGGGATGCCCCGCTGCGCGTTCGCAGGGCAGACACTCACAAGCTTGTGGATGGCGATATCGGCCGCGGCTGCGGGCATCGACAGCAGCACGCCGCCGTAGGCGAGCGGTACCGCCGTGCGTACCGGCGACCGGATCTGCCCCGCCTCATGCTCCCGAGCCGCGCGGCGCAATGCGTCAACGAGTGCCCCGAAGTCGAGCAATTCCGCCGTGGCGGCGGCATCAAAGGTGGAAATGGTTTGCATGAGGCGCATTTACTCCGAACCGGCGGGGAACCGGCGTTTGCGGACCGTGGACGGCTTCAGCCGCGGCGCGGTTTCGGCAGGCGGGGCGTAGCGTTCGTCGATGACCCAGAGCACTTCGGCATCCTCCTCGCTCGTGGAGACGGCCGCGTGGCCGGTCCGGCTGTCGAAGTAGAGGCAGTCGCCCGCCTCCAGATGGGTGGGCGCATACAGTTCGGAGTACAAACAAACGCTGCCGCGCAGTACGTAAAGAAACTCTTCGCCTTCGTGACGCCCCCATTCCGTGAACTCGTCGAGCGAGTGCGCCGTGATGCGGATATGGAACGGATGCATCGCTTTTTGGGCGAGTTCGGTGGCGAGCAGCTCCATTTCGTAGCAGCCGGACGAATGCCGTTGCCCGTGCCCCTTGCGCGTGAGTGCGCGGCGGCCGCTCGCAAGCGGCTTCGGCGTGGAGCCGAACAGTTCGCCCAGATCGATGCGCAGCCCGTGAACGATCTTCTGGAGCACGTCGAATGTGGGCGACATCAGTCCGTTCTCGATCTTCGAGAGCGTCGAGCGCGACACGCCGCAAGCGCGGCTGGCCGCATCGAGTGTGTAATCGTGCTGCTGGCGCGCGGCCTTGACGCGCTTTCCGAGATCGTTCGACGTCTCCGCTACGGGCTTCAACGGAATCGTGTTCATGCAAATGAGACGGAAGATGCGTTCATGGCGAAAGGTTGCCAATCATAGCACCGGCCCAGAGGAAAGCCTGAGCCGATGTACGACACGGCACAGCGGGGGCCCCGGGGCGGCGCGCAGCAGAGGGCAGCGAGCACGGCGGCGTGTGTTGCACGCCGCTCACGAGCCCCCGGATTCGGAGCCATCGTTCGCCATGCGTCACACTACGATGCCGTCCACGCATCGGTTTTTTTTGCCCGCACGTCGATTTCGACGTTGCTCGTTCGTCGTGTTCATAACCGGCTGCGGATTGCATGTGCATACGGCCCACACTGACAGGAGATTCGCCATGACGATTCAAAAGATCACGCCTTTTCTCTGGTACGCGAGCGAAGCCGAGGAGGCCGCCGCCTTCTATGCGGGTATCTTTCCCGATTCCCGCGTGGTCAGCGTCACGACGATACCGGCCGCTCATGGCGTGAAGGTCGTCGAATTCGTTCTCTGCGGGCAGCCGTTCACCGCGATGAGCGTGGCCGGGGCGGACGGGTTCAATCATTCGATTTCCCTCATGGTCAACTGCGCCGATCAGGCCGAACTGGACCGTTATTGGAACGGGCTGTTGGAAGGCGGCGGCGCGCCCGAGGCGTGCGGTTGGCTGAAGGACCGCTTCGGCGTCTCGTGGCAGATCGTTCCGGACGACCTGATGCGGATGATGGAAGATACCGATCCTGTCAAGCAGGGGCGCGTGGCCGAGGCGATGTTGAAAATGGTGAAGTTCGATGCTGCCGCGCTGCGAGCCGCCTACGCCGGGACGACGGCCTGATGCGTAGCGGGCCGTCATCGGCCAGAAAGCAATCCCAGGGTCATCGGGCGCTTGAAAGCGGATGAACAGGATCCTATGACCCTATCTCCGGCTGGCGGTGGTCGTAAGGGACGGCGCGTGCCTGGCGCATCATCGCGCCGAAGCGGCGCGTGCCGCCTTCAGTTCTTGCGCTCGCGCCGCGCGGCGTCGGCGAACATTTCCCGCAGCACGGCGCGCTGATCGCTCGTCAATTGCGCCGCGGCCTTCGGCATGGCGAGCACGATGCGAAGCTTCAATTCGCCCTGATTTCCCGAGCCGTCGCGCAAGCCCTGCGTCGGCAGCCGAATGAAACTGCCTTGCTGCGCGTTCGGCGGAATCGTCACGAGCATGTCACGGCCAAGCACGCGCGCATCGAACGTGCCGCCCAGCGTGGCCGTGACGAAGTCGATCTCGATTTCGCCGCTCACATTGAGCCCGTCACGCTGATAGCCGGGTCCACAGACGATCACGACCGTAAACGTCGCATCGCCCGCTTGCCCGCCGTGCACCCCGGGAAAACCCGCACCGGGCACCACGATGCGCTGACCGTCCCACGCGCCGGCCGGCACCTCGACCGTTTCGGTTTTCTGCGATTGCTCGACGCCCTTGTTCTGGCATTTCGTGCACCAGCGGTTGGTCTTGATGCGCCCCTGCCCCGAGCATGAGCGGCAGAGGGCGCCGCCCGGCGCGATGCCCTGCCCGTCGCAGTCCGCACAGGGTTGGAGGGCAAGGCGGGCGCTCATCCCACGGCACTGGCGGCAGGTGTCGCTGACCTGGTAGCTGGCAACCACGCGGCCGCCGTTGAGCGCAACGTCGAGCGGCACATGGAGTTGCGTGTGCCGGTTCGCGCCGCGCACCGGCATCGGGCCGCCGGTTCTGAACGCCTCCGTCCACGGGCGGGTATCGGCTGCCCCCGGCGCCGTATGAGGTTCTCGGGGCGCAGCGGGCCGGGGATGGGGTTCCGCGCGCCGAGGGGGATGTGGGGAATGCGAGGAATACGATGCGGCGGCCGGCCGCGGGGCAGCCGGCGCTTCACGCTGCCCGGTGAGGATCTCGAATGCCTCTTGAACGCGCTTGAACTGCGGCTCGACGGCCGCTTCCTTGCCTCTGTTGCGATCGGGATGGAATTTCGCCCGCAGACGCCGATAGGCGCGCTTGATCTCCGCCGCCGACGCGGCATTGGGCAGCCCTAATCGTTCGTAGTACTCATCAAGTGCCACGCGTTCTTCCGACGTTTTTCCGCAAAGTCGCCAGTTTATCGTGTCCGGGGCCGCGTGCCATAAAAGCGATTCGGTTTCGTTATCGCCCCATCCGGCATCCGGATTGTTCGGGTATCGATGCGCGCCCTATAGTGCACCGGCACAGGCATCGATCATTCCAGGAGGAGGCACTGCATGAAGCTGGTCCGTTTTGGGGAGCCGGGCAAGGAGAAGCCCGGCGTCGTCGATTCGAGCGGCCGTATCCGCGACTTGTCGGCGCATACGCCCGACATCGGCGGTGCGGCGCTCTCGCGGCAGGCGCTCGATCGGCTCGCGTCGGTCGATCCGGCATCGTTGCCGCTCGCGCCGGAAGGTGTGCGGCTCGGCCCGTGTGTGAGCGCGGTCGGCAAGATGATCTGCGTCGGTCTCAACTATTCCGACCATGCGGCCGAATCCGGCATGGCCGTGCCGAGCGAGCCGGTGCTGTTCATGAAGGCGACGAGCGCGATCGTCGGGCCCAACGACGACGTGGAAATTCCGCCTGGTGCCGGAAAGGTCGATTGGGAGGTCGAGCTGGGCGTCGTCATCGGCGAACCGGCCCGCTACGTGAGCCGCGAGCAGGCACTGAACCATGTGGCCGGCTACTGCATCGTCAATGACGTCTCCGAGCGCGCGTATCAGCTCGAGCGCGGCGGCCAATGGGACAAGGGCAAGGGCTGCGACACGTTCGGCCCGCTCGGCCCGTGGCTCGTCACGCGCGACGAGATCGCCGATCCGCAGTCGCTCGACATGTGGCTCGACGTGGACGGCAAGCGCTTTCAGAACGGCAATACGCGCACGATGATCTTCGACGTGGCCACCCTCGTTTCGTATATCAGCCAGTTCATGAGCCTCCAGCCGGGCGATGTCATTTCGACCGGCACGCCGCCGGGCGTCGGCATGGGACAAAAGCCGGAACCGGTCTATCTGCGTGCCGGCCAGTCGATGCGCCTCGGCATTTCGGGCCTTGGCGAGCAGCGGCAACGCACCGTAAATGCCCAAGCGGCGGAGGCGCAATGAACCAGATCGATCTGAAAGGGCGCGTAATGGTCGTGACCGGCGGCGCGCGTGGCATCGGCTACGCGGTGGCGCAGCGCGCGTTGCGCTCCGGGGCGGCCGTGGCACTGTGGGACATCGACGCCGAGCGGCTCGAGCGCAGCGGCCGCGAGTTGTCCGAATGGGGCACCGTATGTACCGCGGCGGTCGAGCTGACCGACGAGGCATCCGTCAACGCGGCGGTCGAGCAAACGCTGGGCGCGCTCGGGGCGATCCATATCCTCGTCAATTGCGCCGGCATCACGGGCGGCAACGGCCTGAGCTGGGAGCTTGCTCCCGAGACATGGCGGCGCGTGCTCGATGTCAACCTGACAGGCCCCTACCTGACCTGCCGTGCCATCGTGCCGCACATGATCGAGCAGGGCTACGGGCGCATCGTCAACATCGCGTCCGTTGCCGGCAAGGAGGGTAATCCGAATGCCGCGCACTACAGTGCGTCGAAGGCGGGGCTCATCGGTTTCACGAAGTCGCTCGGCAAGGAACTCGCGACGAAGAACATTCTCGTCAACGCCGTCACGCCCGCCGCGGCCAAAACCGAAATCTTCGATTCGATGTCGCAGCAGCACATCGATTACATGCTCTCGAAGATTCCGATGAACCGCTTCCTGATGCCAGACGAAGCGGCCTCGCTGATCGTATGGCTCTCCTCGGAAGACTGCGCGTTCAGCACCGGGTCCGTATTCGATCTGTCGGGCGGGCGCGCGACCTATTAGCACCGCGCCGGCAGTAACGGCGACCGCGCGCGATCGGGCACTGCCTTGTTGCGCGCACAACAATAACTGGAGACACGCATGACACCGACTTCGCGGTCAGTGGCTCAGGAGGCGCACGACAAGACGATGCGCCGCCTGCTGCCGTTTTTGCTGCTCATGTACGTGCTGGCGTTTCTCGACAGGGCGAATATCGGCTTTGCTCAAAAGGCACTGCAGCACGATACCGGGCTCTCCGACGCGGCGTTCGCATTCGGCGCGGGCGTGTTCTTCGTGGGCTATGCCTTGTTCGAGGTGCCGAGCAACCTGCTGCTGCACCGCATCGGCGCGCGCATCTGGATGTGCCGGATCATGGTGACGTGGGGCATCGTTTCGGCGGCGATGTCGCTCGCCGAAACGCCAGCTCTCTTCTACGCGCTGCGTTTCGCGCTGGGCGTGGCCGAGGCAGGATTCTTTCCGGGCATCATCTATTACCTGACTTACTGGTTCTCGCAATCGTCGCGTGCAAGAGCCGTCGGCATTTTCTATTTCGGCGCGCCGCTTGCGTTCATATTCGGCTCGCCGCTCTCCGGCATGCTGCTCGATCTCGACGGCGCGCTCGGGCTTGCAGGCTGGCGATGGCTCTTTCTCGTGGAGGGCGGGCTGGCTTCGATCGTCGGCATATGGGCCTTCTGGTATCTCGTCGACAAGCCTGCCGACGCACGCTGGCTCGACGCTGCCGAGCGTGCGGCTCTGGCGAGCGAAGTCGAACGCGATGCGCGCGAAGCCGCCGCGCACGGGCCGCGCAGCGCGCTGGCGGCGCTCGTCGACCGCCGCGTGCTCGCCTACTCGCTCATCTACGCCTCGATTCAGATCAGCGTCTACGGGCTCATCTTCTTTCTGCCGCAACAAGTCGCGGCATTGCTCGGCACGAAAGTCGGGCTCAAGGTCGGCTTCGTGACGGCACTACCCTGGGTGTGCGCTGTCGTCGCGACCTGGTTCGTGCCGCGCTACGCCGACCGCTCGGGGCATCACCGCGGTCTCGCCATCGGGTTGCTGCTGCTTGCCGGATGCGGTATTGCGCTCTCGGGGGCACTGTCGAACCCGGTAGCCGCGTTGCTCGCCCTTTGCTGCGCCGCGAGCGGATTCATCGCCGCGCAGCCGCTCTTCTGGACGTTCCCGACGCGCCATCTCTCCGGCGTGGCGGCGGCCGGCGGCATCGCGATGATCAATTCGCTGGGCAGCCTCGGCGGCTTCGTTGCGCCGACGCTGCGCGCCGTCGTCGAGAAGACCACGCATTCGCCTGCTACCGGTCTTGCCGTGCTCTCTCTGGGCAGTATCGCAGCGGCGTTGCTGATTGCCGTCGTGGCGCCGCGCGTGGGCACGCGCGCCGACGTGGCTGCCGATACGGCTGTTCGGCGCACCTAGCGTCTCGCCGGACGGATCGATTCCGAAGACATTCACCTGGAAAACAGCGGAGCTCAACAACATGGCCATGCCTACCATCAAAGCCGTTCGTGCATTCGTCGTCCGCGGGGGCGGCGCCGATTACCACGACCAGTCGGACGGCCATTGGATCGACGACCATATCTCGACGCCGATGGCGCGCTACCCCGAGTACCGGCAAAGCCGCCGTTCGTTCGGTATCAACGTGCTGGGCACGCTCGTGGTCGAGATCGAGGCGAGCGACGGCACGGTGGGCTTCGCCGTCACCACGGGCGGTGAGATCGGTGCGTTCATCGTCGAAAAGCATCTCGCGCGGTTTCTCGAAGGGCAGAGCGTCACCGACATCGAAAAAATGTGGGATCAGATGTACTACGCGACCCTTTATTACGGCCGCAAGGGCGTGGTGCTGAACACCATCTCGGGCGTGGATCTCGCGCTGTGGGACCTGCTCGGCAAGGTGCGCGGCGAGCCCGTCTACCAGTTGCTGGGCGGCCCGGTGCGCGACGAACTCGTTTTTTATGCCACGGGGGCGCGCCCCGATCTCGCGAAAGAGATGGGCTTCATCGGCGGCAAGCTCGCGCTGCAGCACGGCCCGGCCGAGAACGAAGAGGGGCTCAGAGCGAACATCGCGCAACTGGCCGAAATGCGCAACCGCGTGGGCGACGATTTCTGGCTCATGTTCGACTGCTGGATGAGCCTCGATCTGCGCTACGCCACGCGTCTTGCTCATGCCGCGCACGAGTATGGCCTCAAGTGGATCGAGGAATGCCTGCCGCCTGACGATTACTGGGGCTACGCCGAGCTGCGCCGCAACGTGCCGCGCGGAATGATGGTGTCGACGGGCGAGCACGAGGCCACGCGCTGGGGCTTTCGCATGCTGCTCGAGATGGGCTGCTGCGATCTCATTCAGCCCGATGTGGGCTGGTGCGGCGGAATTACGGAACTCATCAAGATTTCGGCGCTGGCCGATGCGCACAATGCGCTGGTCGTGCCTCACGGTTCGTCGGTGTACAGCTACCACTTCGTCGTCACGCGTCACAATTCGCCGTTCGCCGAATTCCTGATGATGGCGCCGAAAGCCGACGAGGTCGTGCCGATGTTCACGCCGTTGCTGCTCGACGAACCGGTGCCCGTCAACGGCCGCATGAAAGTGCCCGACAGGCCCGGCTTCGGGGTGCGGCTGAACCCCGAGTGCCCGTTGGCCCGGCCCTATACGCATTGAATGCATAGCGTGCACGGAGCGGCCCGCCGCCGGGCGGCTCCAACGATGTTTACGCCCTGACCGACCATTCGCGGATACGAGGAGAAAAGGCCGTGCTGCTCGAAAACAAAGTGGTGATCGTCACCGGTGGCTCGCGTGGCATCGGCCGTGCGATTGCCGTGGCCTGCGCGCGGGAAGGCGCCGATGTCGCCATCAATTACTGGGGCGACAACGATGCCTCGTACGGACGGCGTTCGGCCATCGCGGAGGCGACGGCCGAGGTCGAATCGCTCGGCCGCCGCGTCATTGCCGTGGAGGGAAATGTCGCCGCGCCGCAAACGGGCATCGATCTCGTGCGCCAGACCGTCGAGGCGTTCGGCAAGGTGGACGTGCTCGCCAGCAATGCCGGCATCTGCCCGTTTCATGCATTCCTCGATATGCCGCCTTCGGTCCTCGAGCGCACGATCGGTGTCAATCTGAACGGTGCGTTCTACGTCACGCAGGCCGTGGCGCGGCAAATGAAAGAGCAGGGTACGGGCGGCTCGATCGTCGCGACGAGTTCGATCAGCGCACTGGTGGGCGGCGCCTTGCAGACGCATTACACGCCGACCAAGGCGGGTGTGCACTCGCTCATGCAGTCGTGCGCGATTGCATTGGGTCCTTATGGCATTCGCTGCAATTCGGTGATGCCGGGTACGATCGCAACGGATCTGAATGCCGAGGATCTGGCCGACGAAAGCAAGCGCGCGTACTTCGAGAAGCGCATCCCGCTCGGCCGCCTCGGCGCGCCCGAGGATGTGGCGGAGTGTGTCGTCTTTCTGGCTTCGGACCGCGCGCGCTATGTGACGGGGGCCGCGCTGCTCGTCGATGGCGGGCTCTTCGTCAATCTTCAGTAGATCGGCAGCGAAGGGGTATTGCGATCATGAACGGCGAACTGCTCGGCGGCCAGCGGTTGAGAGAAGCGCCGCAGCAGGCCGACGAAATGTTCGGCCGGCTCGTTGAGCGGTTCTGCCTTGCGCGTGAGTATGCCGAACCCGGGCAGACTTTTGCCGATCTCGAGCGGCAGTGGCACGAGCAGATTACCCCGCACGTGGTCGCGCACGACCGATTCGGGCAGCATGGCGACGGCGTCGTATTTTTCGAGCAGTTGCAGCGTGGCGAAGATCGATGCGCATTCGGTCAGGTTGGCCGGCGTAGCCAGGCCCGCGCGCGCGAGTTCTTCCTCGAAGAGGATGCGCGCCGGCGAGGTGACGGGTTGGGCTACCCACGGCCAGTCCATCAGCTCGCGCAGCGTGACGCGTCGGGTGTTCGCGAGCGGATGGCGCACGCGAACGACGAGCGTCAGCGTTTCGCGCGCGAGAGGCTCGAAATGGAAGTCGTTATGGGCGAGGGGCGTCGTGAGACGGCCCAGCGCGAGATCGACCTCGCGGCGGTGCAGCAATTGCACGAGCTGGTCGCTCGTTTCGCCGAGCACGCGCACGTTCAAGAGCGGGCGTTCGGTTTTGAGGGTGGCGACGGCGGTGGCGAGCAGGTCTGGCGCGGCGCCCATGATCGCGCCGACGGTGAGCTGCCCGTGGCCGCCCTTGCGCTTGACCTCGAGGTCTTCCGCAAAGCGCGTGAGTTCGGCTAGCGCGCGGCGGGCGTAGGCCAGTGTGGCGGCTCCGAGTGCGGTGGGTTCGATGCCGCGCGCGTTGCGCTCGAAGAGGCGGAAGCCGAAGGCCTCCTCGATGTCGCCCAACATCCGGCTCGCGCTCGGTTGGGCAACGTTGATCGCTTCGGCGGCCAGATGGACGTTGCGCGCATCGTCGAGCGCGACGAGCAGCGCAAGGTGTTTGAACTTGAGCCGGTTGACGAGCGCGACGGTAGCAGCCTGAGCGTTCATGAGCTCCCGCGATTCGGTTTGTGGATCGCCCGATCCCAACAACGGATTGGTTGGCTATCGGTGGTCCGATTATAGTCGCAAGCAGTCCGGCCCATTGGGGCGAAAGAGGATGAGGAGAAGCGCAATCATGGAGACGATTGCTTTCCGGATGGTGCTCCACGCGGGGCAGCGCGACGAATACGAGCGTCGGCACCGGGAAATCTGGCCCGATCTCGCGGCGCTGCTGCATGAAGCCGGAATAAGCGATTACTGGATCTTCCTCGACGAAGGCACCCATCATCTTTTCGCGGTGCTCAAAAGAACCGGAGATCACAAGATGGATGCGCTTCCGGCTTCCGAAGTGATGCGCAGATGGTGGGCGTATATGTCGGACATCATGGAGACCGGACCCGACGGCGCGCCCGCTCGACAAACGCTGGTTCCGCTTTTTCATCTTCCCTGACAACGGGAGCGCGCCATGCAAGTCGTCGACGCCCACATGCATTTCTGGGACCTCGCCACGCATCATTATCCGTGGCTTGCAGAGCCGGGCACGTCGTTCGTGGGCGATGCGCGGCTGCTCAAGCACAACTATCTGCCCGGCGATCTCTTGCGCGATGCGGGCGATATCGAAGTCGTCAAGGCGGTTCATGTGGAGGCGAATCATGATCCGCGTGACCCTGTCGAGGAAACGCGCTGGCTGCAGTCGCTCGCCGATGCGGGGCAGGAAGCCGGGGGCGCTGCGCGCCGGCTGCCCGATGCGATCGTCGCGGCGGCCGATCTGGCCGCTCCCGATGCGGCCGAGACGCTGGCGGCACACGCCCGCTTCGCAAATGCGCGCGGTATACGGCAGATTCTCAATCGGCATCCGAATCGTTTGTACAACTACGTGGAGCGCGACTATCTGCGCGACGAAACGTGGCGCCGGCATTTCGGTCTGCTTGCGCGCTACGGGTTTTCGTTCGATTTGCAGCTTTATCCGGCGCAAATGAAGGAAGCCGCCCAACTCGCGGCCGCGCACCCCGACATTCAGATCGTGCTCAACCATGCCGGCATGTTCGTCGACCGCAATACCGTGACCGGATACCGCGAATGGCGCGACGGCATGCGCGCGCTGGCCGCACTGCCCAATGTGGCCGTCAAGATCAGCGGGCTCGCCATGTTCGACCATGCCTGGACGATCGAAAGCTTCCGGCCGTATGTGCTCGAAACGATCGATACGTTCGGCGTGGAGCGTGCGATGTTCGCATCGAACTTCCCCGTCGATCGTCTTTTCGGCGGGTACGGCGATCTCTGGCGTGCCTATGCCGAGATCGTCGGCGGGGCGGGCGAAGCGGAACGTCAGGCGCTTTTTCGTCGCAACGCCGAGCGCATTTATCGGATCTGAGGCGGCGCCGGTTATCGGTGTGCGGTTTGCGGCAACCGGCCGATGCCCGCCGCGGGTGCGTGTCCGTGTCCGGCAGGAACACGACCGATACCGCCAAACACAATGCAACACAAGCAGAACAGGTTCAGGAGACACGAGTGGAGACGATGGATCAGGCCGGCCAACGGCCGCGGCTCGAACTCAGGCGTGCGAGCAAGGCATTTGGCCGTGTTCGCGCGCTCATCGATGGCGATCTCACGCTATGGCCCGGCGAGGTGCATGCGTTGCTCGGCGAAAACGGCGCCGGGAAATCGACGCTCGTGAAGATTCTCGCGGGCGTTCACCGGGCCGATCGCGGGCAACTGCTGATCGACGGTATCGAGCGATCGTTTTCGGCGCCCGGAGACGCGCGCGCTGCCGGCATCGCCGTGATCTATCAGGAGCCGACGCTCTTTTACGATCTCTCGATCGCCGAGAACATCTACATGGGCCGCCAGCCCGTCGATCGCTTCGGCCGCATCGATTACGCGGCGATGCAGCGCGAGGTGGATGCGCTGCTCGGCTCGCTCGGTGTCGATCTGCGCGCCGGACGCTCGGTGAAGGGTCTTTCGATCGCGGACCAGCAAGTGATCGAGATCGCCAAGGCGCTGTCGCTCAACGCGAACGTGCTGATCATGGACGAACCGACGGCGGCGCTTTCGCTGCTCGAAGTCGAGCGTCTTTTCGCGATCGTGCGCAAACTGCGCGAGCGCGGCGTCGCGATTCTGTTCATCACGCATCGGCTCGAGGAAGTGTTTGCGCTGACCCAGCGCGTGACGATCATGCGCGATGGCGCGAAGGTATTCGATGCGCTGACGTCGACGCTCGATACATCGTCGATCGTGGCGAAGATGGTTGGCCGCGACCTCGATACCCTCTATCCGAAAGCCAACGTCGAGCCGGGCCAAACGCTGCTGAGCGTGCGCGGGCTCACGCGCGCGCACGTATTTCGCGACATCTCGTTCGACGTACGCGCGGGCGAGATCGTCGCGCTCGCGGGGCTGGTGGGCGCGGGCCGTAGCGAGGTAGTGCGCGCGATATTCGGCATCGATCCCGTCGATGCGGGCGAGGTGCGTGTGGATGGCGCACTGCTGCCGCCGGGCCGGCCCGCCGCCGCCGTGCGCGCAGGCCTCGCGCTTGTACCGGAGGATCGCCGCCAGCAGGGCCTCGCACTCGAGTTGAGCATCGCGCGCAACGCTTCCATGACGGTACTGGGCCGGCTCACGCGTTTCGGCTTGTTGTCGACGCGCGGCGAGATCGCACTCGCGGGCCTGTGGGGCCAGCGGCTGCGGCTCAAGGCCGCCGATCTGCTCGCGCCCGTGGGCACGCTCTCGGGCGGCAACCAGCAAAAGGTCGTGCTCGGCAAGTGGCTCGCCACGGGCCCGAAGGTGCTCATCGTCGACGAACCGACGCGCGGCATCGACGTGGGCGCGAAGGCAGAGGTCTATGCGACGCTTTCGAAGCTCGTCAGCGAGGGCATGGCCGTACTGATGATATCGAGCGAATTGCCGGAAGTGCTCGGCATGGCCGACCGTGTGCTCGTCATGCATGAAGGCCGCATCGGCGCCGAGCTGGCACGCGCGGAGGCGAGCGAAGAGCGGATCATGGCCGCCGCACTCGGTCAGCCTGGATTTCACCTGGGGTATGCAGCATGATCCGCCATTCGACGACACGCTCCGATTTGCTGCCGCCAACTGGCAAGCATGCGCGCGGCGCTCATGCCCGGCGTTTTACCGATGCGATTGTTCAGAGCCGGGAAAGCACGCTATTCGTGGTTTTGCTGCTGCTCGTAGGCACAACGGCGCTCGCGCGCCCGCAGTTTCTCAATCTTCAGAACCTGCGTGACGTGTTGCTCAATGTCTCGATCGTGAGCCTGCTGACGGCCGGCATGACGGTCGTGATCCTGATGCGCCACATCGACTTGTCGATAGGCTCGACAGTCGGCATCAGCGCCTATGCGATCGGCAGCCTTTATGTTGCGTTTCCGAATATGCCCGTGGTGGTGGCGCTGGGCGCGGGCGTGGCGGTCGGTGCTGCGGCGGGCACGGTCAACGGCCTGTTCGTCGCAATCGGGCGCGTGCCGTCGCTCGTCGCGACCTTGTCGACGCTCTACATCTTCCGCGGTGCCGACTATGCGTGGGTGCACGGCGGGCAGATCAACGCAACGAGCTTACCCGATGCGTTCTCGCGCCTCGCCACCGGTACGGTGCTCGGTGTTCCGACGCTGGCGTTGATCGCGGCAGTGGTGCTCGCCGCAATGTCGATGTATCTGAAGCAATTCCGCGCCGGCCGCGAGCACTACGCGATCGGATCCAATCCGGAGGCGGCGCGGCTTGCCGGCATTCGTGTCGAGCGCCGCGTATTCGCGGGATTCCTGCTGTGCGGCGCGATTGCGGGATTTGCGGGCGCGCTGTGGCTTGCCCGCTTCGGCACCGTGGACGCAAGCACAGCCAAGGGCATCGAACTGCAGGTGGTCGCCGCTGCCGTAGTGGGCAGCGTGGCCATCACCGGCGGGGCCGGTACGATCCTGGGGGCGACGCTCGGCGCGCTGGTGCTCGGCGTGATCAGTATCGCGCTCGTGGTGCTGCACGTCTCGCCGTTCTGGGAGCAGGCGATCGAAGGCGCGCTCATCGTCGCCGCGATTACCGCCGACACGCTGCTGGCCCGTTCGGTGGCCCGGAGCATGATGAGGAAGCGCGATCATGGTTGATTCGAAGCTCGAACGCGGCCGGCGCCGTCATACCGTCTGGCTGCATTGGGAAGCACTGCTGGTCGTGATTCTGATTGCGTCGCTGATGCTGGGGCGGGTGCTCTCGCCCGTGTTTCTCGATGCGTCGAACGTCGGCAATCTGTTGGCCGATCTGAGCGAAGTCGTGCTGATGGCGTTGCCGATGACGCTCATTATCGTGGCGGCCGAAATCGATCTCTCCGTGGCCTCGGTGCTCGGTGCGTCGAGTGCGCTGATGGGCGTGCTGTGGCATGCGGGCTTGCCGATGCCGCTCGTGATGACGATCGTGCTCGTGGCCGGCGCGCTTGCCGGTTGGCTCAACGGGCTGGCAATCGTGAGGCTGGGCCTGCCGTCGCTCGCCGTCACGATCGGCACGCTCGCGCTTTTTCGGGGGCTGGCTTACGTGCTGCTCGGCGACCAGGCCGTGGCCGACTTTCCGGCGGCCTATACGTTGCTTGGCATGCAGACGATCGGTGGGTTCATTCCGGTGCCGTTCGTGCTCGTCATCGTTTGCGCAGCGATATTCGCCGTCGTGCTACAGGCGAGCGCGTTCGGGCGCAGCCTCTTTGCGATAGGCGCGAATGCGGAGGCCGCCACGTTTTCAGGCATCGACGTGGCCAGAATCAAGCTGCGCCTCTTCGTGCTCTCGGGGGCGATGAGCGCGCTCGCGGGCATCGTCTACACGCTGCGCTTTACGAGCGCGCGTGGTGACAATGGCGAGGGCTTCGAGCTGTCGGTCATCGCGGCCGTCCTTTTCGGCGGCGTCAGTATTTTCGGCGGGAAAGGGTCGATGTATGGCGTGCTGCTTTCGCTACTTATCGTCGGTGTGTTGAAGAATGCGTTGACGCTCGTCGACGTATCGAGCGAGACGCTGACGATCGTCACCGGCGCGCTGCTGCTCGCGTCCGTGCTGATTCCAAATATGGCGGCGCGCTGGCGCGCCGCGCGGGATCGAAAGCTCGTCGCGCAATCGCAGCCGTCCATCAACTGATGGACCCATGACAGACCGTCGTTTTCGATGGCGTGATGGATGTAACAGGCGCGACGGACCTGATGATTCGATCGCCTGGCAGTCGGGTAGTGGATGTGATGCAGGAACCAGCGCGGACGACCCGTCCGTTCATTCAAAGAGGAGACAACTCATGTTCAGATCGTTAGGCCGTGCCGGCACGGTCGTGCTTTGTGCCGCGCTTGTCGGCATCGGCGCGACGGCGCATGCGGCGAGCATCAAGGAAGGACTCAAGATCGCATTCATTCCGAAGCAGATCAACAACCCGTATGAGGTGATCGCCGACAACGGCGGAATGGAAGCCATCAAGGAATTCAAGGGCGACGGAAAAGTGGTCGGGCCGTCGGATGCCGGTGCTTCGTCTCAGGTTCAGTACATCAATACGATGACGACGCAGCGGCAAAACGCCATCGTGATTGCGGCGAACGATGCGAATGCGCTCGTGCCGTATCTGAAGCGGGCCATGTCGCAGGGTATCAAGGTCGTGACGTTCGACTCGGATACGGCCCCCGACGGGAGGCAGCTTTTCGTCAACCAGGCGAATGCGGAGGGAATCGGCCGCGGGCAGATTCAACTCGTCTCCAAGCTGATGGGCGGTGAGGGCGAGTTTGCGATTCTATCGGCCACGCCGAATGCGACGAATCAGAACACCTGGATCAAATGGATGCAGGAGGAGCTGAAGAAGCCCGAGTATTCGAAGATGAAGCTCGTGAAGATCGCCTACGGCAATGACGACGATCAGAAGTCGTTCGTCGAAACGCAGGGCCTGTTGCAGGCGTATCCGAACCTGAAGGCCATCGTGGCGCCGACCTCTGTGGGGATTGCCGCCGCGGCGCGTTATATTTCGTCGTCGCCGAGCAAGGGCAAGGTCGCGGTGACGGGCTTGGGTACGCCGAATCAGATGCGCGCATTCATCAAGAACGGCACCGTCAAGGCGTTCCAGCTTTGGGACCCGGGCCAGCTCGGCTATCTGGCCGCCTATGCCGCGGCCAATCTCGCGTCGGGCGCGATCAGCGGCAAGGAAGGCGAATCGTTCGAGGCCGGCAAGCTCGGCAAGCGCACGATCGGTAAGGATGGCGAAATCATTCTCGGGCCGCCGACGACTTTCGATGCCGGCAATATTGACAACTTCAATTTCTGACGATCGGGGTTAGGCAAGGCCGTCGTGCACCGCGCCCGGCATCGAGCATCCGGGCGCAGGCGTAATCCTCATGCATTCGCCAGGCCGATTCGCACGCGCCGATTATGACGGCCCTTGTTGTCGATTTTCAGAATCCGTAGGGCACGTGATGCGCCCGTTTCGGCGAGATGTGTTCCGCCGCAGGCCTGCTTGTCGAGGCCGACGATCTCGACGATACGAATGAGCCCATCGGGTGTGGGCGGCGGTGCGACGGATCTGGACCGGATCAGCCCGTGCTCTTCGCGTGCCGCTTGCAACGGCACGTACAGACTCCGCACGGGCAGGCTCTGCCGGATCACGTCGTTGATCGGTTCTTCCAGTGCCGGTAACCGGTCATTGTCCGCGTCGGGCAAGTCGAAATCCATGCGGGCCGTGCCGTCGTCGTTCATCTGAACGCCGGTCACGAGCGCGCCGTCGAAAGCCTGGAAAACGAACGCATTGAGGATGTGCGTGCCCGTGTGGAGTTCGCGCATCATCTGGCGAAAGGCCGGATCGACCACGGCTTGCACCGTTCCTGCCACTTCCAGGGATGGGTCGGCCAGCATGGCCCACGTCCGGCCCGCCACGGATTCGAAGCCGGTCACCACCACTTCGCCGCCACGGTGGCGCAGCACGCCGCGGTCGGCCAGTTGACCGCCGCCGCCCGGGTAAAAAGGGCATTGAGCCAGAAGGACACGCCCCGGGTTGGTGTCGACCACGGTCGTTTCGACGGTAAAGATTTCGGGGTGCTCGTGATAGAACGCGCGTGCAGCCATGCTTGCTTCCTTCGAACGGTGATGGGATACCGCGGAAGTCTGGGCGGCGGGCCGGCTGGCGTATTGGCGAAAATTGCGCGAAGGATTACCCGCAAGCGATTACCCTCGAGCGAGGGCAGATCAACGCGACGCGTTGCCCGCCGATGCCATGGCGAATTGCAGCGGCGTGATGCCATAGCAGCGCTTGAAATGCCGGGTCAGCGCGCTTTGATCGTAAAAACCGGTGGCGGCGGCCACATGGGCGATGGGCATCGCGCGACTCAGATAGTGGCACGCGTGTTTCAGGCGGACCTGGGTCAGATAGGCATGCGGCGTCAGGCCGAGACAGCGCTTGAAGAGCCCAATGAGCTGAAATGGCGTCAGGCCGACCGCCGCGCTCAGTTCTTCGAGATGCAACTCCCGCGCATGCCGGTCATGGACGAGATCGAGGGCGATACGCATGAGCGCCTGATCGTGCGGCGGCGGTTCGATGCGCCCGCCGCCGCTGCCGTGCCGCAGATAGAGCCGCCCGAACGTCGAAAAGAGGAGTTCCTTTTTACGAAAGATGTCGCGGCCCTCTTCGAGTGCCCGGTGCAGTGTCAGAAAGCCGGCAATCAGGTCCTCGTCGCCGAACATGTTGGTCGTGAAGTAGGGCACGTCGTCGATGCCGAGGCCACGCGCGACCGCATCGATCGCCCCTTGCGTGAGATAGAACGAGCGATAGCGCCAGCGGTCGCTCCAGCCCATCCAGCCCGCGTGTGCCTCGGCAGGGTTGAACACGAAGAGCTTCGACGAGCGAGCTTCCTCCACCACGCCACGGCTCTTGATCACGGCACCGCCCGTCTCGGTCACCGCTATGACAAAACCGTCGTGCGAATGCGGCGCATACTGCTGTGTGGTGAAATCGGCGCACATCAGGCTCAGACCCGGCGTATGACGGTCCCACCAATAGCGCGATAGATTTTTTGGATCGCTGCGTGCCATGGTCGATTCCCCGATTCGATTCCCCGATTGACGGCCGTTGAACGGCTCGCCGGCATTGAACCTGAATAATGCCCAAATCTACTGCAATTGAGCGCCGCCGACGCTGGCCGGCAGCATGGCCAATGATAACGCTCGCGCGCGGCCCGCACCCGCGTCCCCGGGGCCGGTGAAATAGCCGCCGACGGGCGCGCGCGATCGGCGAATCGATTGCGGGCCTGAATGCCGGGGGCGGTTCGGGGCGCGTATCATGGCGCGATGAAACCGCCGAAACGGCGTCTTTTCCTCTTTCGAAGGAGCCTTCGATGACCGCATCAGCAGCCGTTTCCGCAATTCTTTTTGCACTGTGGCTCGGCGCAATGATCCCTGGCCCGAGTTTCGTTATCGTGGCGCGCAACGCAATCGGTTTGTCCCGCAACGATGGTCTTGCGACGGCGCTCGGCATGGGAATCGGTGGCATGTTTTTCGCGGGTGTTGCCCTGGCGGGCCTCTATACGCTGCTGCAGTCGGTCGAGTGGCTCTATATCGGCCTGAAGATCGCGGGCGGTGCCTATCTGATTCTCGTTGCGTCGAAGATCTGGCGCGGCGCCGCTCATCCGATCGCGATGGACGGCGAGCTTTCAGTTCGGCCCCGCAGCGCGCGTAAATCGTTTTGGATCGGGCTGAGCACCCAGCTCAGCAATCCGAAAACGGCGATCTGGTACGGCAGTATCTTCGCCGCGTTGCTGCCGCAGCACCCGCCCGTCTGGTGCTATTTCGCGCTGCCGCCGCTCGTCTTCGGTATCGAGTTCGGTTGGTACACCATCGTCGCGCTTTGCTTTTCGAGCAAAGGCCCGCGTGAAGTCTATCTGCGCGCGAAGAAATGGGTCGACCGGATCGCGGCCAGTGCCATTTCGGTGCTGGGTCTGAGACTGATTCTCACGGCTCCGAAAGTCGGCCTTTGACCCTGTTACGGTCGATGACGGTTCGAACAGAGGTCGAATTGCATTGAAGGCCGTTCACGAGGCACCGCTGCCCGCAAACCGTGCGGGCAGCGGGGCGGGTGCGAAGCGCGAGGCCGGCAGGCTCATCGATTGGCGCAAAAGCCGAACGAAGTATTGGCGCCTGCCTGCAGCACCTGATTCCATGCCACCCCACTGGCTGTCACCGTGCCACCGCTTTGCGACAGGGTGGCATTCCACGAGGTGTAAATCGTTCCGGCGCTGGCGAACGAGACGGTCCAGGTCAGGGGAACGGTATTTGGATTCGTCACCGTCACATTGCTGCAATAGCCTTGGCCCCAGTCGTTCGCCACGGAAACGCTCGCCGTGGCCGGCTGGGTTGCCGTGCTTCCGCTATCGCCGCTTCCACCGGACGAACCGCTGCTGCTGCCGTCGGCGGACGGCAGCAGTGCCGGGAACTGCTGCCCCAAATCGATCTCGGTGGTGACGGCCAGCGCCACGCCGGTGGCGGTGATGGTTTGGCCGAACACATCGGTGATCTGCAGGTCGTAGGGGCCCGGTCCCATTCCGCTGGGCGCCAGGAAATAGTTGTACGTCTGCCGCTCGAGCGGGATGTAGGCACCGGTGCTGCCACTCGCCCGGTAAGCCAAAGACGCGACGGGATTGCGGTGATCGCGCACCTGCACCGCGGTCCACCACTGGGAGGAGCCTTCCTTGAAATACAGCTTCATGGTCGGCGGCGCGCAGGAGACGTACTTCCAACTGATAGGAATTTGGCCTGCGCCGATCGGCGAGATCAGGGCGAAGGCCTCCTGCGACAGGTCGACGTTGCCGGCCGCGCATCCGGGGCAACTGTTGTCCACGCGCACGACCACTGACTGCTGAGTATTGAGGTTGGTTACCTCGATGCAGGCACCGCATGCCTGCGCGGTATTCGTCGACTCGCAGCGGGTTATTGCGAGCCTTTAACCCGGTTATCGCCTATGGCGGATTCCGATGCGTCGTGCGCCCGAACGCGGCTCAAGAACGCGAACACGGCAAGCGCACACAACAGGGTAATGATCGATAGCGCCCGCAGCAGCATTTCAAACGATGCCTGATAACTGGCCAGCAGCGCCGCGCGCGCCGTATTCGGCAAATTCGCCGCTGCATGCGCGAGATCGCCCGTTGCCAGCCGCGCGGAAGCATCGGCGAGCGCGGCCGACGGAATCTCCGGGCACTGCCCATGCAAGTGGGCCTGTACGAATGCGGCCAGAACGGCGCTCACGACCGCCAGCGCGATACCCTCTCCGGCTACGCGCGTGGTGCTGAATATGCCGGTAGCCATGCCGGCCCGCGATTTCGGCACGACGCTGACCGATAGCCCGTCCATGAGACCCCACGGCAGACCCGCGCCCGCCCCGATGGCGACCATTGCACCGAGCGCGGCCGAGTTTACGCCGGCGCTCAGTGTTTCACCGAGCATGTAGAGCGCCGCCGCAGCGATGCACAGCCCGATTCCCGAGATCGTGCCCGCCGAGAACCGGCGCGCGAGTGCGGCTGCCATGAAAGGGACGAAAAGCATGGGCGCCGAAAGCGCGAGCATCAGCCACCCTGCGTGCATTTCGTCGTGGCCGTCGATGCCGATAAAGCGCAGCGGCAGTACCACGAGCAGGACGACATAGCAATAACAGGTCGCGACAGGCAATACCTGCACGCCGACGAAACGCGGATAACGGAACAGCGAAAGATCGAGCATGGGCCGCGTCGCGCGCATTTCCACGGCGACGAAGGCAAGCCCGAACAGTATGCATGCTGCGAGCAGGGCGAGTACGGGGGGCGAAGTCCACCCGCGCGATGGCGCCTCGATGACGGCGCACGTGAAGCAGGTGAGCGCGGTCGTGAATGTCAGCGTGCCCGCCCAATCCAGGCGGCGGGCATGGGGATCGCGCGATTCGCGCATGCGTGGCACGCCGAACGCAAGCGAGAGCGCCCCGGCGAGCGCACCCGTTGCAAAGATCGCGCGCCAGCCCAGATGGGCGATGAGCCCGCCGGCCAGCAAGGGGCCAAACGCGAGCCCGATCCCGAACGTGGTGCCGAGCGCGCTGAACGCGCGGGTACGTGCGGCGCCCTCGAATTCCTGCGCAAGTGCGGCCGTGCCGCCCGCGAGCGCCGCAGCGGCGGCTACGCCCTGAAGCGCACGTAATGCGTCGACGGCCAGGATCGACGGCGCGAAGCCGAGAGCGAGCGAACTCAATGTAAATCCCGTCACGCCCCACGCGAAAACGCGCTTTCGGCCGAAGCGGTCGGCAAGCGTGCCCGCCGCCATCAGCAGGCTTCCGAATGCAAGCATGAATGCATTCGTGATCCAGTTCATCGCTACGGGCCCGCCGCCGAGATCGCGTGCGATTGCGGGCGTCGCCACGGCGCCGCCCGAAAACGCCAGCGGCAGCGCGAGCGCGGCCACGCACACGGCGCCGAGTACGACGAGCCGCCGCGTCGAATCGGAAGGAATGGTCGAATCCATCTTTGATCCTCGTGAAAGAGGGAAAAAAGATAATCCGGAATCAATTCGCGAAAAATGCGGTGCCGGTCCGTATATTGCGGAGTTATATTCCGCAATAGAGGGCGAGGAGCGAGGGCGGCAGGATCGGAAAATGGACAATTTGAACGGCATCGTTGCATTCGTGCGCACAGCGGAAACGCTCAGCTTCGTGGCGGCCGCGCGCAAGCTCGGCATTTCGGCCTCCGCGGTCGGCAAGACGATTGCGAAACTGGAGCGCTCGCTCGGCGTGCGGCTCTTTCACCGGACTACCCGCCGCGTCACGCTCACGGAAGAGGGGCGGCATTTTCACGAGCGCTGCCAGCGCATACTCGAGGAATTGCGCGACGCGGAGGCTGCGCTTTCGGAGGCCGCGCAGACGCCGCGCGGGCGTTTGCGCGTGAGCCTGCCCGTGATCGGCTATCGCTTCTTGCTGCCGGTGTTGCCCGCGTTCAGCGCACGCTATCCGGACGTCGAACTCGATCTCGACTTCAATGACCGGCTCGTCGACGTCGTCGAAAGCGGCTTCGACGCGGTGATCCGCAGCGGCTTGCTGCCGGATTCGAGCCTCATGTCGCGCCGGCTCGGGCCGTTTCGATTCGTTCTTTGCGCGTCGCCCGAGTACGTGGCGCGCTACGGGCTGCCTCGGGCGGTCGGGGATCTGCCGAAACATCGTTGTGTGCGCTACCGTTTCCCGACCACCGGGAAGCTTCAACCATGGGCACTCGAGCGCGACGGTAGCGAGCCGCCGAACCTGCGCGCGGCGATGGTCTGCAACAACATGGAGGCGCTGCGCGGGGCGGTGATCGCGGGATTCGGAATCGGCTTCATGCCGGACTTCCTTGCGCGCGAGGCGCTCGAGAGCGGCGCGCTCGTGACGGTGCTCGAGCAGCATCCGATCGCGCCGGGCCAGTTTTCGATTCTATGGCCGTCGAACCGGCAGTTGACGCCCAAGTTGCGCGTGTTCGTCGACTTCATGTGCGAGCATTTATTCCGTGACGCCTGACGGGCGCGGCGTTGCCTGGCGCGACTCGACAGCGGCATTGCCCGGCGATCCCCTATGCCTTCGGCGGCTGCGGCACAACGCGCAAATCAATGGTCACCGTTTCCCGCTGCTCGCCGTTGTAATCGGTAAGCCAACTGCGCGCGTGTGATACCCAGCGCGCGCGCAGCCGACGACAGATTTCCGCCGGCGCGCTCGACGGCTTCCTCCAATAGCGTTTGTTCGAGTACCGGCAGCGATGCCACGCTGCCGTGCTGCCGCTGGCTCCACGCGCTCACCAGATCCAGCAGCGTTTTCGATGGCGGCGCCGCGGCTTCCAGTCCCTCGTCGCGTCCCTCTTCGCGGGCGAGCGTTCCCACTTCACCGGCGATGGCCAACGACAACACTTCCTGGTCGAGCGTTTCCCCACTGATGAACATGTGCGAGAGATCGAGCAGTCCTTCCTGCGCGAGGATTACGCCGCGCTCCACCAGATTCTGCAGTTCGCGGATGTTGCCCGGGAAGCTGTAATTGAGCAGCGCTTTGATCGCGCGCGGAGTGAACCCGCGCACCGCAAGGCCATGTTTGTGCGCATACGTCTTCAGAAAATGGCTCATCAGGAGCGGGATATCGTCGCGGCGCTCGCGCAGCGGCGGCAAGTGGATCGGAAATACGTTGAGCCTGAAAAAGAGATCCTGACGAAAGCGCCCCTCGCGCACGGCCTGCAGCAAGTCCTCATTGGTGGCGGCCACCGCGCGCGTATTGACGCGCCGTGTCGCGCTCGATCCCACGCGCTCGAGTTCCCCTTCCTGCAGTGCGCGCAAGAGCTTGCCCTGCGCCACGAGACTCAAGGTGCCGATCTCGTCGAGAAAGAGCGTACCCTCGTGCGCCAGTTCGAAGCGCCCCGCGCGCGAATGCGTGGCGCCCGTATACGCGCCGCGCTCCACGCCGAACAGCTCGGCCTCCACCAGCGTTTCCGGAATGGCCGCGCAATTGATGGCGACGAACGGTTTATCCTGGCGCCGGCTGATCTGATGCAGCATGCGCGCGAAGCGCTCCTTGCCGACGCCCGACTCGCCCGTGAACAGCACCGTGGCATCGGTCGGGGCTACGCGCCGCAGCAGGTGGCACGCCGCATTGAACGCGGAAGAGGCACCGACGAGTGCCGGCCCGGATGACTCGTTCGCTCCGCGTTCCTCCTGCGCAGACCTCGCCCCATCGCTTGGCCCCGGCGCCGGTTCCGGACCGACTCCTGGCGCCGTCGCGACAGGTACGCTTGCGGCGAGCATGCCGGAGCCGACGAAGTCCTGCGCGTTCAGGTAGCGCAGGTCTTCGCTCGCGTCGTCCCACAGCTCCGCCGATTGGCCGATCACCCGGCACACCGCCGCGCCCATCGATCGACATTCCACTTCCCGAAAGATCACCAGATGCCCGAGCAGCGTGCTCACGTAGCCGATCGCGTAGCCGAGTTCCAGCCAGCAAGCCGGCGAAGTGCCTACACCGTAGGCATCGAGATGTTCGTCGTCCTCGCTGGAGTTGTGCCATAGGAACTCGCCGCGATAGCGGCCGCTTTCGGGGTTGTAGCTGAAGCTGACCGGCACGACCTTCACCACGCCTTCGAGCGTATGCAGCCGCGTGCCGGCAACGAAGATTGCCGACGGATCGGCATCGGACCAGCGTTCCCGCACGAGCCGCGCATCGTGCGCGCCCGATACATAGCCGGAGCGCGTGAGCAGCCCGCGCGCTTTGTCGATGCCGAGGCTGTCGATCAGTTCGCGGCGCAGCGTCCCCATCGCCCGGCTGTGCAGCAACAGCATGCGCTGATCGTTCAGCCAAATGCGGCCGTCGCCCGGCGAGAAGTACACGCATTCGCTGATGTCGGCCAACGTGGGCTGCGAATCGGCACTCCAGCGGTCGCTGCCGGCGGGGCAGAGCACGGTCCCGGCGATGCGCGCCACATCGGCGAGGGAAATACGGGGCAACTGCGCCATGAGCCGGTCCGGGAAGAGATTGTTCAAATGATGATGTCAGGAACCCTGATACTGTCCGTGCTTGCTCAAATCAGCAAGTCGGGGTTTTGCCTGAGGCACTGCTGCGTTGCGGGCAGCGCAGTGCTGCGCCGCGAGGAAATGGCCACGACGCAACGGCAGCGAGCGGTTGCTGCATGACAGCATGCGCGCACGCGGCTGCCGATGGCATAGCGCTTGCAATCGGGGGAGCCGGCAATCGGCGCCCGGCTCGAAAGCAGTAAGCGGAAGACCACGAGCCCCGAGCGGCCGGCCGATGAAGATCCCACCTCAGCAAAGGAGACACGATTGATGAATGCCCCGGAATCAATGCACTTTCTGGACGACGCCCAGTGGAACGGTCTGCTGTTCCTGGGGGAGTGGGTACCGCCCTTGCGCCGGCAGACCGTGGACGTGATCGAACCCGCCACCGGCCACCCGCTGACCTGCGTGGGTCTGGCCGAGGCCGAGGACATGAGCGCCGCCGCGCAGGCAGCGGCAGCGGCTCAACCTGCGTGGGTGGCCATGGCGCCGCGCGATCGCGCCGAGGTGTTCCGCCGCGCCGCCGCGCTGTTCTCGCAGCACTTCGATGAACTGTCTCTTGCCATCGCGCGCGAAACCGGCGGCGTATTGTTCAAGGGGCAGCACGAGGTGCGGGAGGCGATCACGCTGTGCCACCTGGCGGCCGGCATGCCGCTGGACCCGCAAGGGCAGGTGTTGGCCAGCCCCGCAGGCTGCCTCAGCTACGCGCGCAGGGCGCCGTTCGGTGTGGTGGGTGTGATTTCGCCGTTCAATTTCCCGCTCATTCTGACGCTGCGCTCGGTGGCGCCAGCGCTCGCGGCCGGCAACGCCGTCGTGGTCAAGCCGGATCTGCGCACGCCGGTGTCCGGCGGCTATCTCATCGCCCGCATCTTCGCGGAAGCCGGCTTGCCGGCCGGGCTGCTGCACGTGCTGCCGGGCGGTGCCGAGGCGGGCGAGGCGCTCGTCGCGCATCCGCGGGTACCGATGATCGCGTTTACCGGCTCGCCGGCAGTCGGCCGCCGCATAGGCGAGTTGGCGGGCCGCCACCTGAAAAAAGTCTCGCTCGAATTGGGCGGCGCCAACGCGCTGATCATCCTCGACGACGCCGACCTTGATCTCGCCGTCAGCAACGCTGCCTGGGCCGCATGGCTGCACCAGGGGCAGATCTGCATGGCGGCCAACCGCATTCTCGTACACGCGTCGCTGGCGGACGAATTGACAGCACGGCTAGTCGACAAGGCGCGGCATCTTCCGGTGGGCGACGGCGCGAGCGGAAAAGCGGCGCTTGGGCCGCTGATCGATCGCAAGCAATTGCAGCGGGTACATGCGCTCGTGCAGGACAGCGTGGCCGCCGGGGCGCGACTGCTGGCGGGCGGCACGTACGAACGACTGTTCTATCGGCCTACCGTGCTCGGGGGCGTGCGGCCCGGCATGCGCGTGTTCGAGGAGGAGGTCTTCGGGCCGGTGGCGAACATCATCGTTTTCCACAGTGACGACGAAGCGGTGGAACTGGCCAACAACAGTCAGGGCGGGCTGTCGGCCGGCGTTATCTCCGCGTCGGTCGGGCGCGCCATGGCGCTCGGGCAGCGCTTGCGCGTCGGAATGGTTCACATCAACGACCAGACCGTCAACGACGACTGCGTGAACCCGTTCGGTGGCCCCGGCATTGCCGGCAACGGCACGAGCGTGGGCGGCCCGGCCGACTGGGAGGAGTACACGCAGTGGCAATGGACCACCGTCAAGGCACGCGCGCCGCAGTATCCGTTGTGAAAAGACGTTGCTTGACGGCATCGAAATAAATCGAAGGAGGAGACAAGCATGAAACTGAACGACAAGACCATCGTCGTGACCGGTGCCTCGTCGGGCATCGGAGCCGAGACCGCGCGCCTGCTGCGCTTTCATGGCGCGCGTGTGATCGGTGTGGACCGCAACGCGCCGGGCATCAGCCTCGACGGCCATGTTCAGGCCGACCTTTCGACCATGGAAGGAATCGACAAGGCGGTCGCGCAGTTGCCGGCGCAAATCGACGGGTTGTGCAACATCGCCGGCGTGCCGGGCACGGCTTCGGTGGAACTCGTCGCGCGCGTCAACTATCTCGGCTTGCGGCAGTTGACGGAGTGCGTGTTGCCGCGCATGCCCGAGGGCGGTGCCATCGTCAACGTGGCATCGATCCTCGGCGCCGAGTGGCCTCAGCGCATCGACCTGCATAAGTCACTGGCCGAAACGCGCGGCTTCGAGGCTGGGGAAGCGTGGCTGAAAGGGCACCCGGTACCGCAAGCGACCTGCTATCAGTACTTCAAGGAAGCCCTGATCGTCTGGACGCTGACGCAGGCGCAAAAGCTCTTCCTGCAACGTGCCGTGCGCATGAACTGCGTGGCACCGGGGCCGGTATTCACGCCAATCCTTGGCGACTTCGTCGCGATGCTCGGCGCCGAGCGGGTGGAGAAAGACGCGCACCGGATGAAGCGTCCCGCGTATCCGGACGAGATCGCACCGGTCATCGCGCTGTTGTGCGCCGACGAAACACGCTGGGTCAACGGCGTCAACGTGCCCGTCGACGGTGGGCTTGCCTCCACCTATTACTAGCACTAGCGCGACATCGCTTTCGACGTTGGACGGCCGCGTGACGGAACGGCCGCGCTTTGCCCGCCATCCGGCTGGCGAGCGGTGTTCCGACCATTCATCGCAACATCGACAAGGTTTCGATCGACGCACTTGCCGCCCCATGCGCGCGGCCGGGGCGCGTGCGCGCCGCGCGATCGGACCATGCAGGAGACATTTTGTGAAGATCGACCGTATCAAGTGCATCAAGCACATCAGGACGCTGCTGCTCGCGAGCTGCGTCGCTGCTGCTTGTCAGACCGCCCGGGCCTTCGATGAGCCGTCCGTCAACATGGGCGGCACGAGCTTTTTCGATGGCGCTCCGCTGCCCGGCGGCCCGGGTTTCTACATGATCGAATACCTGACTTATTATTCGGCCAGCAAGTTGATGGACAACGGCGGCAATCAGTCGGCTTTTCCGCCGAAGCAAAAATTCGATCTGTTCGTCCCGGTCACTCAATTCCTCTATGTGCCGCAGGGCGCCAAGTGGGGCAACAAGCAGCTTGGTTTTCAGTTGCTCGTGCCGTGGGTGGCGTCGGCTCATGTCGATGACGGGATGGGCAACAGCGTGTTGAAAGGCACCCGGGGCATCGGTGACGTAACCGTGGGTGTCTCGCTGCAGTTCGATCCGATCATGGGCGCGCAGGGGCCGCTGTTTTCGCAGCGCTTCGAATTACAGGTGATCGCGCCTACGGGGCGTTACGACCGGACGGCCTCTGTCAGCCCGGGCAGCAACTTCTGGTCGCTCGATCCCTACTGGGCCTTCACCTTCTGGGCCACGCCGAAGCTGAGCCTCAGCGGCCGCTTCAACTATTTGTGGAATGCGCGAAACAGCGAGCCGAACGCCGCCTTCGGCACCGAAGCGACCTCCACTCAGGCGGGGCAGGCGCTGCACGCCAACGTGGCGCTCGAATACGAGTTCAAAAAGGGCCTCGTTGCGGGCCTGAGCGGCTATTGGCTCAGGCAGATCACCGACACGAAGGTGAACGGTACCGAGGTGCCGGGCCGGCGCGAGCAGGTGGTCGGGCTCGGACCCGCCGCCATGGTGGCCCTCTCGCCGAAGGACTTCCTGTTCGTCAATTACTACAGGGAGTTCGCGGTGCGCAATCGAACCGAGGGTAACAAGTTCCAGATCCGATACGACCATCATTTCTAAAGCTCGCCTTTCGCTTGGAGGACAAGGAAGCGAGCACGCCGGAAACGGCGGGCTCGTTTGCCTTTATCCATCGATTGAAATCGATTAACCCTTATCGAACCCTTAATCAGGGTGATCTCTGCGAAGAAAATGAAAGCGGAACGTTCGGGTGAGTGTTTCGGCACGGCCAAAGGAAATCCGCAGTCCAGGCCGAAGTAAGCAACGCATGTGAAGGGAGGCCGCTGCTTTGAGTAGGACGTTTCCTGTTTTGCCCATATGAAGAAAAGATCCCCAAGCCCATGCGGCCACGCCATGCGATTTTGCCGCGTTCGCCTCGCGGGTTTTCGGGTCACTCCCATCAAGAAAAACCCGCAGCGAACGTAAACGCGCTCATACCCGTTATTTTGTTTTCCGAAGACGGTGTGGCACTGATTTTATCGCCGCAGGAAAACATTTCGATTTTCATGACGCATACGCAAGATAAGTTTCTTTGGCTGGCAAGCCCGTTACTGGGCTGCGTGGCCGCGCTGGCTTGCCTGGCCCTATCGTCGTTCAGCATGGGCGGTGCGGCGCTGGGCCTGGCCCTCGCCCTCGCTGGCGTCGCGCTGGGTTGGCGACAGCGCACGGCCGACGCACGCATCGTGCGCGAGTTGCAGCGGTACTTCGAGAGTCAGCGCGCCTTCAGCGCGGATCTTGCGCCCGTCTGGGCGCGGCACATCGAATCCTCGCGCTCGCAAATGGAAACCGCGATTACGGCGCTGAGCGGCCGGTTTGGCGGCATCGCCTCGCGGCTCGATACCGTGCTGGGTGCTTCCTCCGGCGGCGCTGCCGGCGCGCCGGGCGGCAATGACGTTTATTCGGCCAGCGAACACGAACTGCAGGCCGTCGTTCAACGGCTGCGCGCCGCGGTAGACAGCAAAGCGGAAATGCTCGGCCAGGTGCGCCAACTGCACGGCTTCGTCGACGAATTGCGCGGCATGGTCGAGGCGATCGGGCTCATCACGCAACAGACGAATCTGCTCGCGATCAACGCGGCGATCGAGGCCGCACACGCAGGCAACGTCGGGCGCGGATTTGCCACCGTCGCGCAGGAGGTGCGCGCCCTGTCGCGCAAATCGAGCGAAACGGGAGCGAACATCGCCGCGAAGATCGAAACGATCCGTGACGCAATCGTTTGCGCGTGCCACGCCGCGGAGCGGACGGCCGAGCACGACACCGTTGCCATGTCCGATTCGCAGCGTTCCATCGAGCAGGTGCTCGTCCGATTCCGCGACTTCACTTCGTCGCTCGAAGCGTCCGCCGAATTACTGCGCGACGAGAGCCGCAGTATCAAAGTGGAAGTCTACGAGGCGCTCGTCCAACTGCAGTTCCAGGATCGCGTGAGTCAGATCATGCAGCACGTGAAGGCCAACATAGAACGTCTTCCCGAGGTGGTCGACCAACACTGCGCGCAATACGGTCAGGGCGCGGCGCCGCCGCCCATCGAGGCCAACGTACTGCTCGGCGAGCTGGAAAAGACATACGCCATGGCCGAAGAGCGGGCGCTGCATCAGGGCGACGCGAAAACCAGCACGCAAGCGGCTGAATCGAATTCCGACATTACTTTCTTTTGAGGGCTGTTATGGCAAAGACCATCTTGATCGTCGACGATTCGGCATCGGTGCGGCAGGTCGTGGGCATCGCGCTTCGCGGCGCGGGCTACGAAGTCATCGAAGGATGCGACGGCAAGGATGCGCTGGCGAAACTGCAGGGACAAAAGGTCCATCTGATGATCAGCGATCTGAACATGCCGAACATGGACGGCATTGCCTTCATCAAGGCCGTCAAACAGATGCCCGCCTACAAGTTCACGCCGATCGTGATGCTGACGACGGAAAGTCAGGACGCGAAGAAACGCGAAGGGCAGTTGGCGGGTGCAAAGGCGTGGGTCGTCAAACCGTTCCAGCCGCCCCAACTGCTCGCCGCTGTGGAAAAGCTGGTGTTACCTTGAAGCTCGCTGGCGACGGAGCACCGGCAATGGATGCCCTTCTTACCGTCCGCGTCGAGACCCCGCTGACGATCTATCACGCCGCAGAACTCAAGGAGCGCATGTTC
Source organism: Trinickia caryophylli (assembly GCF_034424545.1). NCBI lineage: Bacteria > Pseudomonadati > Pseudomonadota > Betaproteobacteria > Burkholderiales > Burkholderiaceae > Trinickia > Trinickia caryophylli. Next base: position 915,901 of record NZ_CP139971.1, on the reverse strand, counting down.
GCTGCCCTCGAGCAGGGCGGCAGCGTGCGTTTCGACTTGTCCGCCGTGCCCGAAATCGACTGTGCCGGTGTGCAACTGCTCGTTGCCGCGCGACGCAGCGCGGCGGATCGCGCGCAAGCCTGCGAGTTCGTCGGTGCCGGCGATGCCGTGCGGGCAACGCTCGCACTGCTGGGCCTGCCGCAGGCATTGATGCAAGCCGAACCGTCTGGCGGGACGCTGCCGGCATTTCCAGAGAGCGCTTCATGAATATCGACGACGCACTGCAGACCTTCATCGCGGAAAGCCGCGAGTTGCTCGCACTGATGGAAAACGGCCTGCTCAGCATGCGAGACAGCGCCGATCCGAGCGACGAGATCAACGCCGTGTTTCGCGCGGCGCATACGATCAAGGGCTCGTCGGGGCTTTTCGGGATCGACGGAATCGTGGCGTTTACGCACGTGGTCGAAAGTGTGCTCGATCGCGTGCGCGACAACGAAATCCGCATCGACGAATCGCTGATCTCGTTGCTGCTCGCGTGCGGCGATCATATCGGGCTGCTCGTGGAGCTCACGGCGGAAACCGGGAATTGCGCCGACGAAGCGCTGCTCGCGCAGGCGCAGCCCCTCGTGGGCGCGCTCGGCCGCTATCTGGCCGCCTCCGGGGACGGCTCGCAACCCGCTCCCGATACGCGCACGGACAACGGCAGCGATGCGGCGGCAACGCCTGGCATGCAGCGCTGGCTCATTTCCTTGCAATGCGGCGAGCCGGTGTTGCGCAACGGGATGGACCCGCTCTCTATCATCCATTACCTTGCACGGCTTGGCGAGGTCACACGCATCGCGACGAACGTCGATGGTGTCCCCTCGCTCGAGGCGCTCGACCCCGAGGCCTGCTATCTGGCGTTCCATATCGAGCTGCTCAGCGATGCGGGCAGGCAGGCCGTGGAAGGTGCGTTCGAGTTCATCCGCGAGGATTGCACGCTGGAAATAACGGCTGCCGACGGCGAGCCTGCGGATCTGCCGAAGGAGCCGGCCGTCGTAGTCTCCCGCGAGCCGGTCGCGATGGCCGAAGACGATGGACGGCCGCCGGCCGCCCTCCACGCTGCCAACGCCGATACCGCAACCGCATCGGCGACAGGATCCGCACGCAGCGGCGCCCCCGCGCGCGAGGGCAAAGCGGCCGATTCTCACTCGATTCGTATCGACGCCGACAAGCTCGATCATCTGATCGACCTCGTGGGAGAGCTCATTACCGCCTCTGCGAGTACCGAGCTCGCGGCGCGCAAGGCTCAGAACAGCGAGTTGCGCGAATCCGCGGCAACGCTGACCGGCCTGATTCAGAAGGTGAGGGACAGCGCGCTGCAATTGCGCATGGTCAAGATCGGTGCGACGTTCAATCGTTTTCGCCGGGTCGTGCACGATGTGGCTCAGGAACTGGGCAAGCGCATCGAACTGGTGGTCGAGGGCGAAGAAACCGAACTCGACAAGACGGTGGTCGAGAAGATCGGCGATCCATTGACGCACCTCGTGCGTAATTCGATGGACCACGGCATCGAGCCCGCCGAGGTCCGGCGCGCACGCGGGAAACCGGAGCAGGGCACGCTGACGCTTAACGCCTTCCACGATTCCGGCTCGATCGTCATTCAGGTCAGCGACGACGGCGGCGGGCTCGATCGCGATCGCATCCTAGCCAAGGCGGTAGAACGCGGGATCGTGCCGCACGACGCCACGCTTTCCGACGACGAAATCCACGCGCTCATCTTCGAGCCGGGATTCTCCACGGCCGAACGGGTGACGAACCTGTCTGGGCGCGGCGTCGGCATGGATGTGGTCAAGCGCAACATCACGGCGCTGCGCGGCAGCATCGGTATCGACAGCCGTGCAGGGATCGGCACCACGATCTCGGTGCGGTTGCCGCTCACGCTCGCGATCATCGATGGGTTTCAGGTTTGCGTCGGCGATTCGATCTTCATTTTGCCGCTCGATGCGGTGGAAGAGTGTGTCGAGTTCTCGTCGAGCGGTGAGCACGACTACACCGATTTGCGTGGGCAAGTACTGCCCTTCATTCGGCTGCGCGAGCGCTTCGAACTCGAGGGCCCGGAAAGCGCGCGTCCGAACATCGTCGTCGTCAAGCACGCCGGCCAGCGCTTCGGGCTGCTCGTGGATCGCCTGCTCGGTGAAGCCCAGACCGTCATCAAGCCGCTTTCCAAGATGTTCGGCAAAGTGCGCGGCGTGAGTGGATCCACGATTCTCGGTAGCGGCGACGTCGCCCTGATTCTCGACATTGCCGATCTGATGGCCATGGCCGGACCCGCCGGAACGGTTTCCGGCAGCCCGGCACTCGCAGCCTGCTAGGCCGGGCCTTGGCACCTGAGTCGAATCGCGGCCCAAGCGCCCCGATGAAGCTGTTGTATTGACGAACCACGTAGCGACACCGATGGATGCGATCACCGATTCCGAATTCCGGCAGTTTCAGGCTTTTATTTTCGACGCGGCCGGAATCAGCCTCGCGCCGGCGAAGAAGGCGCTCGTCAGCGGCCGGCTGGCCAAGCGATTGCGTGCGTGCGAGCTCGAGAGCTACGGTGCCTACTTTTCGCTGATATCGAGCGATGCGCATCGGGCGGAGCGGCAGGTCGCCATCGATTTGCTGACGACGAACGAAACGTATTTTTTTCGCGAGCCGAAGCACTTCGAATTCTTGGCCACGGTTGCGTCCGAGGCGCGCGGCTCGATGTTTCGTACCTGGAGCGCCGCCTGTTCGAGCGGGGAGGAGGCATACAGCATCGCCATGGTGCTGGCCGACCGTCTCGCGGGCAGGCCTTTCGAGGTGATCGGTACCGACATCAGCACGCGCATGCTGCATGCGGCGCAACGCGCGCATTATCCCGACATTCGCGCGCGGCTCATGCCGGGCGATTACCGGAAAAGGTTCTGTTTGCGCGGCATGGGCGCACAAGAAGGCACACTGCTCGTCGAGCGCGGGCTGCGCCAGCACGTGCGTTTCGCGCAGGCGAATCTCGTCGCGCCTTTGCCCGATCTCGGGCGCTTCGATGTGGCATTCCTGCGCAACGTCATGATCTATTTCGACGCGGCCACGAAACGCGAGGTCGTCCAGCGCGTTTCGTCGCTGTTGAGGCCCGACGGTTATCTTTGTATCGGGCATTCGGAGACCTTGCACGACCTCGGCATCGATCTGATTCCGGTTTCGCCGTCGATCTATCGCAAGCCCGGCCGTGCCGGGAACTGAGGCTACGCCACGATGACGCGAATCCGTGTATTGATTGTGGACGACTCGGCAGTCGTCAGGCAGGTGGTATCCGGCATGCTGAAGGCGGCCGGCATCGAGGTGATGGATGCGGTCTCGGACCCGATCGCCGCGATGAGCCGTCTTGCGAACGGCTGGCCCGATGTCATTCTGCTCGACATCGAGATGCCGCGTATGGACGGCATTACGTTTCTCAAGAAGATCATGGCCGAGCGTCCGACGCCCGTCGTCATCTGCTCGACGCTGACCGAAAAAGGCGCGCGCACGACCGTCGATGCGCTGGCGGCCGGCGCGGTATCGGTGGTCGCCAAGCCGCGGCTGGGTCTCAAGCAGTTTCTGCTCGAGGCCGCCGACGAATTGACGTCGACGATTCGCGCCGCCGCGCGCGTCAATATCGCGCGGCTCGCGCGCCGGCATCCCGTTGCCGCGCCCGTGCCGAAGAACACGGCCGATGCGGTGCTGCCGCCGGGCGTGGCGGGCGCGCTGTCGCAAACGACGGAGCGGATCGTGGCGATCGGCACCTCCACGGGCGGTACGCAGGCGCTCGAAGTGGTATTGACGGCGCTGCCGCGCGTCTCGCCCGGCATCGTGATCGTGCAGCATATGCCGGAGAAGTTCACCGCCGCGTTTGCCGAGCGTCTCAACCAGATCTGCCAGATCGAGGTGAAGGAGGCCGCGCCGAACGACCGGGTAACGCCGGGGCGCGCGCTGATTGCGCCCGGAGGCAAGCATATGACGCTGCGGCGCAGCGGCGCGCAGTACATGGTCGACGTTATCGACGGTCCGCTCGTCAATCGCCATCGCCCGTCGGTCGACGTGCTCTTTCGCTCGACCGCGCGTTGCGCCGGCCGCAATGCGCTCGGGATCATCATGACGGGCATGGGCGACGACGGCGCGGCCGGGCTCGCCGAAATGCATGCGGCCGGCGCGCGTACGCTCGCTCAGGACGAAGAGAGCTGCGTCGTATTCGGCATGCCTCGAGAAGCGATCAAGCGCGGCGGTGTCGACAAGGTCATTCCGCTCGGCGCGATCAGCCAGGAAATTTCATCGGTTCAAGCTCACCGCTCGTGAGCGACTCGGCGCGTGCACCGCGTGCGGCGCATTCGCTTTTCGATCTCGCCGCTCTCTTCGTTTTCTGCACGGTATCGGGCTGCCCCCGGCGTGTTGCCGCAGGCGGTTATCGTCTTCACGCGCGGTTGAGTGCATCGAGGGTGGGCGAAATTTCGACACATAGAATGCATCGAGCCGCAACGGCGTCAACCGTTGCGGCTCGATCTTCGGTTTTTGAGTTTTTGGGTTTCGGGGCTTTTCGGTTTTGCGGCCGTCGTCAGTGTGAGGCGTCCGCTGCGCTTTGAAGCGCCACGATGTCGTGGGTCGACAGCACGTGCTCGAGCGCGAGCAGGATGACGAACCGGCCGCGCACCTTGCCCATGCCTCGAATGAAGTCGGCCCGGATATGCGAGCCGAAGGCCGGCGGCGGTTCGATCTCGGACGTGGGAATGTCGAGCACCTCGTTGACGGCATCGACCACGATGCCGATGTCTTGCCGCTCGCCCTGGACCTGGATTTCGACGATGACGATACAGGTGCGCCTGGTGACTTCCGACGAGGGCTTGCCGAAGCGCGACAGCAGATCCATGACCGGTACCACGGCACCGCGCAGGTTGATGACGCCGCGCGCGAATGCCGGCATCATCGGCACCGTCGTCAGCGCGGTGTAGCTGATGATTTCCTTGATCGACAGAATGCCGATGCCGTAGGCCTCGCCGGCCAGCATGAAAGTCAGCACTTGCGCCGGCTCGGCGGCGTTGGCCGCGGGCGTCGCAATCAGCGCCCGCGATCCGGAAGAAGCAGGAGTCGGGTTCATGATTCGGCGCTCCGCTCAGAACTTCGAGAACTGCGATTCGTCGGGCATGTCGGGGCCGGCGAGCGTGAGCCCCGGCGCGAAGGCGATGCCGCCTGCGGGTTTCGCGGCGCTGCGCGCGCGCGTGCGGGCGGCAGCAGTACGCGCGTTGCCGGAATCGCCGGCTCGTGCGGGCGCGGGCCCCGATGCGAGACGGAAGAAGGTCATGGCTTGCCGCAATTGCTCCGACTGGCCGCTCATTTCCTCGGCGGTGGCCGCGAGTTCCTCGGAGCTGGAGGCGTTTTGCTGCGTGGTTTGGCTCAGTTGGCTGACGGCCACGTTGATCTGCCCGACGCCGGACGACTGCTCCTCCGAGGCCGCGGTGATCTCCTGCACCAGCTCGGAGGTCTTCTTGATGTTGGGGACCATCGAGTCGAGCAGAGCACCGGCCGTTTCGGCCAACTCGACGCTTGAGCCGGCGACCGTGCCGATTTCCTGCGCGGCGATCTGGCTGCGCTCCGCCAGCTTGCGCACTTCGGCGGCGACCACTGCGAAGCCCTTGCCGTGTTCGCCGGCGCGGGCTGCTTCGATGGCGGCATTCAGTGCCAGCAGGTTGGTTTGATAAGCGATGTCGTCGATGATGCCGATCTTCTGTGCGATCTGTTTCATCGCGGCAACGGTAGCCTTGACCGCTTCGCCGCTTTCGCAGGCTTCCTTCGCGGCTTGCTGCGCCATGCCGTCGGTCACCTTCGCGTTCTCGGTGTTCTGCGTGATCGACGCGGTCATCTGCTCGATCGACGCGCTCGTTTCCTCGACGCCGGCGGCCTGTTCGCTCGAGGCCTGACTGAGTGCCTGGGCGGTCGCACTGACTTCCTCGGAAGCTCCGGCGATGGCTTCGGCGCCGCTGTTGACTTCGCCGACGACCTGCGAAAGCCTGGCGATCATGTTTTGCATCGCGCGCAGCAGTTGGCCGACCTCGTCCTTGTTCTTGGATTCGATGCGGACCGTGAGGTCGCCTTCGGCGAGCCGGTTGGCCGCGTCGAGCGCCACCCCCAATGGTTTGCTGACGCCGCGGCTGATGCTGAAGCCAAGCAGAACGCCGAGCACCAGTGCGGCCACGATCGTGCCGATCATCAGAGAGCGGCTTTGCTCATACAACTGGGTGGTTTCGTCGGACGCCTGTTTGGCGGATTCCTCCTTCAACTGCGAGAGGTCCGTCATCATGTCGTCGAGCGACGTGGCCTTCTCGCGTACGGTTTCCATCGCCTTCGTGAGCGCGGGGTCGCGTTGGGCCAGTTTGGCCGTGTCGATCAGCGAGACCAACGTCGCCTGATCGCGCAGGTAGTCTTCCCACGTGCGCGAAAAGTTGGCCAGTATCTGTTTGCCTTTTTCGGAGGTGATGAGCGGGCGGGCTTTCTCCAGGTTGCTTTTCAGCAGCTCGACCGACTTGTTCATCACGCCGATGAACTTTGCGCGGTCTTCCGGCGTGGTGGCCAGCAGTGCGTTGCCGCGCGCGCGCCCGATGTAAATCAGATCGATATTGGCTTCCTTGAGGTAGGAAACGCCGAGCAGATCGCGGCTGTACATTCGATCGGCCAGATCGTTGATCTTGCCGGCATTGCTGATGCCGACCATACCGACGATGCCGCTGGCGGCGGCGACAATGAGAAACGCTGCGACCAGCCGAATGCCGATCTTGATGTTACCGAGCATGATGAAAATTTCCCTCGAAGAATGTATTCACGGAAAGGGACGGATCCTCAGGCGAAACCCGGCGGACAAGATATGCGATGCGTTGAGGCACCGTATTTCCATCGGCGAGGGAAAAGCGCCGGATTCAGCGTCACTTCACGCTGCCCAAGTTTTTTAATTGGAATCACGATGCCGACGGCGGCATCGCGGGCGCCTCGCGCATCGGGGGCGATGCAGGCGGCGCTACGTATAAGTGTGGATATCGGCCGTCGCTTACTGCGGCTTTACCCCTAGGGGATCATTTGTTTTGTAACGGAGCGATTTATGATTCGCCCTTGCTTGAATCGATAGTAATTGTGCGGTGCGGTCGGAATAAAAACGATACCGGAATGCGGGATTATTGGGCGGAGAAATAAGGGTTGGAGAAGCGGCTGGCAGTATGTTTCGATAAAAGGGCGCGACTTTCGACGAGCGCGCCGCTCATGACCCCGCTTGTCGCCCGCTTGTCGCCCCGCTCGTCACCGCCACCTCGCGCTTACGTACTTGTCTTCGGCGCCTGGATCATCTTCCATCCGTTACCGGCAGGGTCGCGAAAACCGGCATCGACGCTGCCATAGCGGTCTACCGGCTCCTGAGTGAATTCGACGCCGCGGGCTTTCAGTTGCGCATAGCTGGCCCGGCAATCATCCACATAAAGCACGAGGGGCGGCATGGCACCCTTGGCCACCATCGCCAGCAGAATCTGTGCGGTGGCTTCGTCATGAATGGGTGAGCCCGGTCTGAAGAGCCCCAACTGGAACGAAGGCTGATCCGGGTGCTGGACAGTGAGCCAGCGGTAATCGCCGTTGCGCACGTCTGTGTGCACGCGCAAACCCAGTTTGCCGACGTAGAAGTCGAGCGCTTCGTCCTGATTGTCGACGTACAGGCCCACCACGTTGATACCTTCGTTCATTTTGCCTCCTTGGTTGATGGCGCGACTCTATCGTCGGTGGCTCTGCGGCGCTTCTCCAAAACTGCGATCGTGAGATCGGGGCGCTGAGCGGCCCTCAGAATGCAGGCCGGCACGCGGTCGAGGTCTGGCATGTCGGCGCGGGTTTCGGCGCGCATCGCGCTCGGGCTGCGGCCCGTGATGTCGCGAAAGATCCGGCCGAACGTGCCCAGGCTCTCCCAGCCCGTCGCGAACGCGATCTCGGTAATGGTCAGTTCGGTGTCGCGCAACAGTGCGATGGCCTGCTCGATGCGCCGCGTGAGCAGGTACCGGTGCGGCGGGACACCGAAGGCCCGCTTGAACGAGCGTGCAAAATGAGCTTCGGAGACGCCGCTCACTGCCGATAGGCGCTTGACCGACCAGGATTCGTGCGAGGCCGCGTCCATGCGGTCCTTGGCGCGTAGCAGCCGGCGCAGTAGCGCGGGATCCTGCAGCGCATCGGCGCCCGCCACGCTACGGGGCGCGGCAGCCGGCAACGGGGAGCGGTCGTCGCGAGAGGGCATGGGTTCCACGGGGAAGGCTCGGTGTGGGGCGTAGTTTACGCTCGGTGCGAATGCCGGCACGTCCACGCCCTGCCGCCTGCCGGCGTTACGGGGGTATCGCTGCGGCTGACTGTAAATGAGAATTATTAGCGTTGTTCGAATTTATATGGCAGGATACGAACTGCGCGCACATCCCCGCGCCCGTTACGGGCCGTGCTGCGCGCGAAACCGACTGACGCGCGTCGCGCTATCTGTGCGGAGATCGTATGTTACGTCCAACCGGCTCGTGGGCCGTTCACCACCGGCGCCGCACGGCGGCCCTTCGCTACGTGCGCCTTGCAGCGGGGCTCGCCATCGTGGTTGCCGGCTGGACGGTGCAGATCATCGATTGGCTGCGCCACGCGAACTGAAGCGAAGGTATGCGGCGTTTGCCGCGTGCACGAGCGCATGTGCCTTGACATAAATCAAGCCGGCGCACGGCTGCTGCGCCGAACATGTCGGATTGCTTGAACCATGAGTCGTGCGCGCGCATCCGATGACACCGGGCCGCGGGCGACGGGGCCTGTTCCAACGCGATCGGCCCAGGATACGGGAAAGATTTGAAATGACGATGCCTAGCCGGCCAGTACCGCCGGACGCACCGCTGCCGCACCGGAAAACCCTGCGCAGTTGGCTTGAACCCTGGTCTGGACGTACGACACTCCGGCCGATTTTGCTTCTGATATTGGATTACGCACTTTTCGCGGCATTGTTGGCCGTGATCGTGCTGGTTCACAGCCTGGTCGTGAAGCTGGCCGCCGCGCTCGCCGCCGGTTTCGTCATCGGGCGGCTTTTCATTATTGGCCACGATGCCTGCCATCAAAGCCTGACTCCGCATCGCACGCTCAACAGGTGGCTGGGCCGCATTGCGTTCCTGCCGTCACTGACGCCCTATAGCCTGTGGGAAGTCGGGCACAACGTCGTGCACCACGGCTATACGAACCTGAAAGGATTCGATTTCATCTGGGCGCCGCTCACGCGGGAGGAGTTCGATGCGCTGCCGCGCTCGCGCCAATGGCTCGAGCGTCTTTATCGGTGCGGGTGGGCGCCCGGCCTCTATTACATGATCGAGATCTGGTGGCGCCGCATGTTCTTTCCGACCAAAGCCGCCATGCCCACGCGCCGGCCCGTATTTTTTCGAGACTGCTGGCTCGTTGCTGTGTTCTGGGCCTGCTGGCTTGCCGCACTCGTATGGGGCGCACAGGCGACGGGGCAATCGGTGTCGCTCCTGCTGTTGGCCGGCTTCGTGATTCCGTTCCTGTTCTGGTGCTCGATGATCGGTTTCGTGGTGTACGTGCATCACACGCACGAACGCGTTCGCTGGTACGACGATCGGGCGGCGTGGGCCAATGCGCAACCGTTCGTTTCCACCACGGTGCACCTCACGTTCAGATGGCGCTTCGGCGCGCTCATGCACCACATCATGGAGCATACGGCGCATCACCTCGACATGAGCATTCCTCTCTACCAGTTGAAGGACGCGCAGGCGAAGCTCGAAGAACTGCTGCCGCAGCGGATCGTCATCCAGCCGTTTTCGTGGCGTTGGTACTTCACGACAGCACGGCACTGCAAGCTCTATGATTTTCGCGCGTCGCGGTGGACCGGCTTCGACGGGCGGGCGTCCGCCTGAGCTTTGCCGACGTATTGGCTGAGACAGTCGGTGCTCCGGTCGTGCACGCGCTGCGCGGCAAGCCGTTCATCGCATGAGCTGGCGATGCCGCCCAAGCTCGAGTTCGCGCATGCCAAAGGGTTCAGCCTCTACATGCTGCGCGCGGTACTCAACGGCCGCGGCGACGAACTCGTCGAACTGATGAAAACCAACCTGCGTTGAAGGCAGGCGCACGCTGCGAATTCGCGGGCTCAGCGGGGCGGCCGCAGGCGACGAACGGGCCGCCGGCCTGCGGAGGTTTTATTCCCGATATCGACACTATGACCGGGAGGAAAGCCGATAAGGGGTAAGCGTTATTGTGGCATTGCGCGCGGCGCCCGGATAGTTGACGTATGTGCGGTCTTTCTCGAGCGTATAAAAGGAATCGAGGTAGTCGTCGTCGTTCGTGAACCACTGGCTCGGCATGGCTTGCACGACGGCCTGCGCAACCGCCGCGACCATGCCGAATTCCGGTTTGAAGACGCCGACGATGCGCGTGACGCCCGATGCGAGCGCGAGCGCCAAGTCCTTGTAGTTGGTATTGTCGTCGTGTTCGTACAACTGCACGTTGGCGGCGCCGAACCGGAAGTCGTCCCAGTAGACGAGTACCTGATTCGGCGTGTAGGTCTTGTTGGGGTGCTGGAGGTACGGTAGTTCGACGAGTTGGATTTCGGCTTTTCCGGCCGATGGCTGCACGCCCGAGACCAGCGCATAGACCTCCGCCGCGCCGGATACCCATGGCTCCTCGTCGTTACTCAACGAAACGGCGTCCAGTTTCGCGACATCGATAGGCGTGGCGGCGCGCCGGCCCTGGAGTGCGCGAGCGCCCGCGCGAAGCGCGCCTTGCATCCCCTGCGCGGCCAGCGTCTCGTTCGCGAGGATCAGGCCGGCGCGCAAGTCTTCCTTGCCATCGACGCCGATGACGAGAACGGGAAAATCCGGCGCCCGACGCGCATCGAGACGATAAAGATTGCCTTGCCTGTCATAAGCATCGACCGTGCGCCAATATTTGTCGTCGTTGGGCGGCTCGTATGCGACCAGCACTTGAGCGAGATCGATCGGCGCAATGGATTGCTCGGCCGGGCGATATAGCCGCACCTGCAATAATCCCGCACTGAGCTTTTCGATTCCCTTATAGGCGAGCAGCGATTGATCGAGGCGATGCAGCGTTTGCGCCGACCGGCTCTGTATGGACGTATCGCGGCCTGGCGCCCGTTGTCCCAGCTTGGCTTGATATCGATGGGCCACGCGTGCCAATGACGCCGTTTTATCGTTGCCTGCCGCGGCCCCGCCGAACTCTTCGGATAAGCTGTCCGCAAACGCTGGATCGGCAAGCAGATGCGTCACGGTGGCTGCCGCCTCGCGCTTGGCATTGTCGACGGTGCCAGATGCCGCGATGGTGTTCGAACTGGCCGTCGATGCGGCCTCGTTCGCGTGCGCCACGGGTATGCAGATGGCCAGCGCGCATGCGCGCAGTATGCGGAAAACCGGGAGATTGAAAGACGACGGATGAATCATTCCGGAAGCCTCCTTAGCGGGTTTCGTCGAAAAAGCACCGGCGTGTTCAATGCGGCAGTTCCATGAGTCGATTAATGGCTCTAAAGCCACAAATAGTTTGGAACCTGCGATAAATGATGGGTAATTCTGGTTATTCAATCGATTGAGTCATCGCGGTTGTGCGAGACGGTTGAATCTTACGAATGGTTTTCGATTGATTCAAGATAAAAATCGATTCAAACGAAAATCGATTCATGCCGCATTTCACCGCAGCCGCAGCCGGCCGGGCCTACGCGCCGCGGGTGATGCCGTGTGCTTACTCGAGAGGCGCCGCCGGGCGTGGGCGGCGCAGGCCGCCCACGCTATCAAGCTTGGACCGTGTCGCGATAGCGGGCTGCGGCATGAGCCTGAAGGAAGTTCGGCAGCATAGCCTGCCGTGCGCCTTCGAACGTTTTCCACTGAGCCTCGTCCGGCAGCGGCGGAATAGAAACGGCTTCGCGCCGATCGAACCCGACGAGCGCCGCATCCACGAGTTCCCCCACTTCCATGACAGCTGGGAATTCGTTCACGTCCTTGCCCGAGCGATTCCAGATGTCCGTGCGGGTGGCGGACGGCAGTACCGCCTGGACATAGACGCCTTTGGGCCCGAGCTCGACCTGCAGGCCCTGCGAGAGGAACAGGACAAATGCCTTCGTCGCGCCATAGACGGTCATGCCGAGCTCCGGCGCGAGCCCCACCACCGAGCCGATATTGACGATCGCGCCGCCGCCCTCGCGCGCAAAGCGCGAGGCCACTGCGGCAGCCAGTCGGGCAAGTGCCGTCGCATTGAGCGCAATCAGGCTGGAAACGGCTTCGGGCGTCTGCTCGACGAAAGATCCGGGCACTGCGGTGCCGGCATTGTTGATCAGCACCCCGATGCGCGCGTCGTCCCGCAGGCGGGCTTCGACTTCCGACAGATTGGCCGAATTCGTCAGGTCGGCTTGCAGCACTTCGACGCCGACGCCGTGGTCCGCGTGCAATCGTTCGGCGAGTTGCTGCATCCGCTCGCGATTTCGGGCAACGAGGACCAGATCGTGACCGCGCTGGGCGAAGCGCTCAGCGTACGTTGCACCAATACCGGATGACGCACCGGTGACGAGGACAGTGGGTTTCGTCGACATTTCGTTCTCCAATGAGGAATGAGGCAGGCATCATTTACATGATGATCATCATGTAACGCCTTATGATGATGGCCATCATGTATAATGTCAAGCGAGACTTGGGGGAATGCGATGAGAGTCAGTCGAGAGCAGGTTGCCGAGAACCGTCAGAAGATTCTTGCGGTGGCGGGCCGGCTATTTCGCGAGCGGGGCTTCGATGGCGTGACGGTGGCCGACGTGATGCATGCGGCTGGCCTGACGCACGGCGGTTTTTATGGCTACTTCAAGTCGAAGGACGACCTGATCGCGCATACGCTCGAGCATGTGATGGCGCAGGGGGCGCAAGGGGAGGCCGATCTGGTGCGCTATGCGGCGCGCTATCTGTCGCCGGCGCATCGCGACAATGTCGCGCAAGGCTGTCCGATTGCGGCACTCGGTGCCGAGGCGGCCCGGCAGACGCCCGGAACGCGCGCGGCGCTCGCGGCGGGATTGAAAAACCAGATCGAACGCTTCGCGCGCGAAATGTCCGAGGCCGATCCTGCGGCAGCGCGCCGTGCCGCGATCGGCAGTTGGGCCGCGATGGTGGGGGCGATGCTGTTTGCGCGTCTCAGCGACGACGCGGCGCTGTCGGATGAAGTGTTGAGCGAAACGTATGCATGGATCGCCGAGCATACGAAGCATGCTGGCGCGTAGCGCCAATTCGCCAATTCGCCAATTCGCCAGTTCGCCGGTCTGCGGGACGTCACCAGCGGGCGGCTGCACGGGCGGGCGCAGGCTAGCGCGTGCTCGCTCATACCGGCATTTACCCGGCGACGGACGACCGGTCCGCCGCACCGGCATGCTTCGCACGCAGCACCGTCTCCACAGCTGCAACCGCGCGGGCCACGTCGTTTTCGTCGGTCTGCCAATTGCAGACCGAAATCCGCATGCAACGCATGCCTCGCCATGTCGTATTGCTGAAAAGCGCTTCGCCGGTTGCGAGTATGGCTTGCGTGACGGCATCGGTCCAGGCGTCGTGGTCGTCTTGCGTCGCGCCGGCCCGGGGATCTGGAAAGCGCACGAGGCCCTGGTTGATCTGAGGTGCCCAGACCAGTTCGGCGCCCGGCAGCGCGCCGATGCGCGTGGCAAGCGCATGGGCGGCCGCGCAATTACGCTCCACGAGCGATGCGATTCCCTCGCGCCCGAGTTCGCGCAACGCCGCGTAGGTGGCGAAGCCGCGTCCGCGGCGCGACCACACCGGCGTCCAATCCTTTTGCTCGCGCACCTGATCGTTGTACGACACGTAGCTGGCCTGATGGGCCATCGCGCCGCGATGGGCTTCACTGTCGGCGACGAACGCAAAACCGCTGTCGTACGGAACGTTGAGCCACTTGTGCCCGTCCGTGGCCCATGAGTCGGCCTGCTCCACGCCTTCGAGCAGATGCCGGTGGCGCGCGCTCGCGTTGGCCCAGAGGCCGAATGCGCCGTCCACGTGGACCCAGGCCCCGTAGCGGTGCGCGAGCGGGATCAGTTCGGGAAACGGATCGTAAGCGCCGATATTCAGATCGCCGGCTTGCAGCAGGACGATCGTCGCGGCGTCGGCATCGGCAACCAGTGCCTCCTCGAGCGTCGGAGCATCCAGCTGCCCATGCTCGTTGGAAGGCAGGCCGATCACCGAGGCGGTGCCCATGCCGAGCAGCCGCGCTGCCTGCAATACGCTGCCGTGAAACTGATCGCTGGTGAGGATGCGGATGCGCGGCGCACCGAAAAGGCCATCGCGCTCGACTTGCCAGCCGCGCCGTTGCAGCAGTGCGTGACGGGCAGCGGCCAGCGCCGTGACGTGGGCGGTTTGGCATCCGCTCGTGAGCGCGAAGCTTGCCGCGGGCGGCAGGCGCAGCACGTCTTTCAGCCAGACGCCGCAGACCTCTTCGACGACAGCCTCGGCCGGGGCGCATGCATACGACGCGGCATTTTGATCCCACGCACTCGTCAGCCAGTCGGCTGCCAGCGAGGCCGGCAACGCCCCGCCGATCACCCAGCCGAAGAATCGGCCGCCCGCGCTGCCCACGATGCCGCCCGCCGTGTCGGCCGCGAGTTCGTCGACCACGCGCTCGGGCGGCAGCGGCTGGGCATTGAGCGGCTTTGCCAGACGTTCGCGCAGGCTGTCGAGCGTGGCGGTTGCCGCCACCGGCTGGCGTCCGAGGCTCTCCAGATGCACGAGTGCATGGTCGAAGGCGTGTTCGAGGGCGGGGCGAAAAGAAGCATCGGTCATCGGGCGTCCGAAGGGAAATGAGCGATTCGGTTCGTGGAAAACAGCAGGCGCGGGCGCAGGCGGTGGCGTGAGCCGGCTCGCGTTCGTCATCGTCGAGGGGCGCACCGCGTCTCGTCAACGCGGGCAAACGCCAACCTCGAAACGCCGATCGCGCGGCGAGCTTGACGCTGCCATGTGCAAGGCGAGATTCTCAGGCATGCACGCCGCGCCGGGCATCTTCCTCGCGCGCGGCTTTCGCGCCTTCCACCTGCAGCAGCGTGGGCAGCGAAACGCCGTTCTTGGCAGCGGTGACTTCGGCAAGAATCGATATCGCGATTTCAGGCGGCGTGCGACTGCCGATGTAGATGCCCACGGGCCCGTGCAGCCGCGCGAGTTGCGCGTCGCTCACATCGAACTCCTTGAGGCGCTCGCGCCGCGCGGCGTTGTTGCGCCGCGAACCGAGGGCGCCGACGTAAAACGCGGGTGTTTTCAGTGCCTCCATGAGCGCGAGATCGTCGAGCTTGGGGTCGTGGGTCAAGGCGACCACGGCGCATCGTTCGTCGAGCTTCATGTCGAGCACGGTGTCGTCGGGCATCGTGCGCACGACGGTCGTTCCTGGCACCTGCCATTCGTCGGTGTACTCCTCGCGCGGATCGCAGACGGTGACCTGATAGTCGAGTCCGACGGCAATGCTGCACAGGTAGCGCGACAGCTGCCCGGCGCCGATCACGAGCATGCGGTAGCGTGGCCCGTGGATCGTCAGCAGCCGGTTGCCGTCGAATTCGAGGCCGTCCGCGGCTTTCGCCGGTGCGATCCGAGCGTGGCCGGTGCGCATGTCGAGCGAGCGCGCGACGAGCCGGCCCGACTCCACGGCCTGGTGCAGTTCCGCGATTGCGCTTGCCGGGGTGAGCGGTTCGCACACGAGTTCGATCGTGCCGCCGCAAGGCAGGCCAAAGCGGTGCGCTTCCTCGGCGCTGATGCCGTACTTCACGGATTCCGGCAGCGTGCCGCCTATTCCGGCGCGGCGTACGCGGTCGATCAGATCGTCTTCGATGCAGCCGCCCGATACCGAGCCGACCACGAGGCCATCGTCACGCACGGCGAGCATTGCGCCTTGCGGGCGCGGCGAGGAGCCCCACGTTTTCACCACCGTCACGAGCAATACGCGATGGCCTTCCTCGAGCCATCGCGCACTCGAGCTCAAGACTTCGAGATCCATGCTTTCCATGATTTCTTTCCTTTTTCCGTCGGCGCCGCGCCCGTTTCCCCGGGCGCCGAATCGGTCAACGGCTCAGGCTCTTGCGTGGCCGCTTCGCCGGGCGCCGCGCCATTCGTCATATGGGCCGAGAACCGCTTGAAGAATTCGCTCGCGATCTTGCGCGCTGCCCCGTCCACGAGGCGTGAGCCGATCTGCGCGAGTTTGCCGCCGACTTGAGCGTGTGCCGTATAGGATAGCTTCGTTGCCGATTCTCCGTCGGCTTCGAGCGTGACATGCGCGCTGCCCTTCGCGAAACCGGCAACGCCGCCCTGGCCTTCGAAGACGACGGTGTAGGTGTGCGGCGCATCGATGTCGGTCAGCGACATGCGGCCTTTGAAGTGCGCCTTGACAGGCCCGACGGCGGCGCGCATCGCGACGTTGTAGGTATTCTCTCCATCCGCCTCGATGCTTTCGCAGCCTGGAATGACGGCCAGCAGCACGGCGGTATCGGTGAGCGCCTCCCAGGCGCGATGCTGCGGGACGGGCAACACGTACTGCTCAGTCAGTTCCATGGGGAATTCCTCCGGGTGGCGGGGCGAACGCGCGGGCGTGCGGCGGGCGCCGCGCGTGCCGTGCGTGCTCGAGGCTCGCGAGGTCGCGTGCGAACGCGCTGAGGCTGTCGAGATGATGAACGGGGCGGTGGGCGTCCACATGCGGCAGGATCGCCTGCACGCCGCGCGCGAGCGGCTCGAACCGCGCGTAGCGCAAGAGCGGATTGAGCCAGACGATGCGGTGGGCGAAATGGGCGAGGCGCGCCATTTCGGCTTCGAGCAGCTCGATGGATTCATGGTCGAGCCCGTCGGTCACGAGTACGACGGTTGCGCGGGCCCCGAGCACGCGTCGCGCCCAGCGGCGATTGAATTCCGCCAGCGCCGCGCCGATGCGCGTGCCGCCCGACCAGTCGACGACGCGCTCCGCGAGCGTCGCGACCGCGACGTCGGGATCCCGTTCGCGCAGTGCGCGCGTCGCATTCGTGAGGCGCGTGCCGAAGAGAAAAACTTGCAGCCGCTCGCGCGATTGCAGCAACGCGTGGCAGAAATAAAGCACGGCACGCGAATAGCTGCTCATCGAACCCGAAATATCGAGCAGCAGCACGAGGGGCGGTTTGCGTCGGCGACGGCCGCGATACTTCCATTGAACCCAGTCGCCGCCTGCGCGCACGGCTTGCCGCGCGCTCGCGCGGACATCGGCATGCGTGCCATGCGACGCGGGCTGCAGCCGCCGCGTCGGCTCCATCGCCAGCGCGATGCGGCGTTGGCGAATCACGTGGCGCAGCGTACGCCATTCGTCGGCGCTCAGCGTGTCGAAGTCGCGGTGACGCAACCGTTCCTCGGCGCTGAACGTGAACCGTGCGGTCATCTCCTGTTGCTCGCCGTCGGGTACCGGGCGATCGTTTCGCCGGCGCTGCAAATCGGCTTCGCGCGCCGCCAGTGCGTCGGCAAGACGGTTATTGCGCGTGGGCGGAGGGGCCGCGCCCTGCACTTTGGGCAGCAGCATCGCGCGCAGGCGGTTTTCCCAATCGGGGTCGCGCCAATAGACGTCGAATGCCGCGTCGAAGAGTGCGCGCTCGTCGGGCGAGGTGACGAGCGTCGCCGCGAGCGCCGCCTGTACGTCGTCGCGGCGGCCGATGTCGACCAGCGTCAGGGCATGCAGTGCATCGACGGCTTGTGCCGAGGACATCGGCAAGCCCGCCGCGCGCAGCACGCGTACGAAGTGCGCGACGTTGCGTGCGAATATCGGCAAGGCGCCGGTGCCGCATTCGGGCGGTGCCATCGATCACTCCGTCACGGCCAGGCACTGCGCGATCTGCTCCGCATCGAGGCGGGCCAGGTCGTCCTGGTACTTGAGCAGCACGCCGAGCGTGTCCTGCACCGATTGCGGATCGAGCTCGCGCACCGAGAGCGCGGCCAGGGCGCGGCACCAATCGATTGTTTCGGCCACGCCCGGGGCCTTGAACAGATCCATCGTACGCAGCCGATGCACGAACGCGACGGCACGGCGCTGCAGTACCGCACCGGCCTCGGGCGCCCGGGCCGCCACGATGGCCAGTTCGCGCTCGCGCTCGGGGTAGCCGATCCATTGATAGAGGCAGCGGCGCTTGAGGGCATCGTGGACTTCGCGCGTGCGGTTCGACGTGACGACGACGAGCGGAGGCCGTTCGGCGCGCACGGTTCCGAACTCCGGAATCGAAACCTGGAAGTCGGAGAGCAGTTCGAGCAGAAACGCTTCGAACGGCTCGTCGGCACGATCGATTTCGTCGATCAACAGTACGCGCTGGGCGCCCGGGTGCGCTTCGTCCGGCAGAAGCGCCTGCAGGAGCGGCCGCTTGAGCAGAAACTCGCTGCGATAAAGCGTATCGTTGCCGGGGCGTTCGCCGGATGCCTCGGCCAATCGCAGCGCCATGATCTGGCGCGGGTAATCCCACTCGTAGAGCGCGCTGGCCGTGTCGAGCCCTTCATAGCATTGCAGGCGCAGCAGCGTGGTGCCGAGCATGGCGGCGGCCGCTTTCGCCAGCTCCGTCTTGCCCACGCCGGGCTCGCCTTCGAGAAAAAGCGGCCGCTCCATGCGCAAGGAAAGGTAGAGCGCGGCGGCCAGTTCGCGGCTGGCGAAATAGCCGTGTGCCGCGAGCCGGGCGAGGGCGTCGTCGATCGATACCGGTTGCATCGCGAAAGGGCGCTAGCGGGCGCGCTCCACGGCGCGCGCGGCCAGCAGCGGTATCAGGTGCGCGCGATACTCGGCACTCGCGTGCAGATCGGTGTTCAGATCGTCGGGCGGCACCGATACGGCGCGCGCGGCGGCGCTCGCGAAGTTTGCCGTCAGTGCTTTTTCGAGGTCCATCGAGCGAAACACAGAGGGGCCCGCGCCGGTCACGGCCACGCGCACGCCATCGCGGTGCCGCGCGACGTATACGCCGACGAGCGCGAACTGCGACGCGGGATTGCGGAATTTTTCGTAGGCGCTCTTTTCGGGCACCGGGAATTCCACCGACATGATCAGCTCCGCCGGTTCGAGTGCCGTTTCGTACATGCCGACGAAGAAATCGTCGGCTGCGATGCGCCGCTTGTCGGTCACGATCGTCGCGCCCAACGCGAGGGCCGCGGCTGGATAGTCGGCCGCGGGATCGTCGTTGGCGAGCGAGCCGCCGAGGGTGCCGCGCGCGCGTACCTGCCGGTCGCCGATGTTACCGGCCAGATCGGCGAGTCCCGGCAGCACGCGTCGCAAGGCGTCGTGCTCGGCCACGTCCGCATGGCAGACGGCCGCGCCGATCGTCACGAGCGAGTCGTCCACCTGGATCGCCTTCAAGGCGGCGATGCGCGTCACGTCCACCAGCGTCGTCGGTTGCGCGAGCCGCAGGCGCATGGCGGGCAGCAGGCTCTGCCCGCCGGCAAGGTACTTCGCATCGCCATCGGCCTTCAGGGGCGCGGCAGCCGCGGCGGCATCGGCGGCACGCTGATAGTCGAACGAATAGGAATACATTTAGGACTCCTTCGTTAATGGGCCGCTTGCTGCGTGGCCTGCTGTGCCGCCCGGATGGCCGACCAGACGCGATGCGGCGTGGCCGGCATCTGGAGGTCCTTGACGCCGAGCGACCCAAGCGCATCGACGAGCGCGTTGATGACGGCGGGCGGAGACCCGATCGCACCGGCTTCGCCGCAGCCTTTCACGCCGAGCGGATTATGCGTGCAGGGCGTGCCCTTGGCCGTCTCCACGGTGAAGTCCGGCAGATCGGAGGCGCGCGGCATCGCGTAGTCCATGTAGGAGCCCGAAAGCAACTGTCCCGTTTCGTTGTCGTAGACGCATCGTTCGAGCAATGCCTGGCCGATGCCCTGGCCCAGTCCGCCGTGGACCTGGCCCTCGACGATCATCGGATTGATGACGTTGCCGAAATCGTCGACGGCGGTGAAGCGATCGATGCGTGTTTCCCCCGTATCCTGGTCCACCTCCACTTCGCAGATGTACGCGCCGGACGGGTAGGTGAAATTGCTCGGATCGTAAAACGCGTTCTCGTCGAGCCCGGGCTCGAGTTCGTCGAGCGGGTAATTGTGCGGCACGTATGCCGCGAGCGAAATCTCCGCGAAGCTCTTGGTGCGATCGGTACCGCTCACGCGGAATACGCCGTTCTTGAATTCGATGTCGTTCGCCGAGGCCTCGAGCAGATGTGCGGCAATCTTCTTCGCCTTGGCTTCGATCTTGTCGAGCGCTTTCATGATGGCCGCGCCGCCCACGGCAATCGAGCGCGAGCCGTAGGTGCCCATGCCGAACGGAATGCGCCCCGTATCGCCGTGCACGATTTCGACGTTTTCGAGCGGCACGCCGAGCCGGTCGGCCACCACCTGCGCGAAGGTTGTTTCGTGACCTTGACCATGGCTGTGCGAGCCCGTGAAGACGGTGACGGTGCCGGTCGGATGCACTCGGACCTCGCCTGCTTCGAATAGTCCCGCGCGCGCGCCGAGGGCCCCGGCGATCTTCGACGGCGCGAGGCCGCACGCCTCGATGTAGCACGAGTAGCCGAGGCCGCGCAGCTTGCCGCTTTGCTTCGACGCGTCGCGCCGCGCGGCGAAGCCCGCTACGTCGGCGAGTTCGATTGCGCGCGAGAGGCAGGCTTCGTAGTCGCCGGTGTCGTAGGTGAGGCCCACGGGCGTGGTGTAAGGGAATTCACGAACGAAGTTGCGCCGGCGGATCTCGGCGGGATCGAGGCCCAGCTCGCGCGCGGCGGTTTCGACGAGCCGCTCCACGACGTAGGTCGCCTCCGGGCGGCCTGCGCCGCGGTAGGCGTCCACAGGCACGGTATGGGTGAAGACGGCTTTGACCTCGGCATAGATGGCGGGTGTCGCGTACTGGCCGGCAAGCAGCGTCGCATAGAGAATCGTCGGCACCGAAGAAGCGAAGGTGGACAGATACGCGCCCATGTTGGCGATCGTATGCACGCGCATCGCGAGGAAGCGGCCGTCGGCATCCAGCGCGAGCTCGGCTTTCGTCACATGATCTCGGCCGTGCGCATCGGACACGAACGATTCCGAGCGTTCCGCCGTCCACTTCACGGGCCGGCCGATGTGCCTGGATGCCCAGGTGAGCGCGACATCCTCGCCGTAGAGAAATATCTTCGAGCCGAAGCCGCCGCCCACGTCGGGCGCGACGATCCGCAGCTTCGATTCGGGCAGCGAGAGCACGAACGCGGCCATCAGCAGCCGCTCGACGTGCGGGTTCTGGTTGGCCACATAAACCGTGTAGCTGTCATCCTGCTTCGAATAGCTCGCGTTGACGGCGCGCGGCTCGATCGCATTGGGCACCAGCCTGTTGTTGACGATCTCGAGCGTGGTCACGTGGGCTGCCTTGGCGAATGCCGCATCGGTTGCCGCTTTGTCCCCATGGCCCCAGGTGTAGCAGACGTTGTCGGGTACCTCGTCGTGCACGGCCGGCTGGCTGCCGTCGGCCGCCACGGCCGTATCGGTCACGGCGGGCAGCACGTCGTAGTCGACGTCGATCGCCTCGGCCGCATCCTTGGCCGCTTTCGCCGATTCGGCGATGACGAGCGCGACCGGATCGCCCACGTGCCGCACCTTGCCGTAGGCCAGCACGGGGTGCGCCGGTTCGCGCATCGGGGAGCCGTCGATGCTGTGAATCAACCAGCCGCAGGGCAGCCCGCCGACGTGCTCGGCCGCCAGATCGGCGCCGGTGAATACGGCGATGACGCCTGGCATCGCCTTGGCCGCTTCTGCGTCGATGGTGCCGAGGCGGGCATGAGCATGCGGCGAGCGCACGAATACGCCGTAGGCTTGCCGCGGCAGCACGACGTCATCCGTGTATTGCCCGTTGCCGGTCAGGAAACGATAGTCTTCCTTGCGTTTGACCGAGGCGCCGATCAGGCGGCGTTCTTCAGGTGCGTTCATTGTTTCGCTCTCCTCAACGAACTGCCGCGGGCGTCCCGGCGTGGCCGGCTTTCATCTGCGCCGCGCCTTCGAGCACCGCCTTGACGATATTGTGATAGCCGGTACAGCGGCAGAAGTTGCCGTCGAGCTGGCGGCGTACCTCGTCGGCCGTGGCGTCGGGTTGCCGCGCGATCAGCGCCGCCGCGCTCATCACCATGCCGGGCGTGCAAAAGCCGCATTGCAGCCCATGGCACTCGCGGAACGCGGCTTGCATCGGGTGAAGCTCGCCGTCTTTCGCGAGCCCTTCGATCGTCGTGACCTGCGTGCCGTCGGCTTGTACGGCCAGCACGTTGCAGGATTTCACCGCACGGCCGTCGAGATGCACGGTGCAAGCGCCGCATTGAGCGGTATCGCAGCCGACGTGCGTACCCGTCAGCCTCAAGTGATCGCGAAGGAAATGAACCAGCAGGGTGTGAGCTTCGACATCGGCGGTCACGGGTGCGCCGTTGACCGTCAGGCTGATGCTGATCGCCATGGATTGTCTCCTTGGGGGGATCGAGACTCGGCACTCCTCGATGCGCTCGGTGCCGGTTTGCTCGGCAATACGTCGTTGTTTTTCGAGTTGCACCGGAAGTAAAGCACAATTTGGCGGCGAGCGCTCTCGCGGCGCACCCTGAATGGCGGCGCCAGGGGTCTGCAATGGGCGCGAGCGGGCCTAGATGACGCCTTCGCCGCGATGCGCGCCGGTATCGACGCAGCAGACGAGCGCCTCCGCGGGCGCGTCGCCCGTGCTCAGATAGACATGGCCGATGGTGCTGTCGAAGTAGAGACTGTCGCCGGGAGCGAGCGTATAGGCGCTTCCGTTTTCGAATTCGAGCCGAAGCGTGCCGCTCAGCAGGAAGACGAACTCTTCGCCCGCGTGCCGGATGTAGTCGGGAAACTCGGCGAGCGAGCGGGCGCGGACTCGCGCACGGATGGGAACCATGCGTTTGCCGCTCAGACTGTGGGCAATGAGGCCGTAATCGTAGTTCGGCGTATCGTAGACGGGCTGCGTGCCGGCCGCCGTGAAGCAGGGCGTCATCCGCCGCGTGCGGGCCTTGCCCGGTTGCGCGAAGAGGTCGGCGAAGTCGACCTCGAGCGCGTGCGCGAGCGCGGCGAATTTGTCGTAGGTGAGCGCAATATCGGCGCGCTCGGCTTTCGAAATCGTCGAGACGGCCACGCCCGATTGTTCCGACAGTTGCGCGAGCGTGAGCCCCCGAGCCTTCCGCGCGGCGCGAAGGCGCTCCCCGACGAGCGCGTGGTCGATCTGCGGCGGGGCGGCGGGTTTCTTCGGCATGACGGCAACGTTTGGGCGGAGCCCCCGGCAAAAAGGGAGGCGGTGAAGGGAGGCGGTGGCGAATATTCTCATATACGAGAAATCGTCGATTCTCGTATATGATAACGAGGCTGTCCGCCGCCGGGCTCCTCGTTTTCGCTGGCGCTTTCCCCTTTCGATCTTCGCTTCGATGAAATTCGACACTCTTGTGCTTGGCGCCGGCATGGTCGGCGTTTCCGTTGCCGTCCATCTGCAAAAGCGCGGGCTGGCCGTGGCGCTGATCGATCGCAAGCCGCCCGGTAACGAGACATCGTTCGGCAATGCCGGGCTCATCCAGCGCGAGGGCGTTTATCCCTACGCTTTTCCGCGCGGCCTGGGCGCGCTGCTGCACTATGCCGGCAACAAGGCGCTCGACGTTCGCTATCATCCGGCGGCCATGCCCAAGCTGGCACCGTTCCTGTTCCGCTATTGGCGTAATTCGGCGCCGGGACGGCATGCGGCCATTGCGCGGCGCTACGCCACGTTGATCGAGCATTGCGTGAGCGAGCACGATGCGCTGGCCGAAGCGGCAGGCGTTGCGGGCTCGCTGCGCCGCAACGGCTGGATGCGGGTCTACCGTACGCCGGACCGCTTCGAGGAAGAATTGAAGACTGCCGAACGGTGGAAGGCGGAGTTCGGCGTCGCCTACGACGCGCTCGATCCCGCTGCCTTGCATGCGCTCGAGCCCGATTTGTCGCCGGCGCTCGTCGGCGCCGTGCACTACACGCAAGCCGTGTCGGTCGACGATCCAAACGCGCTCGTGATGGCTTACGCGCGCTATTTCGAAGCGCTCGGCGGGCGTTTCCTGACGGGCGACGCGACGACGCTCGAGCCGAAGTGGCGCGTGCGCACGGAAGCCGGCGCCGTGGAGGCCAAGAGCGCGGTGGTGGCGATGGGGCCCTGGTCGGCCCCGCTCAGCGAGCGCCTGGGCTACCGGCTCACGCTCGGCATCAAGCGCGGCTATCACATGCACTATCGTTCCAGCGCGAACGCGCGGCTCAATCATCCCGTGCTCGATGCGGAGAAGGGGTACCTCATTACGCCGATGGCGCGCGGCGTGCGGCTCACAACCGGCGCGGAACTCGGATTGCTCGACGAGCCCAAGACACCCGATCAGCTTACCGCCGTCGAGCCGATCGCGCGGGCGCTCTTTCCGCTGGGCGAGCGGGTGGACAGCGAGCCGTGGATGGGGCAGCGGCCCTGTACCGGCGACATGCTGCCCGTCATCGGCCCTGCGCCGCGCCACAAGGACCTCTGGTTCGCTTTCGGCCATGCGCATCACGGCCTCACGCTCGGCCCCGTGACGGGCCGCCTCATTGCCGAAATGATGACGGGCGCGGTACCTTTCGTCGACCCGGCGCCGTTTCGCGTCGACCGCTTCTAGTTCGCTTCCAGCCCGCTTCCAGGCGGCTTTCGGCATGCTTCGCGGAGCGCTTCTCGAAAACCGGCGCGCAGCTTGCCGTGCGGTTCTCCACTTCCCTGTGCCGGTGCGTCGGGTGCCGCGATGCACCAACGTGCGCCGTCGTGTACGTGCTCATGACCGTGCCCACGCGCGCATTGCGCCGCGCTGCCGCTGCGTGCGCGGTGTTGCGGTGCCGCACGGCAGGCGCGATGGCATGGCTATTGCGTGAGCGGCCGTGGCAGAGCCAACGGCGGCTTTGCCGCGGGTCGGAGTCGGCAAGCCGCCGTTTGCGGGCGGCTGACGAAGGGCAATGGCGTCCTTCAGCAAGGAAACCGCGCCGTCGAGCGATCGAGCGGCGCTACCGATATGAAACAACTGGCAGAAAAAGAACAAAGTGCCGTCTCGGGCCAAACCATCGGCGAACTCATCAACGTAGCCGGGCGGCAGCGCATGCTGTCGCAACGGATCGTGCTGCATGTGCTGCTCGCGGCGCAGGGCGATGCCGCCGCGCTCGCCATCGCGCGCGAGTGCCTCGCGACGTTCTCGGGCGCGCATGCCGATCTCGTCAATGGCAACGACCGCCTGCCGGGGGTGTTTTCCGATGCGCTCCAGGCGCTCTACTTCGGCACGCACCGGGCCGATCAGCGCATCCGGCAATTCGTTGCGGACGCAACGGCGGCTATTGCTTCGATCGCGGCCGGAGCAGGTCCGGATGGCGAGGAAGTCGCTGCGATCATCGCGCAGGCAACGCCGCTGCTCGAGCTCCTCCAGCAGATCACGCTCGCTTATCAGAACGAAATGCGCGGGGTCGAGTCAGCGGCGAAAAAGCGCAATGCCGATCTGGCCGAGCAGCTCGGCCATATTTCGATGCAAGCGAACATCGTCGCGATCAACGCACGCATTTCCGCCGGGCGGGCCGGTCCGTACGGGCGCGAATTCGCCGTCGTCACCGCGCTTCTCTCCGATATCGTCAAGGAAATGGATTGCATGATCCAGACGGTACTCGGCCAGCAAGCGGCCAAGCGCTGAAGCGCTGAAGCGCGAAGCATCCACTGATGCATCGCGGGCGCCCGAGCGCGCGTGCAGGCGGCAAGCCGCGGGCAACGTTGCGGCGAACGGCGTAGAATGCGCGTCGTCGCGTCACGTTGCTTCCGGCCGGGTCCAACGCTTGGCCGGGTATTGCCGCCCATGACCGAAACCGATGCCTTGCTGTCTTCTATTCCATCCGCTTCATTGGCGGCGCCCGCGCATGATCACGCCCACGCCGAAGCGCTCGAAGCGCTCGATGCGCTGGGCGAATTCGTACGGCGTCATGAGCGGCTCTTCGTGTTGACGGGGGCGGGCGTCAGCACCGCCTCCGGCATTCCCGGCTACCGCGATGCAAACGGCGAATGGATGCGCGCGCAACCCATTCAACTGCAGGCGTTCCTCGGTTCGGAAGCGGCGCGTTGCCGATATTGGGCGCGCAGCATGGTGGGCTGGCCGATACTTGCCGCGGCGCAGCCGAACGCGGCGCATCGTGCGCTCGCGCAGCTCGGTCATGCGGGGCGTATTGCGGCGCTGGTGACGCAAAACGTCGACGGCCTGCATCAGCGGGCCGGCAGCGCCGGCGTCATCGAGCTGCACGGCGGCATCGATGCGGTCACCTGCCTCGCATGCGGCGCGCGTCATGACCGCTCGGAGGTCCAACTGCTTCTCCAACGCGCCAATCCGGAGCTGGCGGGAATCGTCGCCGAAGCATCGGCGGATGGCGATGCCCACCTCGAATGGGCGGCGCTCGACGCGTTTAGCGTGCCGGGCTGCCCCGAGTGCGGCGGGATGCTGAAGCCCGCGGTCGTCTTTTTCGGCGAGAGCGTGCCGCGCGAACGTGTGGACGCGGCGGTGCACGCGCTCGAGTCCGCCGATGCGATGCTCGTGGTGGGCTCGTCGCTGATGGTCTACTCGGGCTATCGCTTCTGCGTGTGGGCCGAAAAGGCGGGAACGCCGATTGCCGCCGTCAATATCGGGCGCACGCGTGCCGATCCGCTGCTGGCCTTGAAAGTCGAGGCCCCGTGCGGCGACGCGCTGGCGACACTCGCGGCAAACGTGACGACACATTTTGTTTAGGCGCGTTTCGGCCGGCGAGATGCCCGGCTCGATGCGCGAACTGTCGCGCCGTGCGGCATAAGGATCGTGCGGCAGCCTTCCAAGGAGAATTCCACAATGGGCAAACCTGCCATCGGCGTCATCGGTCTCGCGGTCATGGGGCGCAATCTCGCGCTGAACATCGAGAGCCGCGGCCATACTGTCGCCGTCTACAACCGCAGCCGCGCGAAAACGGACGAACTGCTCGCGCAGTTTCCGGGGCGCCAACTCGTGCCGGCCTACACGCTGGAAGCATTTGTCGCTTCGCTCGAAAAGCCTCGCCGCATTTTGCTGATGGTGAAAGCCGGCGAGGCAACCGATGCGACCATTGCGGCGCTCAAGCCGTTGCTGGACGCCGGCGATATCCTCATCGACGGTGGCAATACGCATTTCACCGACACGATTCGCCGCAACCAGGAGCTGGCGAAGGCGGGCCTGCATTTCATCGGCACCGGCGTGTCGGGTGGCGAAGAGGGCGCGCTCAAGGGGCCGTCGATCATGCCGGGCGGGCAGCGCGAGGCTTACGACCTCGTTGCGCCGATCCTCACAGAGATTGCCGCAAAGGCGCCCGACGGCGAGCCCTGCGTGGCCTACATGGGCCCCGACGGCGCCGGACATTTCGTCAAGATGGTTCACAACGGCATCGAGTACGGCGACATGCAGCTCATCGCGGAAAGCTATTCGGTGCTCCAGCAAGTGGCGGGCTTGACGAACGCCGAGCTCGCGCGTGTCTACACCGAATGGAACGAAGGCGAACTCGACAGCTATCTGATCGAAATCACCGCAAGGATCTTTGGGCGCAAGGACGATGAAACGGGCCGCGAACTCGTCGATGTGATCCTCGACCGGGCTGCGCAAAAAGGGACCGGCAAGTGGACGAGCCAGAATGCGCTCGACCTGGGGGTGCCGTTGCCCCTCATCACGGAATCGGTATTCGCGCGCGTGCTGTCGTCGCTCAAGACACAGCGCGTCGCGGCGAGCAAAATCCTCTCCGGGCCGCGCCCCGCGCCCCGGCTCGAGGGCCGTGACGCATTCGTCGAAGCCGTGCGGCGCGCCCTTTACTTGAGCAAGGTGATCTCGTATGCGCAGGGTTTCGCGCAGTTGCGGGCCGCCTCGGAGGAATACGGCTGGAATCTCGAATTTGGTTCGATCGCGAAAATTTTCCGTGCAGGCTGCATTATTCGTGCGCGATTCCTGCAGAAAATCACCGACGCCTACGCGAAGAACTCCGCACTCGCCAACCTCTTGCTCGACCCGTATTTCCGGGAGATTGCCGAGCAATATCAGGCGGCGTTGCGCGAGGTCGTGATCGCTGCCGTGACCGCGGGCGTACCGGTACCGGCGTTCGCATCGGCCATTGCCTATTTCGACGGCTATCGCGCCGAGCGCCTGCCGGCGAACCTGATTCAGGCACAGCGCGATTTCTTCGGTGCCCACACGTTCGAGCGTATCGATAAGGAAGGCAGCTACCACGCTAATTGGGCGTAGCAAGACCCGGTGGACAGCAGGGTCTATTGTCACTGTTTTTGGCGGTAACGAATCGTTACAGGGCGTTATTGTTGCTCTCGGGGAAAAACTCTTTCATCAAATTAGTGGTTTTCCCTAGGTGATGCGCTGGCTAGACTGTGATCAATCGCTTCCGAACACGGTGTTCGGGGCGAAAACAAATTACGGAGGTCAGTCATGAAATCGCTCGCTTATGCCCTTATCGCCGCTACCGCTCTTTCGGTCCCGCTCGTCTCGATGGCACAAACCCAATCGAACGGCCCCGTGACGCGGGAGCAAGTCAAGCAAGACCTGATCCGCCTCGAACAGGCGGGCTACCGTCCGACCGGCCAGGATCCGTATTATCCGGCCGACATCCAGGCCGCCGAGCAACGCGTCGACGCGCAGCAAGGCGCCCAGGTGGCCGCTACGGCCGATACGTCGGGCTATGGTGGCTCGGCTGCCGACAACAGCCAGTCGGGCTCGGCGCAACAAAGCCGTCCGATGAATGTCGACGGTGTGCACCCGCTTTACTTCGGCCGCTAAGCGCAAGCTTGCGGTGTGAGGGAAGTCCGACGGATCGCCTTTGACGATTCGCCGGCATGCCCCAGGAAACTGGCTCGCTGCCCTTTGTCGGGGCGCGAGCCAGTTTCATTTCGGCCTCGCTTTGCCTCGGGGCGGTAAGATGTGCGATCCTCGACCCTCCAGTTGGTGCCGCATGGCTTGCGGCCACCCGGTCAGGGCGGCGCCCGCAAGTCGCGTGGCGCGGCCAAGGAAGCAAACAGCGTCCGACCAGCGAGGGTCGCGTGCACGAAAAGAGAGGTCGTGCACGGGCGCAACGCATCGATCGAGGGGAAATGATGACAACGACAAACACAACGGCTGCGGTGCCCGCCAT
This sequence comes from Trinickia caryophylli, assembly GCF_034424545.1. Classification (NCBI taxonomy): domain Bacteria; kingdom Pseudomonadati; phylum Pseudomonadota; class Betaproteobacteria; order Burkholderiales; family Burkholderiaceae; genus Trinickia; species Trinickia caryophylli. The sequence goes on along the minus strand of NZ_CP139971.1, from coordinate 886,709 downwards.
TCGGGTGCGCACACTCACCCATATCGCGCTGACGGCGTGCATCGCGCTCGCGGCGGGATGCACGACGACCGATCAGTGGTTCGGCACCTCGTCCACCGGCTCGCAATCGAACGCGCGCCTCGCTCAGCCAGGCGTGCAGCCCGGCTATTACCGGGTCAACGCGGGCGATACGCTCGCCAGCGTCGCGGCCGGCTTCGGCCAACGGCAGCAGGACATCGCGGAATGGAACCGGCTGCCCATGACCGCTTTGCTCGTTCCTGGACAGGTGCTGCGCGTCGTGCCGCCGACCGGGGCGAATGCCAGTGTCTCGGGCGCCCCGGCCGTCCGTCTCGCGTGGCCTGCTTACGGGAACGTGCTGAAGCCGACGCAGGGCGCGGCGTCGAAAGCCATCATGATCGCGGGGCGTGCCGACGATCCCGTCAAAGCGGCGGCGGACGGTAACGTCATCTATATCGGCAATGCGGTGGAGCAGTATGCGACGCTGATCGTCGTCAAGCACAGCGATTCGCTCGTGACGGCGTATGCCGTGAACGGACCCGTCGCGGTGAAAGAGGGCGACACGGTTCGCAAGGGGCAGTCGATCGCCCAGATGGGCACCGACAAGACGGGCCGTGCGACCGTGCAATTCGAGATCCGGCGCGAGGGCACGCCGATGGATCCGCTCGCTTATCTGCCGCGCTGAAGTGGCCGAAACCGCATAGCGGCGGCTACGACGATATCGCGCTCAATACGATCGACATCTTGCGCAGATGCGCGCGGCAGGCATCGATCGTTTCCCGCTCGCTGTCAGCGCTCAGATGCGGCAGGTCGGCCTGTTCCACCTGCGCCTGAAAGTCGTCTATCGCGCGCTGGCGAATTTCGGGCGGCAGCGCCCGGATCAGCGACAGCATCAACAGCTCGTGCGAGTGCATCGTGCCGAGCACCGTGTGAATGTCCGTGCGCGTCGTCATGGCCGTCTCCGTTATAACCCGACCTGTTCATATTAGGCACGGCGCCTGCGCCATGCCAATGCGCAAGCACGCCCGCGTGCCGCCGGGCCTCTCGCCGCGAAGATTTTTTGCCGATTTATTTCGCAGCGGCGGGCGCCCCGTCCGCAGGCAAAAAGGCGTAACCTGAACGCCCAGCGGTTCGTGCATTCGTCTTTGCCGGCGAGAGCAAGGCGCATGCCGCCGCGCTGACAGGAGGGATTCGATGACAGCCGTCGACCTGGAATTCGATCAGCTCAACAGCACCGTCGATGCACTCAGACGCTCCATCTCCAACCGCTTGATGTACGGCGTCGGCAAGGACGCCGTGGCGGCCCGCCCGCAAGACTGGCTCAATGCCGCGGCGTTTGCCGTGCGTGACCGCCTCGTCGCGAGATGGATGAAAACCACGCGGCAGCAATACGAACAGGACGTCAAGCGCGTCTACTACCTCTCGATGGAATTCCTGATCGGGCGCACGTTCACGAACGCGCTGCTTGCACTTGGGATCCATGATCAGATGCACGAGGCGTTGGCGAGCGTCGGTGTGGACCTCGCGGCCATCACCGAACTCGAGCCTGACGCGGCACTGGGCAATGGCGGCCTGGGCCGCCTGGCTGCCTGCTTTCTCGACTCGATGGCGACGCTCGCGGTGCCCGGCTTCGGCTATGGCATTCGCTACGAGTACGGCATGTTCCGTCAGCAGATCGTGGGCGGCGAGCAGGTGGAGACCCCTGATTACTGGCTGCGCGCGGGCAACCCGTGGGAGTTCCCGCGCCCCGAGGTGCAATACGTCGTTCACTTCGGCGGGCGCACCGTCCAGCGCGAGCATGGTGTCGAGTGGACCGAGACCGAGCATGTCAACGCGATGGCATACGACACGGTGATCCCGGGGTTCGGGACGAGCGCGACCAATACGCTGCGGTTGTGGTCGGCGCGCGCGACCGAGGAACTCGATCTCTCGGCGTTCAACCAGGGCGACTACAGGCGCGCGGTCGAGGCGAAGGAATACTCGGAGAACGTCTCGCGGCTGCTTTATCCCGACGACTCCACGCCGGCAGGGCGCGAGTTGCGTCTTCGCCAGGAGTACTTTTTCGTTTCGGCGACGATGCAGGATCTCATCCGCCGCTATCAGCGCACGCACAGCACCTTTGGCCGCTTCGCGGAGAAAGTGGCGATTCACCTGAACGACACGCACCCGGTGCTCGCGATACCCGAGTTGATGCGGTTGCTCGTCGATGTCCATCATATTCCGTGGGAGCGCGCGTGGAAGATGGTCCACCAGGTGTTTTCCTACACCAACCACACGTTGATGCCGGAAGCGCTGGAAACCTGGGATGTCGATATGCTCGCGCGCCTCTTGCCGCGACATCTCGAGATCATCTTCGAGATCAACGCCAATTTCCTCAAAGTGGCGAGCGAGCACTTCGGCCATGACATCGATGTCATTCGCCGTATATCGCTCGTGGACGAATACGGGCAGCGGCGTGTGCGCATGGCGCATCTGGCCATTGTCGCGAGCCAGAAAGTCAATGGCGTATCGAAGCTGCATTCGCAATTGATGGAGCGCGAGTTCTTCAGCGACTTCGCACGGATGTTCCCCGAGCGTTTCACGAACGTGACGAACGGCATCACGCCGCGGCGATGGCTCGCGCAGGCGAGCCCGCCGCTCTCCTCGCTGATCGACAGCCGCATCGGTACGCGGTGGCGCACCGATCTGTTCGAGCTGGCGCAGTTGCGCACGCTCAAGGACGATCCCGCGTTCGCCTCGGAATTTCGTGCCGCGAAGCGGCGCAACAAGATTCGTCTGGCGCAGCGCCTGTTGCACGACACGGGCTGCACGATCCATCCCGATGCGCTGTTCGACATGCAGGTCAAGCGCATTCACGAGTACAAGCGGCAATTGCTGAACGTGCTGCATGTGATCGTGCGCTACAACCGCATTCGCGCGCATCCGGAGCGCGACTGGGTGCCGCGCGCGATCGTTTTCGCGGGCAAGGCCGCATCCGCGTACAAGATGGCCAAGACGATCATCCGGCTCATTGGCGACGTGAGTCAGAAGGTCAACAACGATCCGGCGATCGGCGATCTGCTGAAGGTCGTGTTCGTGCCGAACTACGGCGTGAGCGTCGCCGAGCTCATGATTCCGGCGGCGGATCTGTCCGAGCAGATTTCGATGGCAGGCACCGAGGCGTCGGGCACGGGCAACATGAAGCTCGCGTTGAACGGCGCGCTCACGATCGGCACGATGGATGGTGCCAACATCGAAATCTGCGAGGCCGTAGGGCGCGAGAATATGTTCATCTTCGGCCTCACTGCGAGCGAAGTCGGCGATCTGCGGGCGTCAGGCTACCGGCCGCGGCAGATCTACGAAGAGAACGAGGAATTGCGGCTCGCGCTCGATCAGATTCGTACGGGCTACTTTTCGGGTGGCGATTCGCATCGCTACTCCGATATATTCCATACGCTCGTGGACTGGGGCGACCATTACATGGTGCTTGCCGATTTCGGTGCCTATGCGCAGGCGCAGGACGCCGTGGACGCGCGCTTTCGCGATCCGCGCGCGTGGACGGCCAGCGCGGTCGAAAACGTTGCCGGCATGGGGCAGTTTTCGTCGGATCGCACGATTTCCGAATATGCGCGCGAAATCTGGCGCGTGAGGCCGCTTCAGACCGATTGAGTGCGCGCGAGCGCGTCGTGCACGGCTTGGCCGACGCGCTCGACGAATTCGATGTCGGTGCTCGTCAGCGCTTCGCGTTCGCCCGTTGCGGTCCGAATCATCAGGCGGTGCGTGATGTCCTGCACGTACCACGCAAGCGCCCCCACGACGACGAGCATGACGCCGATCACGAGCAGCGAGCCCATCTCGAGTACGCCGCCGGTGGCCGCCGTTGCCGCACCGATGAGTGCGACGACGAGGGGCAAGGCCTTGTTCTTGTGAACGGTGACGACGCGCAGTGCTTGAATGTCGCGCAGCGCGAAAAGCTGGCCGCCCGCGCTGAGGCCGTTGCGGGTGATCGTCACGCCGCGTTCGTTGAACGAATTTTCCATCGGATGAGGTGCTGACAGGCCAAGTGGAAGACTACGGCCTGAAAGCGTAGCAGAGAACGCGCGCCGCTCAAACCGCGGCGCACATGTCACTCATGACGCCCATGGTGCCTGCGACGCCGATGACGCGTACGGTTTTGGGCACGGACACGACGGATCGCCGTGTTCGTACGCCTGGACGGACTGGCATGCAGCGTGAGCGGCGTCAGCGCGGTTCGTCGAAGTAGATGCGGCCGGGGATGTGGGCGGCAACGTGGCGCGCGATTTCTGCCGCGCTGAGTTCCGCCGGCACGACGCACCGATGCGACGGCGCATCTTTCGTTACCGTCCATTCGACGAGCCGATAGGTACGGCCCCACGGGCGCTGCACGGGTTGCGAGACGCGGCAGCTCTGCACAGGCAACGCATGCTGACGCTTGAGCATCGTGCGCACATGTTTGAACACGGAATCTTCTATCATCGCCGTATCCGTTTGCGACACCTCATGGGCCCAGCAGGCGCCGCACGAAGAAGACAAAAAGATGCCGCCGATACTCCGGCGGCTCAACAGGGGGTGGTATGGATGGTCATAGTCTCAGCGCAGAATTAAGCCAAACTTAAGAGGCGCGTAAAAAAGCCCGCTGAAAGCGGGCCGATTGTTACCGAGGGTAACCGGTGCGGTGCGTTGCGATGCCGGCGCGGTATGTTCGCGCGCCGCTCGCTCGCGTTCGCGTTCGCGTTGCTCAAGGCGAGAGCAGGCTTCCCGTGCGGAAAGCGGTTGCGCCGGCAATGCGCGCGATCTCCATGCCGGCCGTGGCAAAGCGCGCCCGGTGGCGCGCATAGAGCACGCCGGGCGTGCCCGCTGTCACGGTGGCGACTTGATCGGCGAGCGGATCGACGATGTCGGCCACGGGCTGTCCGGCCTCGATCCATCGGCCCACGTTCGCGCGGAACACGACGACGCCCGACATCGGTGCAACGAGCGGCTCGGTGCCGGCGAGCGGCGTGGCCGCGAAGGCGAGCGGCGGCAACGGCGCCGCGGTACCTTCGACGATCCCGCGCTGCGTGAGGTATTCGATGATTGCCTGGGAGTCGTGCTCGGCATCCTCGTACGAGACGTCGGCTTGGCCGCGCAATTCGACGGTGACCGAAATGCCGCCATTGGGAATGGGATGGCGCTCGCCGAAGCGCGCGCGCAGCTCCGACCAGCAGAAGCTGTGAATTTCGTCGAACGGATTGCCGACCGAGTTGAGGGCGAGCAGCGAAGCCTTGGCGTCGAGATAGCGGGCGAGCGGCTCCACGTCCTCCCAGAGGTCCGGGTTCGTATAAAGGTGCATCGCGCCTTCGAAGTCGCAGTGCAGATCGAGCACGATGTCCGCGTCGTACGAAAGCCGCTGCAGCGCGAGGCGCTGCGATTCGAGTTCGGTGCGCGGTTTTTGCTCGTCGAGCGCTTCGCGCATCGCCGCGCGGATCGCCTGCATGTTCGCGCGGGCGTCGTTGCCGAGGCGGCTTTCGATGCGCGGCATTACGAGCGCGGCCAGATCGTAGAAGTTGCGGTTGAAGTTGCTGGCCGAATTCGTTTCAAAGCGGCCGATCATCTGGCCGAGTACGTGCTGGCTAAGTCCGATCGGATTGGGCACGGGTACGACGACGATCTCGCCGCGCAGCTTGCCGGCTTCCTCGAGTGCGGTGAGCTTGCGCCGCAGCGCCCATGCCACGAGCATGCCGGGCAGTTCGTCCGCGTGCAGCGACGATTGGATGTATACCTTTTGAGCACCGCCCGGGCCGTAATGGAAGCTTTGCAGATGGCGCCCGGTGCCGAGCGAAGGGGAAATCAACGGATGGATTCGTGTTTGCATGTTTGCTGACGCCGCGGGGTCGCGAAGGACATGAAAGCGCAAGGCATTCGATTGTACGTCGGTGCGCCGCCGGGCGCATACAAACGAAAAGGCCCCGCGTCGCGCGGGGCCTCGAGCAGCGCGGCCGGGTTGCGGCACGGACGAGCCGTACCGCAATGCCCGCGATGCATTACTTGCCGTATTACTTGCCGTAGACGTCGAAATCGAAGTACTTCTTCTGGATTTTGTCGTACGTGCCGTCAGCGCGGATTTCGTCGATCGCCTTGTCGATCTTCGCCTTCAGGTCGGTGTCCTGCTTGCGCAGACCGATGCCGGCGCCTTCGCCGAGCACCTTCGGATCGTTGAGGTCTTCGCCGACGAGTTGATAGCCGGCGCCGCGCGGCGTCTTGAGGAAGCCGATTTCAGCTTGCACCTTGTCTTGCAGGGCGGCGTCGAGCCGGCCCGAGAGCAGATCCTGATAGACCTGGTCCTGGTTCTGGTACGGCGTAACCTTCACACCCGCCTTTTCCCAGTAGGTCTTCGCATAGGTTTCCTGAATGGTGCCCTGCTCGACGCCGACCGTTTTGCCCTTGAGCGAGTCAGCCGTCGGCTTCAGCGGCGAGCCCTTCTTGGCCACGAGGGCGGTCGGCGTATTGAAGAGCTTCTTCGAGAATGCGATTTCCTTTTCCCGAGCGGGCGTCATCGACATCGACGACAGCACGCCATCGAACTTCTTCGCCTTCAACGCGGGGATCATGCCGTCGAAGTCGTTCTCGATCCACACGCACTTCGCATTCACACGCTTGCAGATTTCGTTGCCGAGATCGATATCGAAGCCGACGAGCTTGCCGTCCGGGGCTTTCGATTCAAACGGCGCGTAGCTGGCGTCCACGCCAAAGCGGATTTCCTTCCATTCTTTCGCTTGTGCAACGCCCGCCGAAACGGCGAGCGCGGCGATGGCTACTGCGGCGAATATTTTCTTCACGTTGACTCCTCGAAGCGGTTTGGTCGTGCCCCATGGCGGTCGTGCCGCACGGGGGCTGTTGATTCTCAAGGCTGCCGGCGTCGGCAGCGAGCGCGGCGCCAAGCATACCAAGCCAAAAATGATGGCCGCGGTAGTAAAACACCGGTTGGCGTGGAAATGCAACGGTTTCCAGCTCGGTTCGAGGCGTTTTTCGAATGAATGACCCGGCTGTGTCGAAAAAGCGCAGCCGGAGTCGATAGTCAGGAACGATGGACGCAGCCGGGGGAGGGGTCGTCGGCTATCGGTGCAGCGCGGGCCGGCGGCGGCAAAGGCATTTCCAATGCTTCGCCACCTGCCGGCCTTGGCGGCTCGGGGTCAAATGCCGAGGCAGAGGTACTTGACGACGACGTACTCGTCGATGCCGTAGTGCGAGCCTTCGCGGCCGATGCCCGATTGCTTGACGCCGCCGAAAGGCGCGACCTCGTTGGAAATGAGGCCCGTATTGATGCCGACCATGCCGTATTCGAGCGCTTCGGCCACGCGCCAGACGCGGCCGACGTCCCGGCTGTAGAAGTAGGCTGCGAGACCGAACTCCGTGTCGTTGGCGAGCCGGACCACTTCGTCGTCCGACGCGAACCTGAACAGCGGCGCCACCGGACCGAACGTTTCCTCCTTCGCCACGCGCATGGCCGGGGTTACGCCTGTGAGCACCGTCGGCTCGAAGAAGCTGTAGCCCAAAGCATGGCGTTTGCCGCCCGTAGCCACGTGCGCGCCCTTGGCGAGCGCGTCTTCGATATGCGCCTCGACCTTCTGCACGGCCGCCTCGTTGATGAGCGGCCCCTGTACGACGCCGGCCTCGGTGCCGCGCCCGACCTTCAACTGTTCGACTGCCGCGCGCAGCTTTTCGGCAAACGCGTCGTACACGCGCTCATGCACGTAAAAGCGGTTCGCGCAGACGCAGGTTTGCCCGCTGTTGCGGTATTTGGAGGCGATCGCCCCCGTGACGGCGGCGTCCAGATCGGCATCGTCGAACACGATGAACGGCGCGTTGCCGCCGAGTTCGAGCGAGACCTTCTTGACGGTGGCGGCGCATTGCGCCATCAGCAGCCGCCCGATCGCGGTCGACCCCGTGAACGAGAGCTTGCGTACGAGCGGGTTGGCGGTCAGCTCGCCGCCGATTTCCTTGGGCTCGCCCGTCACGATGCTCAGCACGCCCGCGGGCAGGCCGGCGCGCTCGGCGAGCGCCGCGAGTGCCAGCGCCGAAAGCGGCGTGGCTTCGGCCGGCTTGACGACGATCGGGCAGCCGGCCGCGAGCGCGGGGCCGACCTTGCGCGTGATCATCGCAGCGGGAAAATTCCACGGGGTGATGGCCGCGCAGACGCCGACCGGCTCCTTGACCACCACGATGCGCCTGTCGTTCGCGGGGCTCGGGATCGTGTCGCCATAGACGCGCTTTGCTTCCTCGCCGAACCACTCGAGAAACGACGCTGCGTACTGGATCTCCCCCTTGGCCTCGGCAAGCGGCTTGCCTTGCTCGGCCGTCATGATCTGCGCGAGATCGTCGGCGTGGGCGATCATCAGGTCGTACCATTTGCGCAGGATGGCCGCGCGGGCCTTCGCCGGCTGCGCGCGCCACGCGGGCCACGCGGCGTTTGCCGCTTCGATCGCACGGCGCGTTTCGGCGGCGCCCATCTTCGGCACGGTGGCCAGCACCCGCCCCGTGGCCGGATTGCGGACTTCGAACGTCGCGCCGCCTTGCGCATCCTGCCATTCGCCCGCCACGAACGCCTTGGTTCGCAGCAGGGACGGGTCCTTCAGTTCGATCGATTCGAAATTGAGCATATCGACTCCCAACGAGAACGAGCGCTTACGCCAGCGCGCCGACGCAGTCCTTCAGTGCTTCCTCGAGCAGCCCGAGTGCTTCGTCGAAGACGGCCTCCTCGATCGTCAGCGGGAAGAGGAAGCGAATGACGTTGCCGTACGTGCCGCATACGAGCAGCAGCAGGCCGCGCTCGAGCGCCAGTTGCTGCACGCGCTTGGTAAATGCGGCGTCGGGCGCCTGCGTGCCCGGCGAGAGAAACTCCGCGGCAATCATCGCGCCGGGGCCGCGAACGTCGGCAAGCTGCGGCACGTCGGCCTTCAAGGCTTCGAGGCGCGCTTTCAGGCGCGAGCCGAGCGTGACGGCCCGTTCGCAAAGCTTTTCCTCGTCGATCACGTCGAGCACGGCGTGCGCGGCGGCCAGGGCCAGCGGGTTGCCGGCATAGGTACCGCCGAGCCCGCCGGGCGCGGCGGCATCCATTGTTTCGGCACGGCCGACGACGCCCGAAAGCGGCATGCCGCCCGCAAGGCTCTTGGCCATCGTGATCAGGTCGGGCGCCACGTCGTAATGCTCCATCGCAAAGAGCTTGCCCGTGCGCGCGAAGCCGGTCTGGACTTCGTCGGCGATCAGCAGGATGCCGTGCGCGTCACAGATGCGGCGCAGGCCGCGCACGAAGTCGGCCGGGGCGGGATAGAAGCCGCCTTCGCCTTGCACCGGCTCGAAGATGATCGCGGCCACGCGCGCGGGATCGATATCGGCCTTGAAGAGCGTTTCGATCGCCTGCAGCGAATCGGCGGTCGACACGCCATGCAGCGGGTTGGGGAACGGTGCGTGGAACACGTCCGACGGGAACGGGCCGAAGTTGAGCTTGTACGGCGCCACTTTGCCCGTGAGCGCCATACCCATCATCGTGCGGCCGTGAAAGCCGCCCGCGAATGCGATGATGCCGGGGCGGCCGGTAGCCGCGCGCGCGATCTTCACCGCGTTTTCGACGGCTTCGGCGCCCGTCGTGAAGAAAGCCGTTTTCTTGACGAATTGGCCGGGGGCGCGGCGGTTGATCTTCTCGGCCAGTTCGACGTACGACGCGTAAGGAACGATCTGATAAGCGGTATGCGTGAAGCGGTCGAGCTGCTCGCGCACAGCCGCCACGACGCGCGGGTGGCGATGGCCCGTGTTGACGACGGCGATGCCGGCCGCGAAGTCGATGAAGCGCCGGCCCTCGATGTCCCAGAGTTCGGCGTTTTCGGCGCGGGCAGCATAGAAATCGCACATCACACCGACGCCGCGCGGTGTCGCGGCGTCTTTGCGGGCCTTCAGTTCGAGATTCGTCACGGTATTCTCCTCGCGTTGGCGTTTGCTCGGTCGCAATCGGCGGCAAGCCTGCGCGGCGTTGCCTGTCACGGGGACTATAGCCAGCTTTGGCTCTTTCGATCAGAGCCATTTTCAAAAAAACGAGGGAGCCAATTGGTGGGCGCAAGCCCTGGCTGCGGCTTACTTCGGACGGATCGCCGGCCGCGGTGCGGGCGCCTTCGTCGTGACGTCGAAAAATGCCTCGGCTACGAACCGCTATGGCCGCGCGGACAACCTATATTGATTGCATCGAGGTGCGGTGCGCCCGCACCTGTCAGTCCGACGCGCGGCGCTCATGCGATGACGGCCATTCTTACCTCCTTGCCCGAGACGACGTTCGCGGAATATGACGCGCTGCGTGCCATTCTGGACGCCGGCAGCGGGCACATGGCAGTCGGCATCGCCGGGGAAGTGGAGGCGGAGGGCCGCCGGTTCGCCGTTCACGTCGCGACGATGGGATCGACCGACCCGCGCGCGCCGGCCATCGGATTTTTCGCGGGAATCCATGGGCTCGAGCGGATCGGTACGCAACTGCTGCTCGATTACATGCGCGTGCTGCTGCGCCGGCTCGAATGGGACGAGTTGTTGTACGAGCAGTTGCAATCGGTTCGCCTCGTGTTCATGCCGATCGTCAATCCCGGCGGCATGTGGGCGATGCGGCGCTCCAATCCCAATGGGGTCGACCTGATGCGCAACGCACCGCACAGTGCCGAGGGGCGCGTGCCGTTTCTCGCGGGCGGGCAACGCCTGGGCCCCTGGCTGCCCTGGTACCGCGGCCGGCATGGCGCCCCAATGGAGCACGAGGCGGCGCTGCTCATGCGCGTGGTGGAGGAGGAACTGATTTCTCGCCCGTTGAGTCTCGCGCTCGACTGTCATTCGGGCTACGGCTTTCGCGACAGCATCTGGTTTCCCTATGCCAAATGCACCCGGCACATCGCACATCTGCCCGAGATGTTCGCGCTGAAGGCGATGCTCGAAGGCGCTCATCCGCACCACGGCTATTTGTTCGAGCCGCAAAGCGTGCAGTATCTGGCGCATGGCGACCTGTGGGACTACGCATACGACCGCGCCCGGCCGCCCGCGATCTTCCTGCCGCTCACGCTGGAGCTCGGTTCGTGGCTCTGGATCCGCAAGAATCCGATGCAGATCCTGCGGCGGGAAGGGATCTTCAATCCGATCAAGGCGCATCGTACCGAACGTGTGCTGCGCCGCCACGCCGATTTGTTCGACTTCCTCGCGCGTGCCGCTTATGGGGCCCAACGATGGCTGCCCGAAGGGGCCGGACGCCAGCAGTTGATGACGCGGGCGATCGAGCATTGGTACAGGAGGCGCCGCCCATGAGCGCCTGGGTCCTGGTGCGCGGCCTGACGCGCGAAGCGCGGCATTGGGCAGAGCTGCCGCGGCAGATGGGCGAGGCAGGCGTCGAGGGCGAGGTGCTGAGCGTCGATCTGCCCGGCTGCGGCGAGCATGCCGCCGTAAGGGCACCGTTGGCCGTGGGCGGCATGACCGAGTTCGTGCGACGCGATCTGGCGGCTCGCGGATACGCGCCGCCTTATCGCTTCGTCGCCTTGTCGCTCGGCGCCATGGTCGCCGTCGATTGGGCCCGGCGTTTTCCGGGAGAGGTCGAGCGGCTCGTGCTCATCAATACGAGCCTGCGTCCGTTCAGCGGGCCGCTCGCGCGGCTGCGTCCCGGCGCGTGGCCGGCGCTGCTGCTTGCGGCGGCGCGATGGCGCTCGCGCCGCGCGGCTGAAGCCGCGATTCACGCCGTCACGTGCGAGCGGCGCGACAAGATCGATACCGATCTCGCGCAGTGGATTGCGATCTACCGGAGCGCGCCCGTCAGCCGCGCGAACGCGTTGCGGCAACTGGTGGCCGCGGCGCGGTTTCGAGCGTCGCGGGAGGCCCCGCCGTGTCCGGTGCTGATCGTTTCGTCGCGCGAGGATGCGCTCGTCGACTCGGCCTGCTCCACGGCGATCGCGCGAGCCTGGGATGCCGAGCATCGCATCCATTCCTGGGCCGGGCACGATCTGCCGCATGACGATGCCGGGTGGCTCGCGACCGCCATCGCCGAATGGGCCTGTGCGGTGCGGCGCCCGGTCAGCCTGCCGTAGCGCCTTGGTGCTCGCCCTGCCAGCGTTCGGAGAATGTCAGGATCAGCTCGGCAAGACGTGCCGGTTGCTCGAGGGCGCTGCCGTGGCCCCCTTCGATTTCGACGAACGCCGCGCCGAGGCGCTGCGCCAGTTGCCGGCCCTCCCCGACCGGTGTCAGTGCATCGTCGGCCGAGGAGACGACGAGCGCCGGCGCGGGCGAAATGTCGAGCGAGCGTCCGTCGAACGCCTCGATGGCCGCGAGCTGGCGCGCCTGGTCGCTCGCGGTCTGCGGCGCCGGCGACGATTTCACCGCCGTTTTGAATGCCTCGATGTTGCCGGGGGTGGCCAGCCACGCGCTACCTGCTACCCAGGGCAGGACGGTGTCGACGATCAAATCGATGTCGACGCCGGCATGGCGCAAGGCAAGCGCCGAGCGCAGCGCCAGCTGCGCCTTCGGGCTGAACAACTGAGTCGAGTTGACGATGACGCTCGGCCCGCACGAGGACGCAAAGCGCGCGCGCATCGTTTGCACGATCGCTCCGCCCATCGATTGGCCGACGACGGTCGGCTTGGTGAGGCCCAGATGGCGAATCAACGCGGCTGTGTCGCCGGCCAGCGTGTCGATGGAAAACGGCCTGCCGCCGTCCTTCGAGAGCCCCACCGCGCGGTTGTCGAAAACGACGACTTGCCGATGCGGCTGCAACTCGCGGCAAACGTCGCTCCAGAACGTATGGTCGCAGGTGTAGCCGGCAACGAGCACGACGGGCTGGCCTTGCCCGTGCACTTCGTAGTACTGATCGATATCGGCCGATGTGAAATACGGCATGGGTTTTCTCCTTCGATGCGGACCGGGCGGCGGCAGCTCATGCGAAAGCGATGGGGGAACCCCGAAGGGGGAGCCGATGCACGCGTCGGCAAAGAGCGTATTGTCGACCGGCGCGTGGGCACAGGCGAATTTTCTGAGATACGTGGGCGCAAGCTGGCGAGGGCTGCCCGGCGCGGCATATCGCGGTCATGCGGCGGCCGCGAGCGTCGGCGTTGGGTGTGGCGTTGGGTACGGCGATTGCGTGCCGGTTGGCCCGGCGTCGCCCCGGGGGAAGGGTCCGCGACACGCCGGACTGCCCGGCGCATAATGCGGTTGGCGCAGCCGTCAGGCCGAAATCCAGCAGAACGCCCCCCGTTGCGGAGGACCTCATGCAAGCGAAGAACGAAGAAGCCGTTGCGCATTTGCTGGCCGATGTCGTCGAATACGCGAAGAGCCGCTGGCCCGCGGACGCGTTCGATCCCATCGAGTCCTTTCTGCGCTTTTACTACGAACTCGCCGATACGCAGGATCTGCAAAGCCGCGGTCTGGCCGACCTCTATGGGGCGGCCATGGCGCATTGGCAGGCGGCCCGGAAATTCGTCTCCGGCAGCCATGTATTGCGCGTCTACAATCCGGTGGTGGACGAGCACGGCTGGCACTCCGACCACACGGTCATCGAGATCGTCAATGACGACATGCCGTTTCTTGTCGATTCGGTCACGATGGAGGTCAATCGCTGCGGATTTACGCTGCACTCCGCCATTCACCCCGTGTTTCGGGTCTGGCGCGACACCACGGGCGCGATCGAGCGTGTGGAGCCCGGGGTCGCCGGCCGCCCCGACGACGAATCGCTGCGTCATTCGCGGCTCGAATCGTTCATTCACTTCGAGATCGACCGTTGCGGCGACGCGGCCCGCCTCTCGCAACTGCGCGCCGACATTTCACGCGTGCTCGGCGACGTGCGCGCGGCCGTCGAAGATTGGCCGCGCATGATCGATACCGCACGGCAGACCATCAAGCGCATGTCCGCGCGCGATCTGGGGCCGGACGGCAACGAAGCCCGCGCGTTCCTCGAATGGATGGTGGCCGACCATTTCACGTTCCTCGGCCAGCGCGACTACGCGCTCGTCGATCTCGACGGCGGAGGGCGCGGGCTGCGCCCGATCCCGGGCACCGGCGCCGGTATTCTGCGCGACGACCTGCGCCCCCCCGATGCCGTGCAGGTCACGCCGCTGCCTGCCACGGCCGCGAGCATCATCGAAGAGCCGATGCCGATTTTTCTGACGAAGGCCAATTCGCGCGCCACCGTGCATCGCCCCGGGTATCTCGACTACGTGGGCCTGAAGCTCGTGGACGAGACGGGCAAGATCGTGGGCGAACGCCGCTTCCTCGGCCTTTACACGTCCACTGCTTACACGGGCTCCAGCGCCGACATTCCGATCGTGCGCCGCAAGTGCGCCAACATCATGCAGCGCGCCGGCTTTCTGGCCAAGGGCCACTTGCACAAGTCGCTCGTCACCGTGCTGGAGCAGTACCCGCGCGACGAACTCTTTCAGGCCAACGAGGACGATCTGTACGATATCGCTCTCGGCATCCTGCGGCTGCAGGAGCATCAGCGCACGCGGCTTTTCGTTCGGCGCGACCGCTTCGAGCGCTTTGTCTCCTGTCTCGTGTTCGTGCCGCGCGAAAAATACAACACCGACTTGCGGCGGCGTATGGCAAAGCTGCTCGCGGGCGCATTCAACGGTACCAGCGTCGAATTCACGCCGTTCCTGTCCGAGTCGCCGCTCGCGCGCATTCACATCGTCGTGCGGACGGGGACGGGTGTGATGCCGCAAGTCGATACGAGCGAACTCGAGGCGCGGCTCGTCAACGTGACACGGCGCTGGCAGGACGATCTCGCCGACGCGCTGCTCGAACGCTTCGGAGAAGAGCAGGGCAACTTGCTGCTGCAGCAATACGGCGAGTCGTTTCCGGCCGGCTACCGCGAGGATTATGCGGCGCGCACAGCCGTGCGCGATATCGAGCTGGTCGAGGCGGCGCGCGCCGCCGATGCGCTCTCGATGAACCTGTATCGTCCCATCGAGGCCTCGCCGCGCCAGTTCCGCTTCAAGGTTTATCGGGTGGGCCAATCGATTGCGCTGTCGCGCAGCCTGCCGATGCTCGAGCATCTCGGCGTGCGCGTGGACGAGGAGCGCCCCTATCTGATCGAGCCGCAAGGCGCGCCTTCGGCATGGGTGCACGATTTCGGCCTCGAACTGACCGACGAGGTGGAGTTCGACATCGAGCGCGCGAAGTCGCTGTTCGAGGACGCTTTTGCGCACGTATGGGCTGGCGAAGCGGAAAACGACGATTTCAACCGGCTCGTGCTGCGCGCGCAACTTGGCGCACGGGAGGTGTCGATACTGCGGGCCTACGCGAAGTATCTGCGGCAAGTGGGTTCCACGTTCAGCGATGCCTATATCGAGCGCGCCGTCACCGGCAACGCAGGCCTCGCGCGCAAGCTCGTGGAGCTCTTTCTCGCGCGTTTCGATCCCTCGCTCGATGCGGCGCGCGAGGCCCGCACCGAGATGCTCGAGAAAGAGATCGAGGCCGGCCTCGATCAGGTGCCGAATCTCGACGAAGACCGTATCCTGCGCCAGTTCCTCGGCGTGGTGACGGCCACGCTCAGGACGAACTATTTCCGGCGCGACGCGGCGGGCAAGCCGCTGCCGTACATTTCCTTCAAGCTCGATCCGGCGCGTGTGCCGGGGCTGCCCGAGCCGAAGCCGATGTTCGAAATCTGGGTCTACTCGCCGAGCGTCGAGGGCGTCCACCTGCGCGGCGGGCGCGTCGCGCGTGGCGGCCTGCGCTGGTCCGATCGCCGCGAGGATTTCCGCACGGAGGTGCTCGGGCTCATGAAGGCCCAGATGGTGAAAAACGCCGTGATCGTGCCGGTCGGCTCCAAGGGCGGTTTCGTCGTCAAGAACCCGCCGCCAGCCGGCGATCGGGAGGCGGTGCTGCGCGAAGGCGTACGCTGCTATCAAATGTTCCTGCGCGGGCTGCTCGATGTGACCGACAACCGGCGCGCGGGGGCGATCGTGCCGCCGCCCGGCGTGGTGCGCCACGATGGCGACGATCCCTATCTTGTCGTCGCGGCGGACAAGGGCACTGCGACGTTTTCCGACTACGCGAACGCGATCGCGCGCGACTACGGGTTCTGGCTCGACGATGCCTTCGCATCGGGCGGCTCGGTGGGTTACGACCACAAGAAGATGGGGATCACGGCGCGCGGCGCCTGGGAATCCGTCAAGCGGCACTTTCGCGAGATGGGCGTCGATACGCAGACGACGGACTTCACGGTGGTGGGCGTAGGCGACATGTCGGGCGACGTGTTCGGCAACGGCATGCTCTTGTCGCGCCATATCCGGCTCATTGCCGCATTCGATCATCGCCACATTTTTCTGGACCCGGACCCCGATCCGGTGTCGAGCTTCGAGGAACGGGCGCGGCTCTTCTCGCTCGAGCGCTCGAGCTGGGCCGATTACGACACATCGCGCCTTTCCACGGGCGGCGGGGTGTTCCCGCGCAGCGCGAAAACCATTGCGCTTTCGCCGGCGGTGCGCGCGGTATTGGGCATCGAGGCCGTGGCACTCGCGCCGAACGAACTCATCCGCGCGATCTTGCTTGCGCCCGTGGACCTGCTATACAACGGCGGGATCGGCACCTACGTGAAATCGGCGCGCGAAACGAACGCGCAGGTTGGCGATCGTACCAACGACGCAGTGCGCGTCAACGGAGCCGATCTGCGCGCGAAAGTGGTGGCCGAAGGCGGCAATCTCGGGTTCACGCAGCTGGGCCGGATCGAGTTCGCGCAAAAGGGCGGCCGCATCAATACGGATGCAATCGACAATTCGGCCGGCGTCGATTGCTCCGATCACGAGGTCAACATCAAGATCATGCTCGGGCTCGTAGTGGCCGACGGTGAGATGACCGAAAAGCAGCGCAACACGCTGCTCGCGGAGATGACTGACGAGGTCGGGCAACTCGTGCTGCGCGACAACTATCAGCAAACGCAGGCGCTGTCGATCGCCCGCCGCTACTCGGCCGAGTTGCTGGACGACGAAGTCCGGCTGATTCGCGCCCTCGAGCGGGCGGGCCGGCTCAATCGCGCGATCGAATTTCTGCCCGGCGACGAGGAAATCGCCGAGCGTCAATCGGCCAAGACCGGCTTGACGTCGCCCGAGCGCGCCGTGTTGCTCGCCTACAGCAAGATGTGGCTCTATGACGCGTTGCTCGACTCGGCGCTGCCCGAAGACCCGCTCGTCGCAGACATGTTTCGCGAGTATTTCCCGCGTGCGCTGCAAGCGCGCTTTGCCCAGACGAGCGAACGCCATCCGCTGCGGCGGGAAATTCTGTCGACGCATCTGGCCAATGCGCTTGTGAATCGCGTCGGCTGTGCGTTTGTGCACCGGCTTCAGGAAGAGACCGATGCGAAGCCGGCCGACATCGTGCGCGCGTCGATCATGGCGCGCGACGTGTTCGATATCGACGATGTCTGGCAGCGGGTAGACGGGCTCGACAACAAGGTGGCCGACGACGTGCAGGCTGGCATGCTCGTGGACGTGGCAGGGCTCGTCGAGCGCTCGGCGCTCTGGTTCCTGCGGCATTGGCAGGCGGACGCGGCCGCGCGCGATGCAGACGGCGCGGCGGAGCTGATCGCACGTTGCCGCGACGCGGCGGCGCGCATCGGGCCGGAGCTGGACCGGCTGCTGCCCGAGGCACAGCGCGAATCGCTGGCGGAGCAGCGCCGGGCACTCGAGGCGGCCGGGGTGGACGCCGATCTGGCGATGCGCGTGGCGCACGGCCGGATCGCCGCCTCAGTGCTCGATATCGCCGACATCGCGGCGACTGCGGGCCATCCGCTCGAACTCGTCGCGGGCGTCTATTTCTGCCTCGGCACGATGCTGAGCGATGCCTTCGTGGTGGAGCGTGCAGCCGCGCTACCGGCCCATACGCATTGGGACGTGCTCGCTCGCGCCTCGGCACTGGCCGAGTATGCGAGGCTCAAGCGGGCGCTGACGGCGAGCGCGCTCGCGCAGGTCGAGCCGCGTGCGGATGCGCAGGCGATCGTCGCCCTATGGCAGGAAAAGCACGCCGATGCCCTCGATCGATACGGCCGCGTGCTCGCGGAGCAGCGGGCCACGGCGGGTGCGAGCCTCTCCATGCTGCTCGTGCTCGTGCGCGAAATGGCCACGCTCGAGCGCACGTAGCCCCGGTTATTCGATACCGCGGTGGCACAGTGTTTGCTGCCTTGCGCGCTGCACTGAACTGCTGGCGCGACCCGGGGTCGTACCGAAATACCGGGCGGCGCCGCGCGCAGTAAACGGCGTGCGGCGCCGCCGCCTCCGTGCCGTGTTCCGAACGTCTATGCGCAAACTGACCGCAGCCGTATTTTTCTTTTTCCTGTCGACCGTCGTGGCCTACGCTGCCGCCGCCTCCGCGCCCACTGGGGCATCGGGCACCGCGGCATCGGCCGGCGCGTCCAATCCCTCGCCCGTGACGCTGACGCCCGATGAGGCGAAGCGCGCGCTCGACGCCATCAACGATCCGAAGTCGCGCGCGCGTATTTCCGACACGCTGCGCGCCATTGCCGCGGCGGGTGCGCTGAGTGCGCCACCGGAGCAGGCGAGCGCGGCCTCGTCCGCGGCGCCCGCGAGCGGCGCCTCGGCGGTGCTCGCGGCCATCTCCGAGAACGGGCTCGTGTCTCAGCTCGCGCGCCAGACGGCGGTCAGCCTGCGCAATGCCGCCGTGTCCGTGCGCCGCTCGATGGCGGCCTTGCTCGACGTGCACTCGGTGCGCGCGTGGTGGCGCAACGAGTTTTCGAACTCGGCGGGCCGCGCGCAGTTGCGCTCGCTCGCGGGTACGCTGTGCGCGGCCTTGCTGCCCGCGTGGCTCATAGGCATCTTCATTGGCCGCCTGATGAAAAAGCGAATCGACGCGCTGGCTGGCGAGCGCGCGATGAACGAAACGAATGTCGCCGACAGTGCCGAGACGGCTGATGCGGCTGATGCGGCTGATCAGGCAGCCGCCGAAACCGAACAGGCGATCAAACAGGCCGGCGCGCAAACGATCGATCCGAATGCCGCGCGCGAGGCGCGCAGCCAGCGCAACGCCGCCCACGCGGGCCGCCATTGGTCGCTGCTGCAGCGGCTGCCGTTCGCGCTGCTGCATACGCTGCTCAAGGCGGTGCCGGTGGTGGTGACGATCGCCATTGCCGTGCTCGCGATGTCGGCTCTGACCGATGACGGCACGGCCGAGGAGCGCGTGCTCGACACCCTGATCGAGGTGTATGCGATCGCGCGCGCCATCATGCTCGTCGGCGGATTGTTGTTCGCCTGCGATGCGCCGCGCCTGCGTCTGCTGCCGATGTCCGACGCTTCGGCAGCGTCGGTCGAGCGCTGGCTGAACCGCCTCGTCGTCGTGGTGGGTACGGGCATCGCGCTCGCGGAGGCGCCCGTACCGCTCGGCTTGTCGGCCGAGGCGCACCTCGGCATCGTCAAGGCCGTCAGCCTGATCGGCCACATCATGGTCGCGCTTCTGATTCTTCAGGTACGGCGGCCAGTCGCGCAGTGGATTCGCACGTCCACCTCCCATTCGCGTGGGCTGTCGCTCGCCGGGCACTGGCTTGCAGACGCCTGGGCCTTCCTCGCGATATTCGTGGTCATGGCGCTGTGGTTCGTATGGGCGCTCGACGTGCGTGACGGCTATCGCGTGCTGCTCGGCCGGGGTGGGGCGTCGGTGGCCGTGCTGATCGGGGCGCGGTTCGTCGCGATCGTCACGTTCGGCGTGCTCGGCCGGATATTCCGCTATGGCGACGGGCAGATGGGCTCGATCGCGCTGACTCGCGCGCATCGGTATTACCCGTTGCTGAGGCGGGCGATTTCGATCGCTATCGTGCTCGTCGCGCTCGATCTGCTGCTCTCGGTCTGGGGCATTCATCCCTGGCAGGCGATCCTCGCGAAGGGCGTGGGCAAGCGCCTCGTGTCGGCCTGCGCGACGGTTGGTATCGCGGCTGTGGTGGCGATCGTCGTCTGGGAGGCGATCAACGTCTCGATCGAGCGCCGGCTCGGCAAATGGACCGCGGCTGGCGATCTGATCCGGGCCGCGCGGCTGCGTACATTGCTGCCGATGTTCCGCACGATGCTTTTCATCGGCATCGCGCTCGTGGTCGGCCTCACGGGCCTGAGCGAGATCGGCGTGAATATCGGGCCGCTGCTTGCGGGCGCGAGCATTTTCGGCGTAGCGATCGGCTTCGGCTCGCAAAAGCTCGTGCAGGACTTCATCACCGGCATGTTCCTGCTGATGGAAAACGCGATGCAGGTGGGCGACTGGGTGACCGTGGCGGGCGTATCGGGCACGGTGGAGTACCTGTCGATCCGCACCGTGCGCCTGCGCGCCGGCGACGGCTCGCTCCATACCATTCCGTTCAGCTCGGTGACGACGGTCAACAATTCGAACCGCGGCCTCGGCAATGCTTCGGTGAAAATCGCCATCGCGTTCGATCAGGACGTCGACTTCGCGGTGCAAACGCTGAGCGAAATCGGTGCGTCGCTGCGCGAAGATCCGCAGTTCAAGGACGGTATCGTGTCGGACTTCAGTTTCTGGGGCGTGGATCAGGTCGACGGTGCAACGGTCACGCTGCTTGGCCAGATGCAGTGCCGCGACACGGCGCGCTGGCCCGTGCAGCGCGAATTCAACCGGCGCATTCTGAAGCGGTTCCGCGAGCGCGGAATCCAGATCGCCAATCCGCTGCGCACCGTGGTCGTGCGCGGCGACGCCGGGCAACCCGAGGGCGGGCTCGACGATGGCGATGGCGGGCCTCCCGCCCGTTCGGAGGGCGGCGCGGCGCCGCAAGGCAAGCCCAATGCGCCTCATCGCGGGTAGGGCGGATGATGCGAGGTGGGCCGACGCTCGCCGGCGCCGTGGCTCTACGAAGCAGTGGGAGAGGCTATGGCGCAAGGCGGGGGGCGAGCCCAGTGATGACGTTCCGGTTTGGTGGTTTGTGCGAGAGTAAACGACGCGAGGCCTACGCAAGAGCATTGGGCTGGTTTTCGTGGCACCACTCATGGCCGCGTCGCTGTCATGGTTGGGCGACCGGCTGCTAAAAACGTCGATTACGGCTTCCCCGGACTTCGAATACCCGCATTCGCTGGTCTTTGTGCTTTAGCGCTTTCTATGTATCGGTTGAAGGGAAAGCTGAAATATCTTTATCGCGCAGCGGAAATAGCGTTCGCGTCAGCGGTTATCAGCCAAGCTGCACGTCAGGTTCGAGACCACGGCGTAACGGCTTGGACAGTCGCAGCGGCGGCAGCGTATATGCTTGTTCGGGGCTTGAAAATTTGGCGGCGAGATACCAAAATCCACCCCAGTCTGTGCCACAGTCCAACGGGCAAGATTCGCTATGGCGTTGCCCGCAGTTGCCCGCAGTTGCCCGATTGATAAGTGGATGTGCGAGCGGCCAGAAGGCAGGCGACATCCCTCTCGTGGAGGTCGAAGCGGGCGTTCGTCTCAATACGCGGTAACCCGGACGGCTATAAACGGAGCGGCGAGTACCAAGCGCTGCGGTACACTGATTCCGGGGCAGCCTCGAGAACCGGCAATTTCCACGTCAGAACGGCCCGGACTCCGGGGCAGCCTCTTCTGGATCTTGCACCAAAGCAACGACGGGCCAAATGAATGCGGTGCGGCGTAAGCCGCATCTGCTTGTTCGCGGTGCGCGGCAGCTGGCGAGCGCACTGTCAATCGACAAATGACAACGGTAGGGAACACTTGATGACGGTGAAGGGAAGAATTCCAGATGAAGCAGCCCGCGAGCGGCTGATCATATGGATTCGCCGGCGTATGGCGGAATTCGGTATCACGCCTGAAGCGATTGCGGACTCGATTCAGCGCGATTTCGACAACCGTCCGCGCTATCGCGATGCCCGCGGCAACGAATGGAATGGGCAGGGCCCGATGCCCGATTGGCTGCTCGCCGCAAAGCATGCCGGCGTAAGCCCGGACTTTTTTCGCATTGAGTCGCCGCAGCAGGGAGCGGGTGCCGGGCGCAACGTCGATGCGCGGCAACTCGACTTATTTTTCGCGCCTGAGGTCGCAAAGCGGGGGCAGGTGACATGACGATCGCCTGACCTCTCCGTCGTCGCGGTTCCTGCTCGAAGAGGCAGCGACGCTGCGAAAGCGGTCATTTCTTGAGAAGGCGTCAGCCGTAAAAAGGTCTCTGCGAGCGGGGGATCTCGGCTCGCCGCGTCAACGGATACTCCCGCTGTGCACTTTTCCTACACAACGCCCCCTTATTAATGGTGTCGCGACGGCCCGTTGAATGCGCCCTATACTGAGCCCGCTGACGCCGCAATACATTCGGCGCCGGCAGTAGCGAGCGGTTTTCTTTCACAATCACGAATCAAAAGGAACGCCTATGCTCACTCGCTCCATTTTGTCGATCGGCGCTCTGGCGCTGGCGGCCTGCGCGGCTACCGCCTCCAATGCGCAGGACAGCGACAACAGCAGCTTTGCGGAATCGCGCACGCACGGCCGGCCGGTGAAAGTCATGATCATTTCGATGTTCGCGCCGGAAGGGCAGGTATGGCTCGACCGTCTCGGCCCGTGGGAAGCGATCAAGGTTGCGGGCTTGTCTCCCGATTATCCCGAGATCCATTGCAACCGGCAGGACGTCTGCGTCATGACGACCGGAATGGGGCACACCAATGCGGCGGCCTCGACGATGGCGCTGGCATTCTCGCCGCGCTTCGACCTGAGGCGAACGTATTTTCTCGTCGCCGGCATTGCCGGCATCGACCCGGCGCAAGGCACGGTCGGCTCGGCGGCCTGGGCGAAGTATCTCGTCGACTTCGGCATTCAATGGGAACTCGACGGGCGTGAAATACCGTCCGGCTGGACTACCGGATATCTGGGCATCAACACGAAGGACCCGACGCAAAAGCCGCCGCTCGACTATCGGACAGAGGTATTCCAACTCAATACGAAGCTGGCCGATACGGCGTTCGCGCTCTCGCGCGGCGTGACGCTTTCCGATAGCCCTGAGGCGCAGGCGGCCCGTGCCAAGTACAACTACGCGCCGGCAAACCGTCCGCCGACGGTGATCCAGTGCGACACGCTGGCGGGCGATACATGGTGGTCCGGTACGCTGCTCGGCGAGCGCGCGCGCCAATGGACGAAAATCATGACCGACGGCAAGGGCGTGTATTGCACGACACAGCAGGAAGATAACTCGACCTACGAGGCGCTGTCGCGCGCGGCGAGCGCGAATCGCGTCGATCTGAGCCGGGTGGCCGTGCTGCGCTCGGGCTCCGACTTCGATCGGCCCTATGCAGGGCAAACGAGTGCCGACAATCTGCTCAACTATGCGGCGCAGGGCGGCTTCCAGCCCGCGATCACGAATCTTTTTCTAGCCGGTAATCCGCTCGTACAGGATATCGCGACGCATTGGGGCGAGTGGCGCAGCGGAGTGCCGCAGCGCTGAGGGCAGCGTTCGCCGCGGCGCTCAACTGCCGCGGCGAATACGGCCTCCACACGGGCGTGTCGCTATCCCAATGGTCGAGCAGCGAAAGACCTGACTCGAACATGGCTTTTCCTCTCGGTTGAGATTGCGTTTTCAATGGCTGCTCATTGACGGGCAAGCGCGACGCCTTCGGCACCGTGCTGTTCGGCTACCCGTGCGGCCTGCGTTTGACCTTCGAGCCCGAGGTTCGGATAGGTCTGCTTGTTGATCGAGGCGAGCGTGCCGTCGTTGCGGGCGGCAACGAGTTCGGCGCGGACTTCCGCACGCGTCTTCGTGCTGGCACCGATCCACGATTGATCGTTATAAGACCCATTGTGGCCGATACCGCCGTCGGCGAAGGCGGCGGTGCTGGCGAACACGGAAGCGAAAAGTGCGGCGATGAGCGTGGTGCGTTTCATGATGAGTACTCCTGTCGATGGGTTACGGTGCCGACATTCGGTTTGATTCGGCGTCCGGACAGGTGCAAATGTAGTTGCGGCTCCCCGCGCGATAAATCCGCGATTCTGAAATGATTTGTCGCCCGTGCGGAACAATCTCGCCAAGCTTTGATGCGCAAGGCTTTCGCAGCATCGAGACAATTCGTGGATGCATGAAAACCGCGCCCTCAATGAGGGCAATAGCATAGGGCATGCAGCCCGGATTGCGGCGGATCGGTATTGATTGCGAAGACGCGGAAATCGGAGAGGCGTGTCGATCGACGCTGCACTTCGATTACGGTCGGGCGTGAAATCGACGGGGGAAGCGCGGTGCGCGAGATCGTTGCGGCCGCAAGTTGTTGCGTCGGAAAAAGAAAAGCGCCGGCCCCCGGATGCGAGGCGGGCCGGCGCTATACGGCCGAGGAGAAGGCCGATCGCGTTACGCGACCCACTCGCTGAGCACGGGCGTATCGAGGCGCGGCGCGTTTTCGAGTTCCTCGAACGTGCGCTTGCTGCAGGCTTTGTCGAGACTCTGCCGGCCGCTCAGCAGCGGGCAGCGGTCGAAGACCTCGGCCACCCAGTCGACGAACACGCGCACCTTCGGCGACAGATGCCGGCTATGCGGATAGACGGCCGAGATCGGCATCGGCAGCGGCTTCCACTCGGGCAGTATCTCTTTCAGCGCGCCCGAGCGCAGATGCGGCAGCACCATGAAAAGCGCAGGCTGAATGAGCCCGAAGCCTTCGAGCGCACAGGTGACGTAGGCATCGGCGTCGTTGACCGAGATCGAGCCCGACATCTTGACCTCGACTTCCTTGCCGTCCACGAGGAACGACCAGTCGATGATCCGCCCGGTGCGGCTCGAGAAGTAGTTGATCGCCTTGAACTGGCTCAATTCCTCGAGCGTGCGCGGCTCGCCCGCACGCGCGAGGTACTCGGGCGACGCACAGGTCACGCCTTCGAACAGGCCGATGCGCCGCGCAACGAGCGACGAATCCTGCAGCGCGCCGACGCGTACGACGCAATCGACGCCTTCTTGCAGCAGATCGACCGGACGGTCGGACAATCCGAGTTGCAGGTCGATGTCCGGATAGCGGTCGTGGAATTCGCAGAGCGCCGGAATGACGATCATGCGGCCGATCGCGCCCGGCATGTCCACGCGCAGCTTGCCGTGCGGCTTCTTGCTGCCGTTTTGCAGACTGCTCTCGGTTTCCTCCACATCGGCCAGAATCCGCACGCAGCGCTCGTAGTAGGCCGCGCCGTCGGGCGTCAAGCTCAGACGGCGCGTGGTGCGGTGCATGAGCCGCACGCCGAGATGCGACTCGAGGTTCTGAATAATCGTGGTGACCGATGCGCGCGGCAAATCGAGCGTCTCGGCCGCCTTGGTGAAACTGTTCGTGTCGACCACACGCGTGAATACCTGCATGGCCTGGAGGCGATCCATCGTTTTTCTCCGAGGAAAGGACACACCGCGTCGCGCTTGCGCTTGTGGCGCTACGCCGCCTGCGCAGTGAATTGTTCGGGAGCGGTGAATTGTGTTGCCGGATTATAGGCATTTATCTGAAATCCTGCCGAACCCACAATTCGCAGCATTGTGAAACTGCCCGCGCTTTGCGCGCCCGATCATGCGTACTACGCCCTCTCGTAGCAATTCTGCCGGTAGCCCGTACACGCCGGCGTCGCTCGAGGTCAGCGAAATCCAGATTGCCGGTTATGAGCGCCCCATCGGCTTGCGGCTTTATCGCCGTACCGGTGCACGCACATTGCCGGTGCTGCTTTATTTCCACGGCGGTACATTCACCCGCGGCTCGCTGGACGATGCGGACGCCGCCGCGCGCTATTTCGCGGAATATCTGCCGGCACTGGTCATCTCGGTCGATTACTCGCTCGCTCCCCGGCATCCGTTTCCTACCGCGCTGGAGGATGCATACCGCGCCGCGCGCTGGGCGGACGCGGTGGGCCGTACGTACGGGGCAAACGGCAAGAAGCTGCTGATCGCGGGGCATTGCGCCGGTGGCCATATCGCCAATGGCCTCGCGTTCGTCGCGCGTGACCGCGGCGACGTGCGCATCGAGGCGCAGGCGCTCTTCAGCCCGATGCTCGACCCGAGCATGACCTGCCTCGCCGACGAACGGCGCGTGGAGTCCGATCTGAGCGCGCGCGAATGCGCCGCCAGCTATCGGGCGTACCTGCCGCAGGCGGCGCAGCGCATGCACCCGTACGCCGCGCCGCTCGAGTCGTCGCGTTTGTCGGGCTTGCCGGCCACGTTTCTGGCCACGGCGCAAAACGACCTCCTGCATGTGGAGGCGGAGACCTACGCGGGGCGGCTCATTGCGGCCGGCGTGCCGACGCACGTCGTGCGCTATCCGAGCACCTCGCATGCGCAGATCGGCCAGGAGGCAAAGCCGCTTCACGACGCCGTCTGTTTTTTCCAGTGCCGGATGACCGCGCCGCCGGCTGTCACGGCATTTTGAGTTCAAACGTCATACAACAATCACCACACCCGGAGCTCCGTTATGTCCAAGCAGCGTTTTTCCCGTACACGCATCGCGTACGCGGCCGTCGCCCTCGTGGCGCTGGCCGGTGCCGGCGCGCTCACCGCGGTGCGCGTGAATGCGAATGCCCCGGCGCAGGCCGCGCCGGCGGCGCCTGAAGTCGATGTGGCGACGGTTCTCGACAAAACGGTCACGGATTGGCAGGAATATTCGGGCCGGCTCGAGGCTGTCGACCGCGTGGACGTTCGCCCGCTCGTCTCGGGCACGATCGTCTCGGTCAACTTCAAAGACGGCTCGCTCGTCAAAAAGGGCGACGTGCTGTTCGTGATCGATCCGCGCCCGTACGCGGCCGAAGTCGATCGCGCCCAGGCGCAGCTCGCCGCGGCCAAGGCGCGCGACGGTTACGCCCAGACCGATTGGCAGCGCGCGCAGCGCCTCATCGCCGACAACGCTATCGCCAAGCGCGATTTCGACGAGAAGAAGAACGCTGCGGTCGAATCGGCCGCCAACGTCAAGGCCGCCGAGGCGGCGCTCGAGGCCGCCCGCATCAACCTCGGCTACACGAAGATCGTGGCGCCGGTGTCCGGCCGCGTCTCGCGCGCCGAGGTGACGCTCGGCAACGTCGTGACGGCCGGCTCGACCGCTCCCGCGCTGACGACGCTCGTTTCGGTGTCGCCGATCTACGCATCGTTCGACGTAGACGAACAAACGTACCTCAAGTACATCAGCCGGGCGCGCACCGGCACGCAGGTGCCGGTCGAGCTCGGTCTCGCGAACGAGGCGGGCTATTCTCGCTCGGGCACCGTCGCATCGGTCGACAACCGGCTCGACACGGCGTCGAGCACGATCCGCGTGCGTGCGCGCTTCGACAATCCGGACGGTACGCTCGTGCCGGGTCTCTACGCGCGCATCAAGGTGGGCGGCGGTGCCCCCCATCGCGCGCTGCTCGTCGAGGAAGCCGCGATCGGGACGGATCAGGACAAGAAGTTCGTGCTGGCCGTGGGCGCCGACGGGCGTGTTGCCTATCGTCCGGTCACGCTCGGCGAGCAGCACGGCAATCTGCGCGTGATCGCGAGCGGGCTCGCCGCGGGCGATCGCATCGTGGTGCGCGGCATCCAGCGCGTGCGGCCCGGCGAGTCGGTGCGCCCGCGCATGGTGGCGATGGACGAGAGCGACGAGAACGCGGCGAAGCCTTCGACCGACGCGCGCGCCAATGGCGTAAGCGACCCGGCACGCTCGTGATCGGCCGCACGCGCACGAAGCGCTCAATCAAACAGAACGCGATATGAACATTTCAAAATTCTTTATCGATCGGCCGATTTTCGCAGGGGTGCTATCGGTTCTGATCCTGCTGGCGGGCGTCATCGCGCTTTTCCAGCTGCCGATCTCCGAGTATCCCGAGGTCGTGCCGCCGTCGGTCGTCGTGCACGCGCAGTACCCGGGCGCGAACCCGAAGGTGATCGCCGAGACGGTGGCCTCGCCGCTCGAGGAGCAGATCAACGGCGTCGAAAACATGCTGTACATGCAGTCGCAGGCCAATAGCGACGGCAACATGACGCTCACGATCACGTTCCGCCTCGGTACCGATCCCGACAAGGCGCAGCAGCTCGTGCAAAACCGCGTGTCCCAGGCGTTGCCGCGCCTGCCGGAAGACGTGCAGCGCCTCGGCGTGACGACGATCAAGAGCTCGCCGACGCTGACGATGGTCGTGCACCTGATCTCGCCCGACAACCGTTACGACATGACGTATCTGCGCAACTATGCGGTGCTCAACGTCAAGGATCGGCTCGAGCGGATTGCCGGCGTGGGTCAGGTCCAGCTCTGGGGCGCGGGCGACTACGCCATGCGCGTGTGGCTCGATCCACAAAAGGTGGCCGAACGCGGCTTGTCGGCAAACGACGTCGTTGCCGCGATTCGCGAGCAGAACGTCCAGGTGGCGGCGGGCGTGATCGGCGCTTCGCCGGCGCCCGAAGGCGTGCCGCTGCAGTTGTCGGTGAACGCGCGCGGACGCCTGCAGACGGAGGAGCAGTTCGGGGCGATCGTCGTCAAGACTTCGCCGACCGGTGCCGTCACGTACCTGCGCGACATCGCGCGCGTCGAGCTCTCGGCGTCCGAATATGCGCTGCGCTCGCTGCTCGACAACAAGCCTGCCGTCGCACTGGCGATCAACCAGCAGCCGGGCGCGAATTCGCTCGCGATTTCCGATCAGGTCCGCAAGGACATGGCCGAGTTGAAGAAGGACTTTCCGGCCGGCATCGATTACAGCATCGTCTATGACCCGACGCAGTTCGTGCGTTCGAGCATCGAGGCCGTCGTCCACACGCTGCTCGAGGCAATCGCGCTCGTCGTCGTGGTCGTGATCGTGTTCCTGCAAACGTGGCGCGCGTCGATCATCCCGCTCATCGCGGTGCCTGTCTCGATCGTCGGCACGTTCTCGCTGCTGCTCGCATTCGGTTTTTCGATCAACGCGCTATCGCTGTTCGGCATGGTGCTCGCAATCGGTATCGTCGTCGACGATGCGATCGTGGTGGTCGAGAACGTCGAGCGCAACATATCGGAAGGACTCAGCGCACGCGCGGCGACCGTGCGGGCGATGCGCGAGGTGAGCGGGCCGATCATCGCGATCGCACTTACGCTCGTTGCCGTGTTCGTGCCGCTCGCATTCATGAGCGGTCTGACGGGCCAGTTCTACAAGCAGTTCGCGATGACGATCGCCATTTCGACCGTCATTTCGGCGTTCAACTCGCTTACGCTCTCGCCGGCGCTTTGCGCGATTTTGCTGCGCGGACACGACGCCCCGGAAGATTGGCTGACGCGCGCGATGAACCGCGTGTTCGGCGGGTTCTTCCGCGGGTTCAACAAGGTCTTCAAGCGCGGCTCCGATTCGTACGGGCGCGGCGTGAGGGGCGTGCTCGGGCACAAGTCGTCGATGCTCGTCGTCTATGCGGTGCTGCTCGGGTTGACCGTGCTCGTCGCGCGCGTCGTCCCGGGCGGTTTCGTGCCGGCGCAGGACAAGGAGTACCTGATCGCGTTCGCGCAACTGCCGAACGGCGCCACGCTCGATCGCACGGAGAAGGTCATCCGCGAGATGGGCGAGGCGGCGCTGAAGCAGCCGGGCGTCGAGCACGCGGTATCGTTCCCGGGGCTGTCGGTGAACGGCTTCACGAACAGCTCGAGCGCGGGCATCGTCTTCGTCACGCTCAAGCCGTTCAAGGAGCGCGGTTCGCGCGCGTTGTCGGCCGGTGCGATCGCGGGGGCGCTGAATCAGCAATTCGCCGGTATCAAGGATGCATTCGTGGCCGTGTTTCCGCCGCCGCCCGTGCTCGGGCTCGGCACGCTCGGCGGCTTCAAGCTCCAGCTCGAAGACCGCGGCGCGCTTGGCTATACGGAACTCGACCGCGCGACGCAGGCATTCATCAAGCGCGCGCAGACAGCACCCGAGCTCGGCCCGCTCTTCACGAGCTACCAGATCAACGTGCCGCAGCTCAACGTGGATCTCGACCGCGTGAAGGCGAAGCAACTGGGCGTGCCCGTGACGGATGTGTTCGACACGATGCAGATTTATCTGGGCTCGCTCTACGTGAACGACTTCAACCGGTTCGGCCGCGTCTACCAGGTGCGCGTGCAGGCCGATGCGCCGTTCCGCTCGCGGCCCGACGACATTCTGCAGTTGAAGACGCGTACGGCGAACGGGGAGATGGTGCCGCTGTCGTCGCTCGTCACGGTGCAGCCGACGTTCGGCCCCGAAATGGTGGTGCGCTACAACGGCTTCACCGCAGCCGACGTCAACGGTGGCCCAGCACCCGGCTATTCTTCGGGACAGGCTCAGTCCGCGATCGAGAGGATTGCCCGGGAGACGCTGCCGCGCGGCGTGAAGTTCGAGTGGACCGATCTGACCTATCAGCAAGTGCTGGCCGGCAATTCCGCGATCTGGGTCTTCCCGATCAGCGTATTGCTCGTGTTCCTCGTGCTGGCGGCCCTCTACGAGAGCCTGACGCTGCCGCTCGCGGTGATCCTGATCGTTCCGATGAGCGTGCTTTCCGCGCTGGCCGGTGTCTGGCTGCTGCGGGGCGACAACAACATCTTCACGCAGATCGGGCTGATGGTGCTCGTGGGTCTGGCTTCGAAGAACGCCATTCTCATCGTGGAGTTCGCCCGCGAACTCGAGCATGACGGCCGCACGCCGCTGGCCGCCGCGATCGAGGCGAGCCGGATGCGGCTGCGCCCGATCCTGATGACGTCGATCGCGTTCATCATGGGTGTGGTGCCGCTCGTGCTGTCGAGTGGCGCCGGCTCGGAGATGCGTCACGCGATGGGGGTCGCCGTGTTCTTCGGGATGCTCGGCGTGACGCTGTTCGGCCTGCTGCTGACGCCGGTGTTCTATGTCGTGCTGCGTACGCTCGCCGGCGGCAAGGTGCATGTCGCCAACAAAGACAACAAAGGCTCGAAAGACGATGCCGACGCCGACGCGGACGTACGGGTGATGTCGTCCACCGACGCATGAGTGCTGGAGAAACGATGAAACGAATCAAGCAATCCGGCGCGGCAGGCATGGCGCTGCGCGCGCTGGCAGGAAGCGTTCTGATCGCGCTCGTGGCGGCCTGCTCGCTCGAGCCGGCTTACAAGCGGCCCGACGTAAGCGCGCCGGCCGCCTTCAAGGAAGCGCCGCAGGCGGACGCGCAAGCGGCCGCCGGAACATGGAAAGCGGCACAGCCCTCGGATGCCATGTCGCGCGGGCAGTGGTGGTCGATCTTCGGCGACGAGACGCTCGACAAGCTCGAGGAGCAGGCACTCGCCGCGAACCAGGATCTGCAGGCCGCCGCCGCGCGCGTGCGGCAGGCGCGTGCCGCGCTCGGCTCGGCGCGTTCGGCGTGGTTCCCGCAGATCGATGCCGGGTTCGGCCCGACGCGCGAGCGCTTGTCGCCGGCCTCTCAGGGGCTGCCGCAAGACGCTTATGTGCCGCCGATGACGTTGTGGCGTGCACAGGCTACCGCCTCGTACGAGGCGGACCTGTTCGGGCGCGTGAGTTCGAACGTGTCGGCCGCGCGGGCCGACTCGGAGCAGAGCGAAGCGCTTTTCCGCTCGGTTCAGCTGGCGCTGCAGGCCGACGTCGCGGCCGCGTACTTCTCGCTGCGCGAGCTCGATAGCGAGCGCGCGCTGTACCGCCGCACCGTGGCGCTGCGCGAAGAGGGCGTGAAACTCGTGCAGCGTCGGTTCGACGAAGGCGAGGTGAGCGAGCTCGATCTGTCGCAGGCGAAGAACGCACTGGCGACGACGCAGGCCGAGGCCGTCGGCGTCGAGCGTCAGCGCGCGGCGGCCGAGCACAGCCTCGCGATCTTGCTCGGCAAGGCGCCGGCCGAATTCGCGTTTGCCGAGCAGCCGCTCGTGCCGGTGGCCGCACGCGTGCCGCCCGGCCTGCCGTCGGCCCTGCTCGAGCGGCGGCCCGACATCGCCGCGGCCGAGCGCGCGATGATGGCTGCCAACGCACGCGTGGGCCTTGCGAAGTCGGCATTCTTCCCGAAGCTCGACATCACGGGCTCGTTCGGCTACGAGTCGGCCGGGCTTGGCGAGTTGTTCTTGTGGTCGAGCCGAACCTTCCTGCTCGGACCGTTTGCCGGCACGGCGCTGACGTTGCCGCTCTTCGACGGCGGCCGTCGCAAGGCGCAGCTCGCGCAGGCGCGTGCCCAGTATGACGAGGACGTCGCGCTCTATCGCTCGCAGGTGCTCAAGGCCTTCCGCGAAGTGGAGGACAACCTGGCCGATCTGCGACTGCTCGACGATCAGATCCGCGCGCAGGGCGACGCCGTCGGCTCGGCCCAGCGTTCCGAGCATCTCTCGCAGACGCAGTACCGCGAGGGACAGGTCAGCTATCTCGACGTGCTCGACAGCCAGCGCTCGGTCTTGTCGGCGGAGCGGCAGGCGAGCCAGCTCGCCGGCGCGCAGGCGGTTGCCACGGTCAATCTGATCCGCGCGCTCGGTGGGGGATGGGGCGAGGCCCCGGCGGGCGCAACCGTCGGCGAGCGTTCGTCACCGCAACAGCAAGTCGCGAAGCAGTAATTACCGCTGGTCGTTGCCGCCGGCTCTTCACGCCGTCCGCGCCTGCATGGGCCGGGCGGCGTTTTCATTGCGGGCCGGGCGCGAGCGGGCTCGCGTCGGGCCGCAGTAGTAGCGGGGCAGCGTTTTCTGTGCTATAAATGTGCATAAATTGTGCGTGACATAGGCGAGGAAGGAAGATGAGGCCGGCTGCAGCGGTGGACGAACTGGCTCCAAGCGTGAGCTTCGAGCAGTTCATGAACTCCTTGAAGGATCCGGAGTTTCCCGGGCCGATCGTTTCGGCGCGGCGCTTTTCGGAGGCGTTGCACATCGATTTGCAGACGCTCGCGAAGCAGGCCCATGTCCATCGCAACACGTTGAGCCGCATGCCGGCGTCGGAGAGCGTGCAGCGCTTTTTGCGCGAGGCGCTGCGCGTGATCTGCGCCGCAACGGATGTTTCCGGTGACGTCAACCACGCGCTTTTCTGGTATCGGAACGAGCCGCTGGCGGTGTTCGCTTACAAGACGGCCGAGCAACTGGTTTCCGAGGGGCGCACGGAAGATCTGCTCCGGTATATCGCGTCGCTCGAGGCGGGCGCCGCCGGATGATCGTTACCGCCCTCAATCAAGTCGTCGTCTACCGCATGCACGTGCCGAAATGGGCCGTCGCGCCGATCAGCGGCACGGGCGCGGCGCTGCATGGCGGCCGCGCGAACCGCATCGGCATCAATGCGCTCTATCTTTCGCTCGACCCGCAAACGGCTATCAGCGAGTACAAGCAGGTATCGACGCTCCTGCCGCCCGGCACGCTCGTCAGCTATCGCCTGACGGTGGCGCCTGTCGTCGATTTCACCGGCGGCTATCGCCAGGAGGTCTGGCCGCCGCTCTGGGAGTCGTTTTTCTGCGATTGGCGCGCCTGCTGGTTCGATGAGCGCATCGAGCCGCCGAGCTGGGTGCTGGGGGACGAGGTCATGGCCGCTGGCGCCAAGGGCCTGCTGTTCCGCTCGACGCTGCCGGCTTCGGGTACGAATCTCGTGCTCTACCTCGATCAGCTCGATGCGCACGATCTGGTCGAAGTGATCGATCCCGCCGGTATGCTGCCGAAAAACCAGGATTCGTGGTCCTGAGCCTGCCGCTCAGCGGTCCTCTTTCAAGAACAGCTCGTGCTTCGGCGCGAAATGCGCGTATAGCGGCAAGATAGCGCCGCCCATCGCGCGAGCATCCGAACCGATCGTGCCTTCGAGCAGTTGAGGCCGCACCATGCCTTCCCATTCGACGCCGTCCAGCTCGCGTTGCGTGCGGCGAATGATCTCGCGCACGAGCTGCCGATCGAGTTCGCCGTCGATGACGACGGCTTCGAGATCGATCAAGGCGGTCGAGGTGGCGATGGTGCTCGCGATGGCGGGGCATGCTTCGTCGAGCCACTGCCGCGTGATGGGCCAGAGTTCGGGGGCGAACGCACGATGATCGTGCGCGGCGTTGGCTGGCACACCCGCGGCACCCATGCGCTGCTCGAGCACGAAGCCGGATGCCGCATGCAGCAGTTGTCGCGGCGCATGCCCGCCGCTTGCCGGCAGCGGAATCGAGCCGACCGCGCCGGCATTGCCGTGTGGCCCGCCATGCAAGCGGCCGTCGATAACGAGTCCGCCGCCGATGAACGTGCCGAGGAACAGATAAAGGAACGTGTGGATGCCGCGTCCTTGCCCCATGACCAGTTCGGCGGCGCAGGCCGCTGTCGTGTCCTTCGCGAATTCGACGGGCAGGCCCGACATCTGCGCGATCCGCGCGCGGATGTCGATGGCGTTCCAGCCTTCGAGTGCCGTGGGCGGGGCTCCGAGAAAATCGCGCCATCCGCCGAGCCAGAGCGGCGCGGCCACGCCCACACCGACGATCTTCGATGCTTGATCGCCGAGCGTGGCGGTCACGCGCGCGAGCTTTTGCTCGAGCGCGGGAAAAAGTACGCCTGGGTCCGGATAGGCGTAGTCGAGCACGTCACGGCTGCGCACGGCACCCGCGAAGTCCATGAGGAGCACGTCGAGGCTGCGGCGCCCGACTTTCACGCCGATGGTATAGGCGCCTTCGGGCCGTAGCGCGATCGGCACCGATGGCTGCCCGATCCGCCCGCGCACACGCGCGAGTTTCATAAGCAGGCCGTCGTCGATGAGCCGGTCGACGATCATCGACGCCGTTTGCATGCTTAGCCGCGTCAGCCGCGCGACTTCGGCTTTCGGAAGCGGGCCGTGCAAGCGGATCGCCTGAAGCACGATCCGCTCGTTGAATTGGCGCATGCCAACCTGGTTCGAGCCGACGGGGCGTGTCGCGGCGGGATGCGGGTTCGCATTCATGTCGATAAGCGCCGCGAGCGCGGGGGGCGCCGCAGGCGCCACCGATGGCGGGCCTGCGCGGTGCGGCTCATGCGTAAGCCTTCACGTCTGCTTCCTTCGCTCCCGTCATGATCGCGACGGCTTCGGACATGTGGATGTCTTTCGTCTTCACGAGCGCCGCGCGCCGCCCGAGACGCTGGATATGAATGCGATCGGCGATCTCGAATACGTGCGGCATGTTGTGGCTGATCAGAATGACGGGCAGGCCCCGGTCGCGCACACGCTTGATGAGCTCGAGCACCATGTTGCCTTCCTTCACGCCGAGCGCGGCCGTGGGCTCGTCGAGAATCACGACGTGGCGCGCGAAGGCGGCGCTGCGTGCAACGGCCACGCCCTGGCGTTGACCGCCGGAAAGCGTTTCGACGGCCTGCCGCATCGAGCGAATGCCGATTTGCAGATCCTTCATGTGGGCGGTGGCTTCCTCGAGCATGCGGCGCCGGTCGATCATCTTGAGGACCGAGCCGCGCCAGCCGGCCAGGCGGCGTTCGCGCCCGAGAAACAGGTTCTCCGCGATCGTCATGGCCGGGGCAACGGCCAGTTCCTGATAAACGGTTTCGATACCTTTTTCTCGTGCATCGAGCGGGCTGCGAAAGTGCACGGGCTCGCCGTCGAGCAGGATCTCGCCTTCGTCGGGCACGAGCGCACCCGACAGGGCCTTGATCAGCGACGACTTACCGGCGCCGTTGTCGCCGATCACGGCGAGTATTTCGCCTGGCATGACTTCGAAATCGCATCCGTCGAGCGCGGTCACTTGTCCGTAGCGCTTCACGAGACCGCGGGCTTGCAGTACCGGCGTTGCAGCGCGGGAAGAGGGGGGCGACATGGCGGCTCCTTCCTGAATGAATGGGGCGTTACGTGCGGCGATGCGAGAGCTTGTCGGCCGCAACGGCCAGAATGACGAGAATGCCCGTGATGAGCACCTGGTACACCGAAGACACACCGATCAACGTGAGTCCGTTGCGGAACACGCCGACGATCAGCGCGCCGAGCAGCGTCCCGACGATCGAGCCGCGGCCGCCGAAGAGGCTTGTGCCGCCGAGCACGACGGCCGTGATGCTGTCGAGATTCTCGGTTTGCCCTGCTTGCGGGTCGCCCACGCCGGTGCGCGAGACGAGCAGCAGCGCGGCAATGCCGTAGATGAAGCCAGCCAGCGAGTACACGGTGATCAGAATACGTTGCGACGAGAGCCCCATGAGCCGCGCCGCCTCGGGGTTGTTGCCGAGCGCATAAAGGTGGCGGCCCGGCACGGTGTTGCGCAGCACGAACCAGGTGACGAGATACATCAAGAGCGCGAGCACGGTGCCGTACGTGACTTCGGCGGGCCCGATCGAAAACGTATTGCCGAGGAACATCATGGCGTCCGGCAGGCTCGATACCGTTTCCGCATTCGAGTAGATCTGCGTCAGCGCGAACGCGATATTGAGCGTGCCGAGCGTGACGATGAATGAGGGCAGCTTGATGCGCGTGACGAGCAAACCGTTCAGCACCCCGAACAGCATACTCGCGCCGAGGCCGCAGAGAA
This sequence comes from Trinickia caryophylli, assembly GCF_034424545.1. Lineage (NCBI taxonomy): Bacteria > Pseudomonadati > Pseudomonadota > Betaproteobacteria > Burkholderiales > Burkholderiaceae > Trinickia > Trinickia caryophylli. The sequence goes on along the minus strand of NZ_CP139971.1, from coordinate 850,441 downwards.
TCGCGAGAATGGGCGGTACGCCGAGGCCGACGGCGAATTTCGTCATGACGATCGAGCCGAACGCCATCACCATGCCGCACGACAGATCGATGCCGGCCGTGAGTACGACAAGCGTCTGCCCGATTGCGATGACGGCGACGACCATCGTCTGCTGCAGGATCAGCGAGAAGTTCTGAAACGAAAAGAACCGGTCGCTTTGCGAAATGAAGAATGCGCACGCGGCAACGAGCGCGATCAAGGGGCCGGCTTCGGCGATGCTCGGCATGCGGTGCTGATGCAGTCGGGAAGCGGGAGCCGGTGCAACCGGCGGAGCGGATCGAGTCGTCATGATGCCTCTTCTCGTCAGTGCGGGTGGAACGGGCGGGCGCGGGCGCTCCTCGCGCCAGCACCCGGGTCAATCCAGACGTCAGTTGCCCCAGCAGTTGGCCAGGCCGAACTTGGTGTCCTTGCTCTCGACGCCTTGCAGCGGCTTGTCGGTGATCAGCGTGACGCCCGTGTCCTTGTAGCCCGACGTCTTCTTGCCGGTCTTTGCGTACTCGACACCGGCCTCGACGCCGAGCGCGGCCATCTTCAGCGGGTACTGCTGAGCCGTGGCGGCGATCTGCCCGCCCTGGACGTTGCGCACGCCTTCGCATCCGCCGTCGACGGATACGATCAGCACGTTCTTTTCCTTGCCGGCCGCCTTCAGTGCGCGGTAGGTACCGGCTGCCGCCGGCTCGTTGATCGTGTAGACGACGTTGATATCCGGCGCTTTTTGCAGGCAGTTTTCCATCGCGGCCTGACCCTTCGCGCGATCGCCGCGCGTGTCCTGGCTGCAAACGATGCTCGGGTCGCCTTCCTTCACGCCGAAGCCTTTGAGGAAACCGTTGTGGCGCAGCACGCCCACGGAGATGCCCGGCGCGAGATCGAGGGTGGCGATTTTTGCGGGCTTGCCGCCGAGCGCTGCTTTCGCGTACTCGCCGATCAGCACGCCGGCCTTGAAGTTGTCGGTGGCGAACAGCGCGTCGGTGGCGTCTTGCGGATCGGTGGGCGTATCGAGCGCCACGACCATCACACCTGCTGCGCGCGCTTTCTTGATCGCCGGCACGATTGCCTTGGTGTCGCTGGGCGTGATCAGGATGGCCTTCGCGCCGGCAGCCGTCATGTTTTCGATCGCGGTCACCTGCGAGCCGTTGTCGCCGTCGTACTTGCCGGCAGCCGTGCGCAGCTCGGCGCCGTCCTTCTTCGCCGCCTCCTGCGCGCCCTGTTTCATCTTTACGAAAAACGGATTCGTGTCGGTCTTGGTGATCAGACCGACCACGATGCTCTCCGCGGCGCTCGCAACGGTCGCGCCGAAGGCCGCCGACGCAGCTACGCACAGCACGGCCATGCGTGCGGCCGTGGCATAGAGACGATTCTTCATCGAATGCTCCTCCTCCGATGGATTGCAACGATTCTTGTGGGTGTCGGACTAAATCAATCCGTGAGATTTAGTACATCAGGACCACGGCGAGTCGTCAAGAAACGACAAATTGTGCGTTGCGGCACGGCGAGGCGAGCGAGCCGGCTACACACCTTATGGAATGGATGCGCAGGTCGATGCTGCGTCGCGCAAGCGCGGGCGCGCTTCTAGGGGTAAATCAGGAGGGAATAAGAAAACGGCCCGCAGGGGCGGGCCGAATAGTGGAGCGTGAACCGGGTGCGACAAGCCTGCGGGGCTTATCGCGGAGATGAGGCGTGGGTGACGTCAGGCGGCGCGCGCGGCGTCGAGCGATTCCGCCGCTTCCTTGTTGGCGGCGGCCTTTTTCGTCTTGCCGGCGCGCGAGGGCGGTTGGCAGGCGCCGCAAACGACGTTGTGCTGCAGTTCGTGCTTGTGCGCGATGAACTTGCCGCTGCAACGGCAGCAAGGCGTCAATTGAAGCATGTCCGCGTCGAAAAACCGCACGAGGGTCCAGGCGCGCGTGAGGTCCAGAACCGGCTCGCATTCGCCATGCCTGCAGTGCTCGAGATAAAGCCGATAGCCCTTGGTCAGCGCATCGAGGTGCGAGCAACCGGCCTCGTTACGCAGAAACACATAGGTGTTGTAGAAGAGCGAAGCGTGGATGTTCGCGAGCCACGTCATGTACCAGTCGGCCGAGAACGGCAACATACCCTTGGGCGGCGACGCGCCCTTGATCTCGCGATAGAGGCGAATCATGCGGTCGCGCGAGAGCGACAGTTCGCTCTCGAGCACCTGCATGCGGGCACCGAGTTCGATCAGCGCGATCGCACGGAAGACTTCCTGCGCGTCTTCGGTGAGGCTTTTCTTCTGGGCCATGACGGTACCTCTTACGCGAACTGTTCGGCGGGCTGGCCCGCGAGCAGGATCGCGGCGTGCGTAGCGGCGACATCGGTGTTCTTGGCGGTCTGCGTGAGCGCCGTGAGCATCGAATGATCGTTGAAGCGGAAGTGGCAGAGCAGGTGGTCGGACGACGCCAGCTTCACGCACTGCGCGAGCGACAACCCGGCAAGCAAATCGGCCAGCTGCGACGACAGTCCCAGACGGAACATGCCGATCGCCTTGTCCTCGCGCAGCATGCGCTGCGCAAGCATGATGTACGACAAATTAATTTCGCGGATAGAGTCCAGCGTCTCGCTGCTGCGGTCCATTTCTCACGCTTCCAAAGCCCCGTTGATTGATCCCGGTAATTTGTACCGTGTAATCTTTTCTAGTTTGGAGATGCCAAACGTTTGCTTGACTCTCTATTTTGGTTTGATACAAGACGTTACATCTTGTAACAACCGTTGGAGGCCATTGTACGAACCGAAAACCCAGAAAGCAATCCCTTCCCAAAAAATGTAGGAAAAAAACACATTAGGGTTTTCGGCAACTTTTTCCCGTGTTTGTAACGGACTTGTAACAGGCAAGATTTACCGCGAGCTAGCCCGATTTATACGCCCCTTGGGCGCGCAGAGGCCCCTCCGGGGTCGGAACGCATGTTCGCCGCAGTGTGTTTAAAGCGAGGGCGACGCGGTATTTGATCTGATGTTTGCGTTGCTGTTTGGCGGGTTTTGAAGCGCGCTCAGGCCGCGGCGGTGAGGGCGTGGAGCCAGCGCATCAGAAGCGGTGCGCAGAGCATCGCCCACGCGGTTGCGCAGGCGATCAGCGCAACGAGCACCGCGGCGCTGCCGCAATCCTTTGCGCGGCGCGACAACTCGTGGCGATCGAGCGAGATGCGGTCTACCACGGCTTCTATCGCCGAATTCAGCAGTTCGACGATCAGAACCAGCAACACCGACAGCACGAGTACGACACGCTCGAGCGCCGGCAGCGGCAGCAGCAGTGCCGCCGGAATCAGCACGCAGGCCGCCGCCGTTTCCTGGCGAAAGGCGCTTTCCGTGCGCAGCGTGGCCCTGATTCCGTTCAACGAGTAGCGCAGCGCGAACCAGGCACGACGCAAACCTTTGCGCTTCGCAGGCGTAGGGCAATCACGCGGATGGATGGAATCGGTCATGGGCGAGAGGCAGATGAATTGACTCGGAAATCCGCGAAGTGTGTCACAAAAATCTGCTACGCTTTCGCGCGTTTTGCGCGCCGTTCCTCTTTTCTGTTGCGCATCGAATTCGTCAGCCCGGCACACTCGGGCCCATTTTTTGCGGCGCCGTGCAGCCGGGCGTCATCAAGTTTTCGATGGCTTTGCCGTATACAGAAACAGCGTGCGCGTACGGTTGCACTGCTCCCGCCGCATCCCATGTTCTTGTATGCCGTGCGCAAGGATTGTCGCCCTACCGGTTTGATCCATCGGCCCCGGCGATCGGCGTTTAACCGGGTCATCAATGAAACCTGTCGTATCGTTCGTTCTCTCGCTCGCCGCACTTGCAGGCGCGATGTACTCCACTTTGATCGAGGCCGCATCGCCGCCCGCCACGCCCGTTGCCGCGGTGGCGCCGCCTGCTTCGACCGTTGCGCTTCCTTTTGCCGCGCTCGGTGCGTACTGGCCGCTGCGCCTGCGAGGTCTGGAGGATTCGCGCACCGTGAACGTGGGTGTGCGGCTCGACCGGGTCGTGACCGCGGCGAAGCTGCGTCTGCGCTACAGCTACTCGCCGGCGCTCGTCTTTCCGCTCTCCCATTTCAAGATCTCGATCAATGGCGAGTCGGTGGCGACGGTACCGTTCGATCGCGAGCATGCGGGGCAGATGATCACGCAGGACATCGTGCTCGATCCGCGCTTTTTCACCGACTACAACCAGGTTGGCGTTCAGCTCATCGCCCACTACGCGATCGATCACTGCGAGGATCCGGAAAACTCGGCATTGTGGGCCGACGTGAGTCCGAAAAGCGAGGTCATCCTCGATACGATGCCGATCCGGCTGCCGAACGATCTCGCGCTCGTTCCCGCGCCGTTTTTCGATCGGCGCGACGTGAGCCGCCTGCGTCTGCCGTTCGTGCTCGCGCCATCGCCCGATAACGCGACGCTCGAAAGCGCCGGCATCGTGGCCTCGTGGTTCGGTTCGCTGGCCGATTATCGGGGCGCACGCTTTCCCGCGCTCGCCGATCTGCCGTCCGACGGCAATGCCGTGGTCGTGGGTACGGCCGCGCAACTGCCGGTGCAGTTGAAACTGCTGCCCGTCGATGGGCCGACGCTGACCGTCGCCGATAATCCCGCCGCACCCGAGCGCAAGCTGCTCGTGGTGACGGGGCGCAGCGACGCTGAGGTGCGCCAGGCCGCCGATGCGCTCGTGCTCGGTCAGGCGGCAATGTCGGGCAGCTCGGTGCGGGTGGCCCACGTCGACATCGGGCCGGCGCGCAAGCCTTACGACGCGCCACGCTGGCTGCCGATCGGGCGCCCGGTTTCGTTCAAGGAGATCGTGGACGATCCGAACCAGCTCCAGGTGAGCGGCAGCCGGCCCGATTCCATTCGCGTCAACCTGCGGGTGCCGGCCGACCTGTACTCGTGGAGCGGGCAAGGCGTGCCGCTCGACCTCAAATACCGCTACACCGCGCCGACCGTTCAAAACGATTCGGCGCTCGCCGTGGCCATCAACGATCAGCTCGTGAAATCGTTCCGGCTGCCGACCGCGAAGGCCGAGGATGCACAGGGGCGCCTGCAGTTGCCGCTGATGTCGAACCTCGAAAGCCGATCGACGAATTCGCTCGACATTCCCGCCTTCCGCGTGGGCAGCGCGAACCAGCTGCAACTGAGCTTCGACCTGAGCTCGCAGAAAACGGGGCTGTGCCAGGGCGTCGCGCAAAATCCGGCCCGCGCCGCCATCGATCCCGATTCGACGATCGACTTCTCGCACTTCGTCCATTACGCGCGCATGCCGAATCTGGCGTTCTTCGCCAACAGCGGCTTTCCGTTCACACGCTATGCCGATCTTTCGCAGACGGCCGTCATCGTTCCGGACCGGCCGAGCCCGCGGGATCTGGAGACGATGCTGACGATGCTCGGGCACATGGGCCAGTGGACCGGACTGCCCGCGCTACGCGTTCAGGTCGCGCGGGCCGCGCAGGCGGCGCAACTGAAGAAGGATTTGCTCGTAATCGGCGCAAGCGGCTCGGGCGCATTGCCGGATGCATGGCGCGCTGCGCTTCCGCTCGAAATCGATACGAAGGCCCGCGGCGCGTTGGCCCCCGCATCGTTTTCGGTGAAGGAGTATTGGTCGAACGGCAAGTATGTGCAGCAGGGCAGTGCGAAGCTCGACCAGAGCGGTTCGCTCGCCGCGCTCGTCGGCTTCGAGCAGCCGGGCAATCGGGGCCTCAGCGTCGTTGCGATGACGGGCACCGATGACGCGCGCCTCGATAGTCTGCTCGACGTGTTCGACAAACCCGATCGCGTCGCGCAGATCCAGGGCGATGTTGCGCTCGTGCGCGACGGGCGTATCGAAAGCATTCGCGCCGGCAACACCTATGTGGTTGGCTACGTGCCCTGGTACGCGCAGATCTGGGGGCGTGCGATGCGGCATCCGATTCTGCTCGGCGTGCTCGGCGCGCTCGGCGGCCTGCTGCTCGCCATCGGCGCATTCACCGCGCTGCAGGAATTGTCGGCGCGCCGCCGGGGAATCTGACCGATGGCCGCATACGCACAGCCTCGTTTCGCGCGCCAGCGCGCACGCCTCACGCTTGCCTTGTCGGCCGCGCTTTGCGTGAGCTCGGCCGCGGCGGGCGCGGCCGGCAGCACGAAAGCACCATCATCCGGGGTCGCCGCGGCTGCGTGCGGGGCGGCATGGCCGGACTGGGACGCGTTCAAGCGCGATTTCGTTTCGAACGACGGGCGAGTGATCGACGTGGGCTCGAGCGATGTCCGCACGGTCTCCGAGGGGCAGTCCTACGCGCTCTTCTTTTCGCTCGTGGCGAACGACCGGAAAGCGTTCGATACGATCCTGCGCTGGACCGAAAACAACCTTGCGCAAGGTGATTTGAGCGCACACCTTCCTGCCTGGCTCTGGGGCCGCGCGCCCGACGGCAAGTGGCAGGTGCTGGATTCGAACGCGGCTTCCGACGCCGATCTCTGGATCGCCTATGCGCTGCTCGAGGCGGGCGCGCTATGGCACGAGCGCAGCTATACGGCGCGCGGGACATTGCTCGCCAAGCGCGTACTCGACGAGGAGGCGGCGAACCTGCCGGGGCTCGGCCCGATGCTGCTGCCGGGGCCGCGGGGCTTTCACCCGGAGCCGGACCTCTGGCGCCTCAACCCGAGCTACTTGCCGCTGCAGATCGTGCGCGGCATCGGGCTGCGGCTCGTGGACGATACGCGTTGGCCGCGCCTCGCCGCGAGCGCCGCGCAATTGCTCGATGCCACGGCGCCGCGAGGCTTCGCCCCGGACTGGGCGCTTTACCGTACCGGGCAGGGCTTCGCGCCCGATCAAAAAACGCGCGCCGAAGGCAGCTATGACGCAATTCGCGTCTATCTCTGGGCCGGCATGCTCGACGCCGGCGATCCCAAGGCCGCGGGCCTGCTGGCCCGCTTCGCGCCGCTCGCCGATTTCGTCGCCGCGCACGGGGCGCCGCCCGAGAAAGTCGACGCGACGACTGGACAAGCCGGCCCCAATTCGGGCAATGCCGGGTTCTCGGCGGCTGCCGCGCCGCTTCTGGCAGCACGCGGGCAGACGGCGCTCGCCGATGCGCAGGCGAAGCGCGCACGCGCGATGAACGCGCAATCCGCACCCGGCTATTACGCAAGCGTGCTCACGCTCTTCGGACTCGGTTGGCTCGACGGCCGCTATCGTTTCGCGGCCGACGGTTCGCTCGATGTCGCATGGAAAGGAACATGTCCGGCGGTGTCAAGCTGAACGCTCGTTGCGCAATCGTGCGTCTCGTGCGCATTGCCGTGCTCGCCTTGGGTGCGTGGGCGGGGCAGGCCGCCGCCGCGCAGCCGGGCCGGGTCATGCCGGCGCCGCGTGCCGTGCCGGCACCCGATGCGCAGCCTGCCGCGCGCACGGCTGCGGCACGGCTCGTCGCGACCGCGCGCATGTGGGCGGCCAAGCATCGCGACGATCTCGCGCTGCAGGCGATCCAAAAAGCGCTGCTCGTCGCGCCCGACGATCCCGCGCTCGTGGCCGAGGCGCTGCGCATCGACTTGCGGCTTGGCAACGCGCGCGGCGCGCTGGTGTTGCTCGAGCAGTTGAAGACGAAGGCGCCGAACGCGCCTGCGACGCTGCAGGTCGAAGACGAGTTTCGCGCGGCGACGAGCGGACGCGAAGCGCTTGCCGCCGTCAGGCTCCTGGCCCGCAGCGGCCGGGCGCAGGAAGCGGGACAGAAACTCGCCGTATTGTTCCCCCACGGGGCGCCGCCTGGCGCGCTCGGTGCCGAGTACTACCGCATCGTCGCCGGTACGCCCGAGGGCTACGTCTTAGCCGTGAGCGCGTTGAAGCGCCGCGTGACCGACGATCCCGGCGATACCGACGCCGGGCTGGTCCTGGCCGAGCTGCTCAACCGACGTGGCGAGACGCGGGCCGAAGCGAACCGCCTCGCGGGAAGTCTCGCGCGGCGCGACGACGTGGATCATACGGCCGCGATGAACCTGTGGCGCCACGTCCTGCAATCCGCCGGCGCGGACGTCGTCTATGCAGACGCGCTGCGTGCTTATTTGCGGCTCGCACCCGGCGATAGCGAATTCGAGGAACGTCTGGCCGGGCTGGACGCGCAGATCGAGGCGCGTCGGCGGCTGGAGCGCGATCCCGACTATATCGCCCAGCAGCAGGGCCTGCGCGCGCTTGCGCGCGGCGATGTGCCGGCGGCCGATGCACTGCTGTCGCGTGCGGCGCAGGCGCGCGCAAGCGATGCCGACGCGGTGGGCGGGCTCGGCCTCGTGCGTTTGCGCGAGGCGCGCCATGCCGAGGCCCGCGCGTTGTTTCAGCGGGCGGCGGCGCTGTCGTCCGACGACCGCTCGAAATGGGAAAGCCTCGCGCGCACGGCGCTGCTTTGGGGAACGATCGCCGAGGCGCGCGAAGCGGCCGCGGCCGGACGGGCCCCGGATGCCGCCCGCGCAGCCGAAGCGGCACTCGCGATGGATCGAACGAACGCACAGGCCAAGACGCTGCTTGCCGATGCGTGGCTCGCCCAGCGGAATTGGGCGGCTGCCGAGCCGTTGCTGCGCGAGTTGCTTGCGGCGCGCGAGCCGAACATGGATGCGGCGCGCGGCATGCGGCAATTGTTGTTGTCGACGGGACGCGAGAACGAAGTCGCGTCGTTTCTCGACGCTTTGCAAGCGCGCTTCGACATGCGCGAGGCGCGCTCGGAGCTCGCGCAATTGCGCGCCGACACGCTCACGAACGAGGCCGAGCGGTTGCTGGCCGCAGGCAAGAAGGGCCCGGCGGCCGAGCGCTACGAACAGTCGCTGCGGCTCGCCCCCGATGCGCCGTGGACGCGCTTCGCGCTGGCCCGCCTTTATCGCGACATCGGCTTGCCGCAACTGGGCCGCGCGGTGATGGACGACGGGCTCGTAGCCGATGCGTCGGCGCAGATGCGCTACGCGGCTGCCCTTTACTTCAACTCGATCGACGATACGGCCGGCGCACAGGCGGCGCTCGCGCCGATCGCGGACGATGCGCGCACCGACGCCATGCGGGCGCTGTCGCGACGGCTCGACGCGCAGGCGGCGCTCGGCGAGGCGCGCCGGCAGCTTGCGCGCGGCGACCACGATGACGCGGAGGCGTCACTCGAACGTGCACGCGTGCTCGGCGCGGACGACCCGTATGTCACCGCTTCCGTGGGGGCGGCCTGGATCGATGCGGGCGAGCCCGGGCGCGGCGTGGCGCTCATGCACGACTGGATGCGCGCACATCGGCGCGAGACCGATGCCGACGTGCGGCTGCGATACGGGGACTTGCTGGGCAGCGCGCAACGCAACGACGAGCTCGATGCGTGGCTCGGCGCGCTCAGGCGCGAGAAGACCCTCGATGCCGAGCAGATGGTGCGGCTCGAAGACCAGGCGTTGCGCCTCGTGCTTCGCGAAACCGATGCCGCGCTCGACGCCGGCGATCCTGCGCGCGCGCGCCGCTTGTTGCAGCGCGCGAGCCCCGCGGCCAAGCGGGACAAGCGGTACGCGCTCGAACTCGCGGACGTCGAGCGCGCGCAGGGACATTACGCGGCCGCGCGGCGGGCGCTCGCGCCTGTGCTCGCGCGTACGCCGGACGATCCCGATGCGCAGCTCGCGCTCGCTCGCGTGCTGGAGCAAAGCGGCTCGCATGGCGAGGCGCTGGCGATCGTACGGCGCGTGCTCGAGGCATCGCCGGCCGACGATGTCGACGTGCGCCTTTCGGCGGCGCGGCGGCTCGCCGCATTGAAGCGCCCCAGGGAAGCGATGCAAGTGGTGTCGCCGCTTCGCGTGGCCTATCCGACCCGCCCTGACGTGACAGTAGAGGAGGGCAGGCTGGCCGAGGACATGGGGCGCTACGACGAGGCCGCCTCGCTCTATCGCGAGTCGCTCGAGCAGGAACGCGCGACCGGTGTGTTTTCGCGCGCGCCCGACGGCACGCCCGCGCAATCGGCACTGGCCGGCCTCGAGGCGCGGCGCGATCCCGAGATCGAGGCGGGCTGGCTGCCCGCCTACAAATCAGGCGATCCGGGCATCTCGGACTATCACGCACAGCAGGTGCCCGTCTACGTGCAGATCCCGTATCGCTACGACGGTCACTTCTTCTTCCATGCGGACGTCGTGCACCTCGATGCGGGCACGCTCGAGATGAGCGACTCGCCGAGCTACGCCGTGACCACGTTCGGCACGTACTCGGGCTGGGCGACGGCGCCTACGAGCGACAAGCTGCTCACCGCCCGTCAGCGCGCCAATGGCGTGGGCATGGGAGCCGGCTATCTGTCGGATGCGTGGCGCATCGATTTCGGGACGACGCCTATCGGTTTTCCCGTCCATTACCTCGTGGGCGGTGTGCGCTATCGCTTCGACGCGGGTCCCGCGAGCTTCTCGATCGCGGCCTCGCGGCGGCCGGAGACGGGCAGCGAGCTGTCCTACGCGGGCTTGCGCGACCCGTGGACGAACGCCGTCTGGGGCGGCGTGCGGCGCGACGGCATCGACTGGCACACCGGCATCGACATCGGCCGCGTCAACGTGTTTTCGGATCTGGGCGCCGGCGTGCTGACCGGCGTCAACGTCGCGCGCAACGAGGAAGTGACGCTGCGCACGGGATTCACCGTGCCGGTCTACGAACGTGCGAACATGCGCGTAGCGACGGGACTCGTCGGCAATGCATGGCATTACACGAAGAATTTGCGCTATTACAGCTACGGACAGGGCGGCTACTACAGTCCGCAGCGCTATCTGTCGCTGGGTGTGCCGATCGAATGGAGCGGGCGCCACGGCGGGTTCAAATGGGATTTGACGACGACGGTGGGCGTATCGAGTTCGTACGAGCGCAATTCTCCCTATTTCCCGAACGGGCTGCCGAGCGGGGTGAGCGCCGCATCCGCCCAGACCTTGTCGAGTCTCTTCTATGCCGGCGGCTCGAGCGGCCTCGGTTTTTCCTATGGCGTGAGGGGCACCGTCCAGTACCGTTTCAGCCCGCGTTTCGTCGCAGGCGCGCGGGTCGAAATCGATCATGCGCACGACTATGCGCCAAGCTCGGCCATGGTCTATGTGCGCTACTCGTTCGACGCGCGCAAGGACGACAACGGTTTCTCGCCGGCACCCGTGCGGCTCTATTCGAGCTATTGAGGATCGAAAATGAGGAGCTTGTTCATGGACCGCTCATACCGAAACGTGGCGCACCGCGCGGACGACACATCGAGGAGCCTCACGCGATGAGCGAAGCATCCAAGCGGCCGCGATCCTCGCTCGGCACGGGGCTCGTCGCGAGCTTTCGCACCGCCGCCGGCGAGGCGTTCGCACGCCGCGAGACGAAAGGCTCGCGGCTTGCCATCGCGGACCTTCCCGATGACGTGACGCAGCTCGCGCCGGGCAGCTTCTATGTGGTCTATGCGATGCCGCGCACGCAGCCTTGCGATGCGCTGATCTGGAACACCGCACGTCACGCCGCAACGCGCCACGTCACGGTGGTGCTTGCCAGAACGCAGGCGCAGATCGCCGAGCGCATGCGGGCGCTCGGCTTCGAGGAAGGGGTGCCCGCCCGCGGCTGGCCGCGCAAGCTCAACGTGCTGTCGATGCCTCCCGCGGCGGCAACCGATGCCGAAGCATCTTCTCCCGCGCCGGGCAGCGCACGCGTCGGTGTCGCGCCGCCATTCGCGCGGCTGATCGGTGCGTTGCGCGCGCTCAAGCGGTTCGGGTTCCGGCCGGGCTCGCTTTATCTGGTGGAGGGCGCCGAGCGCTGGTTCAGTTGGCAGGACCCGGCGGCACTCGCGCGCGAAGGGCGCCTGCTCGCCGATTGGTGCGCGCGCCGCGGCGTCACGCTCTTGCTGATCGTTCATCCCACGCCCGCCCAGCCGTTCGACGACGCGGACGTCATCGCGCGCGAGGAGCGGTTCGACGACGAGGCCAGCCATTCGAGCCGAGGCGAATTTCATGGCGCCTGCGCCGGTGTTGCCCGCATGCGCCGCGCGCATGGCGAATTGCTGTGGTTCGCGGATTTCTGGCGTGCGGGCCGGGCGCTCGTCACGGCGGAGGTGCATGCGCTGCGCTTCACGGAGAGCGGCGAGCTGACGGTCGCGCCCGACGCGGTCGGGGCCGGGCGCGGGCATATGGGGACGCTGCTCGCGCGTGACGAAGAGCGTATGGTGGCGACACGTGCCGTCGTGTCGAACGAGACGTGGGTCCCGGACGAGTGGGAGATCGTCGACGACATCGACGCGGCCGTCGAAACGAGCCGTGGCGCCGTGGCGGCGACGGTGCTGCTCGACTATACCGACGGCGCCGGGCTCGAGCGTTTGTGCGCGGCCGTGCACACGCTGCGCCGGCAATGCGGCCGTGCGCTGAAGATCGTCGTCGTCGAGCGGCAGCAGGCGTTGCGTCATCAGTACGAGCTGTTGCTGCTCAGCCTCGGCGCGAACCTGCTGCTCGGCCGGGATCTGCCGTTTTCGCGGATGCAGTCGCTGCTGCGATCGCTCCAGGGGCAGCTCGATACGCGGCCCATCGCCGCCGACTACAAGGCATCGCTTGCCGCGGCGCTCGCCGACGACGTGCGCGGTTACCTGCCCGCGAAGGCATTTTGCGAGCGTGTGCAGGACGTGCTCGCGCGCGGCGCGATGCTGCAACTGCCGCATGTGTTGGCCAAGCTGACGCTGCTGGCCTCGGCTGCGCACGTGGATGCGCTGAGGCGTTGCGCCCCGCGCCGCGCGGGCGACGTGTTCACGGCCGATGCCGCCCATATGTACGTATTTCTGTTTGCCTGCCGTCTGCCCGATGCGGACGCCGCGCTCGCACGCATTTTCGATTCACCCGTACGGACGTGGTCGGACCAGGTCGTGTTCCTGGCCGAGGACAGCATCGGGCGCGAGATGGTGGCGCTGGCCGAAGCGGACCGCCGGTCGCCGTTGGCCGATTACAGCGATCTCTTCGCGGCTGAGCCCGCTGAGCCCGCTGAGCCCGGTGCGTTGTCGAGCGCCGCCATTCCGGAGCGCAATCGCTCGTCGGGCATCGTTCAGGACACCGAAACGAATGGCGCGGGCGAGACGAAGGCCCGCCCGGAGGCGGTGGAACGCGCAATAGACGACGCACGCGCGAACCCGGCCCAGGCGCCTGTTCCCGCGGCTGCCGGCGTGGCTGCGGGTGCCGCGGTGCCGCTACGCACAGCTCCGCCGCGGCGCTTTGCCGAGCGTTGCGCGATGCCGCTGCGCGCCGTCGAGGAGAGATGAGATGGCCGCTCTTTTATTGATTTCGTTCATAGCCGGAATCGTGCTGGCCATTCCGGTATGGATCGTGCGCCAGCACACGGGTTCGCGGCGCGGTTTGCGTGTAAGCAGGGAGTTCGATCCGCGCGAGGCCGTGCCTTGCGAGATCGAGCCCGTGGTGCTGGAGGGCCGCTTGCTGCCGCAATCCGAGATGCAGGAGGGGCGCGTGCGATGAAGACCGTCGCTTTCATATCGACCGCGGGCGGGGCCGGCAGAACGACGCTTGCCGCCGCACTGGCCGTTTTGCTGGCACGCCGGCGCCGCGAGGTGGTGGCGCTCGAGCTCGACGCGCAGAACCTGCTCGGTGCGCATCTGGGCCTCGATGCATTCGCGCGTGCAGGCCTCGGCGCCGCGCTCGTCGGGCGCGAAACCGCGTGGCACGCGCATACGTGGCGCAATGCGGACGGCGTGTTGTTCGTGCCGTACGGCGACCTCACGGACAGCGAGCGCTTTCAGGCCGATGCAAAGCTTGCGGCGCAACCGGGCTGGCTCGCCGATGCGATTGCACAGATCGCGCTGCCCGCGGGTGGCGTCGTGCTCGTCGATACGCCGCGCTACCCGAGCGAGCAGGCCGTGCAGGCCGCGCGCTGCGCCGATCTGATCCTGTGCGTGACGCCGCCCGAGCCCGCCGCATGCGCCACGCTCGTGAGGCGGCTGCCGGTGCTGCGGCAAACGGGGGCCGAGGTCGCGATCGTCGTCAATCGCCTCAATCCCGTACGCGACATGCAGCGCGACGCGCTTGCGATGCTGCGCGCCGCGGCGGGCGCCGTGCCGCTGCTCGCGCAGCGCGTGCATCTGGACGCGGCGATGCCCGAATCGTTCGCGCGCGGAAGCTGGCTTTTCGACGATGCACCGCACTCGCAGGCATCGCACGATCTGCACGGCGTGGCCAACTGGCTCGACGCGTGGCTCGAGGGCCGGCATGCGCCTGCTGCGGCCCGCGCGGAGTGACGACGATGAACGGCGCAGGCGATCGTACTCGGCAGGGCTGGCGCCGGCGGCTCATCGACTGGATCGCGCTCGGCCTCGGTCTGCCCGCTGAGCGCTCGCCGCTCGACTGGATCGTGCGGATCTTCTTTCAGCCGCCGCGCAACGGCAAACCCGACTTCGCGCGCGGGATGCTGCGCGCGGGCCTGCTCGCGCTCGCGCGCGAGTGGGGCGTGCTCGATCCGCACAGCGCGCGCGCGTGGCTCTGGCGTGCGTTCGTCCGCCCACCGCGTCTTCATGCGCAATCCGCGCACGTCAGGGCACGTGCAAGGGCGCGCGCGGCCCTCGACTGGATCGATCGCTGGCTCGTGCCGGGCTTCGTTCTGATCCGCGGCATCTGGCGGCGTATCGAAGCGCTCATTGGGCTGCTGCCATGGCAGCGCTGGGGCGAGCGCATCGAGGCCGGCACGGAACGTATCGGGCACTTGCGCTGGCTGCTGCCCATCGTCGTCGTGGCCGGCATGTTGTTGTGGACGGGCGCAGGCTTGACGCCGTTGCAGCCGGGCCCGCAATTGCAGTTCTTCGCGGTCACGCTCGTGCTCGCGCTGATCATCCGGCGTTTTCCCGGGCGCTTGCCGATCCTGCTGCTCGGGACGCTGTCGCTGCTCGCGATGAGCCGCTACATCTGGTGGCGCGTCACGCAGACGCTCGACTTCCGGACGCCCACCGAGGCCATCGTCGGCTATGCGCTTTTCGGCGCGGAAGCCTATACGTGGCTGATCCTCACGCTCGGGCTGATCCAGACGGCATGGCCGCTCAACCGACCGATCGCGCAACTGCCGGCCAACCCCGACGACTGGCCGAGCGTCGACATCTACATTCCGACCTACAACGAGCCGCTTTCGGTCGTGCGCCCGGCCGTGTTCGCGGCGCAGGGGATCGACTGGCCCACCGGGAAGCTGCGCGTGTACCTGCTCGACGACGGGCGGCGCCCCGAATTCGAGGCGTTCGCGCGGGACGCGGGCATCGGGTACCTCACGCGCGAGGACAACCGCCATGCGAAAGCCGGCAACATCAATCGCGCGTTGAAGCGCACGCAAGGCGAGTACATCGCGATCTTCGACTGCGATCACGTGCCGACGCGCTCGTTCCTGCAAGCGACGATGGGCACGTTCCTGCGCGATCCGCGCTGCGCGATGGTGCAGACGCCGCATCACTTTTTCTCGCCGGACCCGTTCGAGCGCAATCTCGGGACGTTTCACCGCGTGCCGAACGAAGGCAAGCTCTTCTATGGCCTCGTGCAGGCCGGCAACGATCTCTGGAACGCGTCGTTCTTTTGCGGCTCGTGCGCCATCATCAAGCGCGCGCCGCTCGAGGAGGTGGGCGGGATTGCCGTCGAGACCGTCACGGAAGATGCCCATACCGCGCTCAGACTGCACCGGCGCGGCTACACCACCGCCTATTTGCCGACGATCCAGGCCGCGGGCCTCGCGACCGAGAGCCTCGCGGGACACATCAAGCAGCGCGTGCGCTGGGCCCGCGGCATGGCGCAGATCTTTCGCATCGATAATCCGTTTCTCGGCAAGGGGCTCGGCTTTTTCCAGCGTATCTGTTACGGCAATGCGATGCTGCACTTCTTCTATGGGGTGCCGCGTCTCGTGTTCCTCGTGATGCCGATGGCGTACCTCTTCTTTCAGCTTTACTTCATCAACGCGTCCGCCACGGCGGTGGCGAGCTTCGTGCTGCCTTACATCGTGCTGGCGAACATCGCCAATTCGCGGATGCAGGGCAAGTACCGGCATTCGTTCTGGGCGGAGGTGTACGAGTCCGTGCTGGCGTGGTATATCGCATTGCCCACGACGTTTGCTTTTTTCAGCCCGAAGCACGGCAAGTTCAACGTGACGGACAAGGGCGGGCGCATCGACGAGGGCTACTTCGACTGGGGTGTTTCGAAACCCTACCTCGTGCTGCTCGCGATGAACGCCTCGGCGTTTGCGATCGGTGTCTACCGGCTCTTCTTCGGCGCGGGCGACGAAACGCAGACGATCGTGCTCAACGTAGCCTGGACCGTCTACAACCTGATTCTGCTGGGCGCGGCCGTGAGCGTCGCGAGCGAGGCCAGGCAGGTGCGCGTGACTCATCGGATCGCGATGCGCGTGCCCGCCACGCTGGTGCTGCGCGACGGCACGACGCTCGCGTGCATGACGCATGACTACTCCACCGGCGGGCTCGGGCTCGAGCTGCCCGACACACGGCTGCCGCTGGCGGTGGGCGATACGCTCGACGTTTCGCTGAGCCGTGGCGACAGGCTCTTTCACTTTGCGGTGCGCGTGAGCCGCTATGTCGGCCGGCATCTCGGCGTGCAGTTCGAGACGCTTTCGCTCGACGACGAGCGACGTCTCGTGCAGTGCACGTTCGGGCGCGCCGATGCCTGGCTCGGTGCGCACGACCGCACCGAGGAAGACGTGCCGCTCGCCGGATTGAAGGAAGTGGTGCTGATGGGCGTGGGTGGATACGCACGCCTGATGAGAGGCGCCATCCAGTTGTTGCTTGGCCTGCTTGCACTCGATCGCACGCGGCATTGACGAGAAGACCCCCGCCGTCGACCGGCAGGCGCATAAGTGCCGGTTGACGAGGAGACCAAACCATGACGTTCTGGAATCTTTATTTCATCCTGAAGCTGTACCTGTTCGCGGCGGGGCATCTGCAGCCGATATGGACGGCGAATATTGCCTTTGCGCTGGCGCTGGCACTGTCGAGCCCGTTCAAGCGGCGCGCCCTGCGTGCGGCCAGGCTTGCAGCCGGGCTCGCCATTGGCATTCCGTTGCTTTATCACGAGGCGAACGTGCCGCCGTTCGCGCGAATAGTCGAGACCTTTTCGAGCCTCGAAGCCTTCTCGTGGCAGTACTGGCTCGAAATCCTGCCGCGCTTCGTGCCGCCGATGCTGCTGCTTTCGGCGGGCGTCGCGCTGGTGCTTTACTTCGTCGTCAATCGCTGGCTGCGCGTGGCCTCCTTCGTGTTGCTCGCGCTCGTGGCATGGCCCGTGTGGAACGCCGCGAGCCTCGCGCTCACCCCGGCAACGGTGCGTGACGCCGCAGGCGCGGCCGGCACCGCCGTGGTCGATCAGCCGCTCGACCATAACGCCGCGCTGGCGGCGTTTCGCACGCGAGAGGCGCAACGGCAGGTGGCGTTCGGGCACCTGAGCAGCGATCCGAACGCGCAATTCGATCTGATCGTGCTGCACATCTGCTCGCTTTCCTGGGACGATCTCGATGCCTCGAAAGCGCGCAACAACCCGATGCTGAGCCACTTCGACTATCTGTTCACGAACTTCAGCACGGCCGCCAGCTACAGCGGCCCGGCCGCCATCCGCATATTGCGTGCGAGCTGTGGCCAGGAGGCGCACGCGGACCTCTACAAGGATGCGCCGCAGCAGTGCCACTTGTTCTCGCAGCTCGCGCAGGCCGGCTATACGACGCAGGTGCTGATGAATCACGACGGGCACTTCGACAACTTCCTGCAACTGGTGAAGGAGAACATCGGCGCACCCAATGCCGCGATGATGTCGAACGACAAGGCCACGGTTTCGATGCACGCATTCGACGGATCGCCGCTGAGCGACGACTATTCGGTGCTTTCGGGCTGGTACGCACAGCGGGCGAATACCGCCGGGCCCGTCGCGCTCTACTACAACACGATCAGCCTGCACGACGGCAACCGTCTTGTCGGCAACGAGCGCCTTGCCAGCATCGATTCGTATCCGCAGCGCGTCAATACGTTGATGAACGAAGTCGATGCATTCGCCGATCTGATCGCGAAGTCGGGCCGACGCGCTGTAATAGTGTTCGTTCCCGAGCATGGCGCGGCCTTGCGCGGCGACCGCAATCAGGTGGCTGGCCTGCGCGAGATTCCGACGCCACGCATCATTCACGGGCCCGTGGGGGTGCGCATCGTCGGTCTTGCGCAAGAGCACGGGCCGACGACCGTCGTCGATTCCCCGACGAGTTTCCTCGCGCTAGCACAGTTGCTTTCGAATCTCGTTTCGACGAGCCCGTTCAAGCCCGGCACGGTGCTCTCGCAGTATGCATCCGGCCTGCCGCAAACCGCCATGGTCGGCGAAAACGAAGGGACGGTCACGATGCCGACGGCGTCGGGCTATGCCGTGAAGACGCCGGACGGCGTGTGGGTGGAGGAGAAATGAGCGAACGACGCGCGCGACACACGGAGGCGCTCGCCGACGACATCGGCGGCCTTGCGCGCCACGCGCCCGAATTCGATCCGGCGCAATACGTGGACGAACAGGCGCTGCAGGCGCTCGACGATGCGCTCGTCAAATGGCCGTTGCTTGCGCGCCTGATGGGGCTCGCCGGCGACGAGCGTTGACTCGCACAGCGCGTGTGCACTCAGTGGATCGACGACGGGTGCCGCGCAAGCGCGGTGACGCGAATCTTCATGTAGGGAAAAAGCGGCAGCGCGGATAGCAGCGTATGCAATGCGTCGTTCGATTCGACATCGAAGACGCTGTAGTTCGCGTACTCGCCCACCACGCGGTACAACTGCTGCCATTTCCCTTCGCGCTGCAACTGCTGCGCGTAAGCTTTTTCCCGCGCCTTGATTTCCTCCGCTTGCGCGGGCGGCATATCGGCCGGCAGCGTCACATCCATTCTGACCAGATAGAGCATCGCGTTTCCTCGCTGTTGTCGTTATCGATTCGGTGTTCGAACAGACGGACGCCGCGCTTCATGCAGGCGTGGCGGCGGGCACCGCGATGCGGCTCGCGTCGCGGCGGTAGTGAGCCAGCTTCTCTTCGTCGATGACGACGCCGAGGCCTGGACCGTCCGGCACTTGTAGCGCGAAGTCGCGATACCGCGGACGTTCGGCCACGATGTCGTCGGTCAGCAGCAAAGGGCCGAACAGCTCCGTGCCCCAGGCAAGCCGCGGCAATGTGCTGAAGCAATGGGCCGCCGCAAGAGTGCCGATGCTCGCCTCGAGCATCGTTCCGCCATAGAGCGCAATGCCGGCCGCATCGCTCACGGCTGCCGTGCGCAGCGTTTCGTGCAGGCCTCCGGCCTTGGCGATTTTCAATGCGAACACGTCGGCGGCGGCGCCGCGCGCGAGTTCGATCGCATCCTCGGGGCCCATCAACGATTCGTCCGCCATGATCGGGACGACGAAGCGCGCGGCAAGGCGGGCCAGTGCCGCACGCTGCTCGCGCGGCGTCGGTTGCTCGACGAGATCGATGCCGGCTGCTTCGAGTGCGGCGATGGCACAGGCGGCCTGCGCTTCGTTCCAGGCTTGATTGACGTCCACGCTCACGCGCGCGCGCTCACCCAGGGCACGCTTGATCGCCGCGGCATGCGCAACGTCTTCGCGCCACGCGCGGCGGCCGATCTTGAGCTTGAACGCATCGTGCCTGCGCTCTGCAAGCAGCCGCTCGGCTTCCTCGATGTCGCGCTGCGTGTCGCCGCTCGCCAGCGTCCAAAGCACCGGCAAGGCCGTGCGCACCGATCCGCCGAAGAGCGTCGATACCGATACGCCCAGCCGTCTCGCTTGCGCATCCACCAGCGCCGTCTCGATCGCGCATTTCGCGAAGCGATTGCCACGCGCCACCTGATTCAACCGCGCCATGGCCGCGTTGACATTCGCGGCATCGACACCGGCGAGTGCCGGCGCGAGATAGGTATCGATCGTGAGCTTGATGCCTTCAGGGCTTTCGTCGCCGTATGAGAGGCCGCCGATCGTCGTGGCCTCGCCGATGCCCTGCACGCCATCGCTGCACAGCAGACGCACGATCACGAGCGTCTGCCGTTGCATGGTCGCCATCGCGAGCTGGTGCGCGCGGATGGTCGGCAAGTCGACGAGGATTGCTTCGATGGAGCGGACGGTTGCGTTCATACGTTGCCTGCGGTGCCGAAAGCGTCGATGGAGGGGGGATTCGTTCGGCGGCAGTATGCGTTGTGGGGCGTCGCGTTGTCCAAGACCGTTGTCGTCTGGTTCGATACCCGTGCGGTATCGGCGGGCGCCTGGGGCCGATGCTACGGGCGTTCAGGGCCCGGTCGGCAACTGATGCTCGATGCCTTCCTCCGCATAAAGTGCGTAGATGAGGCTCAGCATCGCGCGAATATCTTCCGATTCGTCGAGCATGCGCATGCTCATGATGATCGGCGAGACGAGCCTCGGATCGTCGAGGTCCTTGTAGGTTACGTCGTCGCGCTTGAGGCCGTGAACGCTTTTCGGCACGATCGCGACGCCTACGCCGGCCGCCACGAGGCCCAGCGCGATCTGCAGCTCGCGCGTTTCGTAGATCTGCCGCGGCTCGAGCGCGCGGTCGTGGAATGCGGCCAGCACCTGATCGGCGAAACTCGGGCGTGGGGCTTTCGGGAAGACGATCAGGGTTTCGTCGACGAGCTCGCGCAGCGAGAGCAGCGGCCTGGCCGCTTCGAGCGGATGACCGACAGGGAGCGCGACGATCATCCGTTCTTCGCGCAGCACGATGCGCCGCACGCTTGGATCTTCGAGGCGGATGCGCCCGAAGCCGACGTCGATGCGCCCTTCCTTCAGCGCTTTCATCTGATCCATCGTCGACATTTCATGCAGGCTCAGCTCGACGGCGCTGTTTTCGTCGCGAAAGCGCCGGATGATCTTCGGCAGCAGACCGTAGAGCGTGGTGCCGACGAAGCCGACCGACAGGCTGCGTTCGATCTTGCCGACTCGCCGGGTCATCGATTCCAGCTCGGACATTTGCGCGAGCAATTGCACGGCGTGCGAATGGAAGAAACGGCCGGCGTCCGTAAGTTTGAGCGGGCGCGCGTCGCGCTCGAACAGCTGCACACCGAGGTTCTCCTCGAGTTGCTGGATCTGGCGGCTCAATGGCGGCTGCGCGATGTGCAGCCGGGCGGCCGCGCGCGTGAAATTGCGCTCTTCGGCCACGGCAACGAAGTAGCGCAGGTGACGCAGCTCCATGAGCATACCTCCCGGATATCGGATGGATACTAAAACGGTGTTGGACGCAGCCGATTCGCGCTAATTATCCTTCAGTCATCCGTTCCCGCCCAGCGTTTCATACCTTCGGAGCATTGAGTGGAGCAACGAAAAGCGTGCGCGGCGCGCCGCCATGCGCCCATATCAACGAGTGAGTGAGGAGCAGACAGTGAATCATGCGGACATCGAAGCGCTCGCGAGACGGTTCGTCGCCGATACGGCAAAGGGCGAAGCGGACCCTCGCATCCAACAGGTCGTGCTGAGGCTCGCGACCGACCTCTTCAAGGCGATCGAGGATCTCGATCTGAGCCCGACGGAGGTATGGAAGGGCATCGAGTACATGGCGCAGGCCGGTGCAACGCAGGAGCTGGGGCTGCTGGCGGCGGGCCTCGGGCTCGAACGGTTTCTCGACATCCGGATGGACGAGGCGGAGGCGAAAGCCGGCCTTTCCGGCGGCACGCCGCGCACGATCGAAGGGCCGCTCTATGTGGCCGGGGCACCCGAGAGCGAGGGGTTTGCCCGGCTCGACGACGGCAGCGAGGACGGCAAGGGCGAGGTGCTCTTCATGCAGGGTACCGTGTACGGCGGGAACGGCCGGCCGCTTGCTGGGGCGCGTGTGGATGTGTGGCATGCGAACACGCTGGGCAACTATTCGTTTTTCGACAAGACTCAATCGGCCTTCAACCTGCGCCGCACGATCATCACCGATAGCGAGGGACGCTACCGGTTTCGCAGCATCGTCCCCGTGGGATACGGATGCCCCCCCGAGGGCACGACACAGCAGTTGTTGAACAAGCTCGGCCGCCACGGCCGCCGCCCCGCGCACATTCATTTCTTCGTCTCGGCGCAAGGCCATCGCAGGCTGACGACGCAGATCAATATCGACGGCGACGCCTACCTCTGGGACGACTTCGCGTTTGCGAGCCGGGCAGGCCTCGTGCCGCCGGTGGAACGGATTGCGTCGCGCGAGGCGATCGAACGAAACGGTGTGGACAAGCCCTTTGCCTCGATCGATTTCGATTTTCGTCTGCACGCGGACAGCCCGGACATGCCGGCGGTGGACGTCGAGCGCCGACGCGCGGCGGCGTGAGCCGAAACGTCGTTCGATTCGTCAGTGGAGGCAGTATGATTCCGATCTTTCCCGATCGAGGGCCCAGTATTGCCCGCATCGAGGATTTCCTCGTCGAAGACCGCGCACGCGGCGACTACCGCCTGCATCGCAGCGCATTTACCGACGAAGCGCTTTTCGAACTCGAAATGCGCCATATTTTCGAGGGAAACTGGATTTACCTGGCGCATGAAAGCCAGATTCCCGAAAACAACGATTACTACACCACCTACATGGGGCGGCAGCCGATCGTCATTGCGCGCAACCGGCAGGGCGAGCTCAATGCGTTCGTCAACGCGTGTACGCATCGCGGCGCGATGCTGTGCCGGCGCAAGCGCGGCAACAAGTCGACCTACACCTGCCCGTTTCACGGCTGGACGTTCAGCAACAGCGGCAAGCTGCTGAAGGTCAAGGACCCCGACGGCGCGGGCTATCCCGAGTGCTTCAATCGGGAAGGCTCGCACGATCTGCGCAAAGTTGCCCGCTTCGAGAACTATCGCGGCTTCCTGTTCGGCAGCCTCGATCCCGATGTCTTGCCGCTCGTCGAGCATCTGGGCGACGCCGCTCGCATCATCGACATGATCGTCGATCAATCGGACGAGGGGCTCGAAGTGTTGCGCGGCGCATCCACCTATACCTACGAAGGGAATTGGAAACTAACCGCGGAAAACGGTGCGGATGGATATCACGTATCGGCTGTGCATTGGAATTACGCGGCAACGACGAATCATCGCAAGCAGGAAGCGGCGCGCGAAGACAAGGTCCGCGCGATGGATGCGGGCAGCTGGGGCCGGCAAGGCGGCGGATTTTACGCGTTCGAGCACGGTCACATGCTGCTGTGGACGCGCTGGGCGAACCCCGAGGACCGGCCGAATTTCGCGCGCCGCGACGAATTCGCCGCGCGCTGCGGTTCCGAGCGCGCGGATTGGATGATTGCCCATTCGCGCAATCTCTGCCTTTACCCGAACGTCTATCTGATGGATCAGTTCGGCTCGCAGATCCGCGTCTTGCGCCCGCTTGCCGTGGACAAGACCGAGGTGACGATCTACTGCATCGCGCCGAAGGGCGAGCCCGCTGACGCGCGTGCGCGACGCATTCGTCAATATGAAGACTTCTTCAACGTGAGCGGGATGGCCACACCCGACGATCTCGAAGAGTTCCGTGCGTGTCAGCGCGGTTATGCCGGGCGGGCGCTCGAATGGAACGACATGTGCCGCGGCGCCGAGCATTGGATCGAAGGCCCGGACGATGCGGCACGCAAGATCGGGATTCAGCCGGTGATGAGCGGCCTCAAGACCGAAGACGAGGGCTTGTACACGGTGCAGCACCGCTATTGGGTACAAACGCTCGGCAAAGCGATTGCGGCTGGCAAGGAGGCGCCATGAGCACGATTTCGCACGCCGACGTCGCGTCGTTCCTTTATCGGGAATGCCGTCTTCTCGACGACAAATGCTGGGATGAATGGCTCGAGTGCTATCACCGCGACGCCGAGTTCTGGATGCCGTCGTGGGATGACGACGAGCAACTCGTTACCGATCACGAGCGCGAGATTTCGCTGATTTACTACCCGAACCGCCAGGGGCTCGAAGACCGCGTTTTTCGAATCAAGACGGAGCGTTCGAGCGCGACGATGCCCGAGACGCGCACGTCGCACAACCTCGCCAACATCGAGTTGGAGCGCGAGGAACGCGGCGTGTGCACCGTGCGGTTCAACTGGCATACTCTGAGCTTTCGCCACCGCGAGACCGTGACTTATTTCGGCATGTCGCGCTATGCCATCGATTTTTCCGGCGGAGGGCCACTCATCGTCAACAAGTATGTCGTGCTGAAGAACGACTACATCAATCAGTTGATCGATATCTACCACGTTTGAGTTTCCAACTGAGTTCACGGCTGAATTAATGGCTTGGCCGGTGCGCTCGGGAGATTGATCATGGAACACCGTATCGCGCTTCGCTTCGAGGACGGAGTGACGCGCTTCATAGCTTGCCGCGATGGCGAAACCCTGGCCGACGCGGCCTATCGTCAGCAAATCAACATCCCGCTCGATTGCCGCGACGGCGCATGTGGGACTTGCCGCAATCATTGCGAATCGGGCGACTACGACCTACCCGAATCCAGCTATATCGAAGAGGCGTTGACGTCCGAGGATGCCGCGCGCGGGTTCATCCTCGCGTGCCAAACACGGCCGCGTTCAGATTGTGTCGTTCATGTGCCGGCATCGTCGGTTGCCTGCAAGACGGCGGTGGGCCGGCACGAGGGTGCCTTCGCGTCGGTGGGGAAGCTTTCAGACTCCACGCTGCATTTCTCGATCGAGCTCGATCATCCCGAGCGCGTGCGTTTTCTGCCCGGGCAGTACGTCAACGTCGAGATTCCGGGCCTGGGCGTGGCGCGCTCCTACTCGTTCAGTTCGGCGCCCGGTGCGCCGCGTGTCGAGTTCGTCGTGCGCAACGTGCGCGGCGGCCGCATGAGCGAATACCTGTGCGCCGACGCGCGACCCGGCGCACGCGTGGCATTCTCGGGCCCTTACGGCAGTTTCTATCTGCGCGAGCCTGTGCGCCCGATGCTGTTTCTCGCCGGTGGGACCGGGATTGCGCCGTTCCTGTCGATGCTCGCGGCGATCGAGGGCAAAGCCGTGTCGCAGCCGATACGCCTCGTTTATGGCGTGACGAACGACACCGATCTTGTCGCGCTCGACCGGCTCGAGCAGGCGCAACATCGGCTGGCCGATTTCGCCTATCGCACCTGCGTGGCGGACGAACGAAGCCCGCATGAACGCAAGGGCTACGTGACGTCGCATGTCGAGAGTGCCTGGTTGAATGGCGGTGACGTGGATGTCTACTTGTGCGGGCCCGTTCCCATGGTCGATGCGGTGCGCGGCTGGCTCGCCGATACGGCGGTGACGCCCGCGAACTTCTTCCACGAAAAATTCTCGGCGAGCACCGTGGCATGAGCATGGCGCATTTTCCGAGCCGCTTCGCCGGTAAGGCGATGATCGTGACCGGTGCGGGGCAGGGTATCGGCAGAGGCGTCGCGATTCGTGCTGCGCGGGAAGGCGCCCGTGTGGTGCTCGTCGACCGCGCTTCGATCGTCCACGAGGCCGTACAGGAAATCAACGATACGATCGACAGTGCCGGTGCGGGTGCGCTCGCCTGCGAAGCCGATCTCGAGACCTATGCCGGTGCCGCTTCGATGACGCGCTTCGCTACCGATGCGCTGGGCCGCATCGATGTGCTCGTGAATAATGTCGGCGGTACGATCTGGGCCAAGCCGTACGAGGCGTACGAAGAGGAGCAGATCGAAGCGGAGGTGCGGCGGTCGTTGTTCCCGACGCTTTGGTGCTGCAGGGCTGTGCTGCCGCGGATGTTGCAGCAGGGTGGCGGTGCAATCGTCAACGTATCGTCGGTCGCCACGCGCAGCATTCATCGCGTGCCCTACGCTGCCGCCAAGGGCGGTGTCAATGCGCTTACGGCAAGCCTCGCGTTCGAGCATGCGCGGCACGGCATTCGTGTCAATGCGGTCGCGACGGGCGGCACCGAGGCACCGCCGCGGCGAGTTCCGCGCAACACGGCACAGCCCACCGAGGAAGAAGCGCGCTGGTACCGGGCCATCGTGGAACAGACCGTGGCTACGAGCTTTATGCACCGGTACGGCTCGATCGACGAACAGGTGGGCGCGATCCTGTTTCTGGCATCGGACGAGGCGTCGTACATCACCGGCACCGTGCTTCCCGTTGGAGGCGGCGATCAGGGGTGAGCTGGCCTCGCGCAGCGCTTGCGCTGTTTGCTCGGACGCCCGCCCGTGGCCGGCGGGATGCCGAATTCCGTGGTCATATCGTGTGTCCCAAAGTCGACCGATCCGCTTACCTAAACGGAATTGCTAGTCGGGACAGGAAACGTCCGAATCGGCAATTACATTAGGAACTGGATCGGCGGCTTGCTCTCGGCTTTGTTACAAAAAACGCCTAAAGGTTTCGGGAAAGCTGCCGATAAGCAACGGATGTACCGCGCGTATGCGTGGCTGCTTGCCGTGGGCGCCGGGTTCCACGCGCTGGCATCCGCGCATTTCGGGGTGCATCCAATCATAAAAATCTGCTTTTCCGGGGCTGAACATGCGATACGCAGTTGCTGTTCTTCGATCTCTAACGTGGGCCTTCGCTGAAGGCGTCACACGTCCGTTTCGCCGGGGCGGGTCGGCAGCCCGCATTCCGCCCCTGATATTCGCGCTGCCTCTTTAGGGGCCTTGCCGTCTCATTTGTTACTCGGGGTCCTCGCGATCCCGATGGCTCGACGCGTCACTCCGATTGGTTTCATCGGAATGGCGAATGACGACGGTGGCCGATACAGCGGCTATCCGCGTCGGCCTGAAAGGCAATAGCCGGTTTCAAGACGATTCGATCACGCTTTTCCGCGCAATCGCGCCGAGGCGAACGATCGTGCCGTGCGCCGGTTGATAAGAAACAGACGTCCAATAATGAAAAGCAATAAGAGAGCACGCGCAGCGCAACCGTTGCGGCGTGGAAACACGGGGTTTGGCCGCACAGCACGCGGCGCATCGACGTTGAAAGCGATCGCGCTCGTATGCGGCGCGATTTTTTTCACTTCGTTGCCACGCATCGTGCATGCGCAGGCGGCGGCCGCGCAGCCGCCGTTGCCGCCGTTGCCGCCAGCCACGCGATCGTTCGACGAGCAGGAGCAGCGCCGCAGGGCGGAGCAGCAGCAGCTCGAACGGGAGCGCGCGCAGCGTGCGCCTAACGTCCAACTCCAACCGCAGCCCGAGGCCAAGCCTGTCGACGACGGCCGCGTACCCGCGGAAACGCCGTGTTTTCGGGTGGATCGGTTGACGCTGGCGGTGCCCGACGGTCTAAGCGAAAAAGTGCGTGCGGCCGGCGAGCGGGCGCTCTCGCCCGATCCGCTGTTCCCGGGCCAACTGTCGTTCGCCGTCGATTACCTGAAGCGCTATGAAGGCCAATGCGTGGGCCGCGACGGGCTCAATCTGATCGTGCACCGCGTGTCTGCGCTGATCCTGGACAGGGGCTATACGACCACACGCGTCGTGATACCCGAGCAGGACATCTCGACGGGAAAGCTCACGCTGAGTCTCATTCCGGGCGTGATCGGCGCTATTCGTTTCGCCGATCCCAAAACCTATGGAACCTGGCGCAACGCATTTCCGACCCACGCCGGACACCTGCTGAATCTGCGCGACCTCGAGCAAGGGCTCGAGCAGATGAAGCGGGTGCCGAATCAGGACGTCGACATGCAGATCGTGCCGGGGGCGAATACCGGCGAAAGCGACGTCGTCATCGCCGTGAAGCGCCAGAAACCGTGGACGTTCTCGCTCAGCGTCGACGACAGCGGGCTGAAATCGACCGGGCAACTGCAGGCTACCGCGCATTTGGGCCTGAGCAATCTGCTCGGTCTGTCCGACATTCTCGATGTCAGCTACAGCCATGACGTCAACGGACATCCGGGCCTTTACGGCACGCGAGGCCAAAGCGCGTTCTACGCGATTCCGTGGGGAAACTGGACTTTCACGGCGACGGCGAGCAAGTACCACTATCACCAGGAAATCGCCGGCGCGTTTGCCAATTTCGTGTCGAGCGGCATTTCGAAGACGTTCGAAGTCAAAGCCGAGTACCTGTTCTATCGCAATCAGGTCCAGAAAAATTCGATCGAATTCCGCACGGGCAAGTACTACGCCGAAGCGTTCATCGACGGTTCGGAGATAGACGTTCAGCACCGCGACAACAGCTATGCGCAAGTGGGTTGGTCGCACCGGCATTACTTCGGCGCGGCGCAGTTCGACAGCCTCGTCTCGTATCGCTGGGGTGTGCCGTGGTTCGGCGCGCAGCCCGATTTGCCGGGGGCCGGCACGCCCACGTATTACTACCACATCGAAACGCTCGATGCGACGCTGAGCGTGCCGTTCGCGCTGGGCCCTGTTCGGTTGCGCTATCTCTCGACGCTGCACGCGCAGAACTCGCCGAACGTGCTTTATCCGACCGAGGATATCTCGATCGGCAGCCGCTACACCGTACGCGGCTTCGACGGCAACACGATGCTTGCCGCCGAGAAGGGCTTCTACCTTCGCAACGACCTCGAGATGCCGATCTTCCGCACAGGCCAGACGTTGTACGTGGGCCTCGACGGCGGTGAAGTATTCGGCCCGGCCACGCAGAACCTGCTCGGCAGAAAGCTGGTGGGCGCGGTGGTCGGGCTGCGCGGCAGTCCCTTCAAGAACGCATATTACGACGTCTTCATCGGCGGCCCGCTCTATCAGCCCGCCCGGTTTCCCAATCGATGGCCCGTTGCGGGCTTCAGTGTGAGCTTCCAGATATGAATCGATTCCTCTATCGAATCATCTTCAATGCGGCGCGCGGACTGTTCATGGCCGTTGAAGAAACAGCAATCGGCGGCGGGCGCGGAAGCTCGCCGGGCACACGCAGCGTCAGTCCTCAGGCCACCGACGGTCGGGTATCGCAGAGCATCGATTTGCTCGAGATGCGCCGCGTCGCATTCGCGGCACTTTGCCTGCTCGGGATGCAGCCCGTGCTGGTGGAGGCCCAGGTGGTCGCAGCGCCGAGTGCGCCGGCCGCCAACAAACCTGCTGTCGGCGTGACGGCCAATGGTGTGCCGCTCGTGCAGATTACGACGCCGAATGCCGCGGGCGTGTCGAACAATTCGTATTCGCAGTACAACGTTGGCACACAGGGCCTGATTCTCAACAACTCGCCCGGCAACGTGCAGACGCAGCAAGGCGGTTATGTCGGGGGCAATCCGTATCTGTCCAACGGCAGCGCGAGAATCATCGTCAATCAAGTGGTGGGCGGCAGCCCGAGCCAACTGCTCGGCTATACCGAGGTGGCCGGCGCGCAAGCGCAGGTCGTCATCGCGAACCCGGCCGGCATCTATTGCAACGGCTGCGGCTTTATCAATACGAGCCGTGGCGTGCTGACCACCGGCACGCCCGTATTCGGCGGCAGCGGCAGCCTCGATGCCTTTCGCGTCACCGGCGGACAGATTCAGATCGGCAGCGCCGGCTTGAACGGCAGCAACGTCGATCAGGTCGATTTGATCGCGCGCAGCGTGCAGGTGAACGGCAAGCTGTGGGCCGGCCGTGAATTGAACGTGGTCGCCGGGGCTAACGACGTGCGCTATGACGGGCTTGCCGCGCAGGCGCTCGCGCCCGACGCGAACCAGCCGGACGTCGCGATCGACGTTGCGCAGCTTGGCGGGATGTATGCCGGCAAGATCACGCTCGTAGGCACGGAGAAGGGCGTAGGCGTGAACAGCGCCGGCACCATCGAAGCCCAGGCAGGCAATGTCTCGCTCAGCAGCCAGGGGAAAGTGACGCTTTCGGGCAGCACGAGTGCGAGCGGAAACGTCGATATTCATGCGGCCGCCGATGTATCGAATGCGGGTTCCGTCTATGCCGGCCAGAGTGCGACGGTGGCGGCGGATGGCCACGTTTCGAACACGGGGACGACGGCCGCAGCCGGCAATACGACGGTTACCGGCGCCTCGATCGATTCGTCGGGCGCACTTGGCGCGGGGATCGACGCGAGCGGACGCGTGACGGGCAGCGGCAGCCTTGCTCTGACCGGAGCGGGCACGGTTGCCGCGACGGGAACGAACCTGGCCGGTGGTAACGCTTCCGTGTCGGGCGGCAGTATCGAAATGGCCGGCGCAAGAACGCGCGCGGGCGGCAACGTTTCGCTGAACGCCAGCGGTACGAACGGAAGTGTCGGCAACATCGATCAGAACAACGCCCTGTTGAGCGCGGGCGGCAACGTCGCGCTTACGGCAACCGGGCAAGTGACGAACGACGGCGGGCAACTGAGCGGCGCGCAGCTCGACGTAACGGCTTCGGCGCTGTCCAATCGGGCCGGCAAGCTTACGCAGACCGGCACCGGCACCGGCACGACGAGCGTTGCGGTAACGGGCGCGCTCGACAACACAGGCGGCACGCTGGCCACCAACGCGCAGAACACCCGCATTCGCTCGGGCAGCCTGACCAATGACGGTGGCGAGATCACGGCGGCGGGCACAGGTGCGCTCAGCATCGACACGGGCGTGCTCGCCAATCGCGGCGGCACCATCGGAGCGAACGGGACAGCCACTGTGAACGCCACGTCTGTCGACAACACGGCGGGTTCGTTGTCGTCGATGCAGAAGATGAAGCTCGCGGCGAGCGGCGACGTCGAAAACGCACGAGGCACCCTCGTGTCGGGCGGTGGGCTGGACGCGGCGGCGGCCAACGTTCGCAACTCGGGCGGACGGATCGTATCGCTCAATGGCGATGGGCTCTCCGTCACCGCGACGGGGCAGATTACGAATGCGGCCGGAACGACGGCTCAAGGCGAGCAAGGCGGGGTGATCGGCGGCAACGGCGGCGTCGATCTGCGCGCGGCATCGCTGACCAATAGCGGCACGTTGACGGCGGCGCAACAGCTCGGCGCAACCGTGGGCGGAACGCTCGACAACAGCAACGGCGCGATCAGCGCCGGTACGCTGAACGCGAGCGCGAACGCCTTCAAGAACGCGGCCGGCACGGTAAGCGCCGGTATGGCATCGATGAACATCGCGCAGCTCGACAACAGCCACGGCAAGATTCGTGCGGATCAGCTTGCGCTCAACGCGACGAATCTGACCAACGAGGGCGGATCGTTGACACAGCTCGGCGCAGGGCCGATGGCGGTCAACGTCAGCAACGCCATCGACAACGCCAACGGCGGCGTGATCCAGACCAACAGCACGGATTTGACGCTGGCGCCGGCCACGCTCGACAACGATGGCGGCACGGTCACGCACACCGGTACAGGGGCGCTGACGATCGATGCCGGCAATGGAGCAGGGCTGGTGAGCAATGCGGGCGGCAAAATCGTCAGCAACGGTGCCACGACCGTCGAAAGCGGCACGCTCGACAACGTGGGCGGCACGATCGGCGGACGAGGCGGGCTGACGGCGAATGCCGCACAGTCTCTCGACAACTCGAACGGCTCGCTGATTTCGAACGCGGACCTTGGCGTGACGACCGGCGGGGCATTCGTCAACGCGGCCGGAACGGTTTCCTCGGGCAACGATACGTCGATTACGGCCGGAACGATCACGAACAGCGGCAACATACTGGCTGCCCGCACGCTTTCCGTCACGACGAACGGAGCGCTCGACAACAGCGGCGGCACGCTGAACGCGGCCGCGCTCGCGGCACAAGCCGCCTCGTTAAGGAACTCGGGCGGCACGATCAGCGCCGATACGGTGGGGCTCACGATCTCGCAGCTCGACAACAGCAGCGGGCACATCACCGCGAATGCGTTGACGTTGACCGCGAATACGCTCACGAATCAGCACGGAGTGGTGACGCAGCTTGGCACCGGCGCGATGACGCTCGGGGTGAGCGGCACCGTCGACAACTCGAACGGCGGCGTGATTCAGACGAACAGCGCCGACTTGTCGATTACGCCTGCCGCATTCGACAACAACGGCGGCACGATTACGCACGCAGGCACCGGCACGTTGACGATTGCTCCGGGGGGTGGTGGTTCGGCAGTGACGAATGTTGGCGGCAGGATCGTCAGCAACGGCGAAGTGGCATTGACGACGAGTTCGCTCGACGATACGGGCGGCACGATTTCCGCACAGGGTGCGCTTTCCGTTTCGGCGACGAATGCGCTCAACAATACGAGCGGTACGCTGCGTTCGGGTGGCGCGTTGAGCGCCACGACGAATGGAACGCTGACCAACGCGGGTGGCAAGATCAACGCGGGGGCGGCGGGTAACGGCAATGCTTCGACGTTGAACGTCACGGCAGCGGCCATCGACAACGCGAGCGGCCTCATCAGCAATGCCGGCACCGGCGCGACCGCGGTGCACGGCACCTCGTCGATCAGCAACAGCAACGCATTGGGCGTGACCGGCATGGGGGCGATTACCGGCAACGGCAATGTCACGCTGACCACGGTTGCGCTGAGCAATACGCAAGGCGGGCAGCTCAGCGGTGCGAACCTGCAACTCAATGCATCGAGCTTGAACAACAACGGCGGTTTGATCGGCAATGCCGCCAATGCGGCCGGTGACGTGGGCATCAGCACGACCGGGGCTGTTTACAACGCGGGCGGGCAGATCAATGCCGCGCGCAATCTGGCGGTGACCGCCACGACATTGGCGGGTGGTGGCGCGTACAGTGCCGTCGGCGATCTCGCACTGAACCTGCAGGGTGATTTTGCCAACTCGCCCGGTTATTCGTTCAGCGCGGGGCATAACCTCAGTTTTACGCTGCCGGGCACGTTTACGAACGGCGGCACGCTGCTGGGCATCAACGATCTGACGATCAACGCAGGTAGTATCGGCAACAGCGGGACGATGATGGCCGGCGGGCTGCTGAGCACGCGTTCGAATACGCTCGTCAATACCGGGACGATCGTAGGGGGAAGTGTTTCTCTGGCCGCCTCGCAGTCGTTGTCGAATCTCGGAACGTCGGCGCTCATCGGTGCAACCGACAGCACGGGCAAGCTCGAGCTGCTTTCGGCGGACATCGAGAACCGGGATGACAACACGGCCACTGATGCGCCTGCAATGACCGCGATATATGGGCTTGGGCGCGTCGTTCTGGCCGGTGGCAAGGATGCGAGCGGCAATTACACGAAGGCAGGGCTCGTTCACAACCAGTCGGGTTTGATTCAATCGGGCGGCGATATGACGATTGCCGCGAATCAGGTGACGAATACGCGGCGCGTGGTGAGCACCTCGGGCTTCACGTCTGCGGTCGATCCGAGTTTGCTGGCGAGCCTTGGGATCAGCCTTTCCGGTTGCACGGCTATCCACATGGAGGCTTGCAGCGGCCAGGTGGTGGGCTGGGTCAGCGTGGCAAACGCCGACCCGTCGCTCATTGGCGGGGTGTTCATAGACCCGCCGCACGGCGGGCAGTGGAACAGCGGCTATCAGCGCACGACGTATACGGGCGTTGCAATGGCCAACACCGTGACGACGATCAGCCCGCAGGCGCAGATCGTCGCCGGTGGAAATCTGGATGCATCGTCGGTCGATACCTTCCAGAACTACTGGAGCCGGGTGGCGGCAGTCGGGAACATCGGGCTGCCCGCATTGCTCGATCAGAACAGCTGGCGGGGCCAGTCGGCGCCGCAAGTGCAGGTGACGTATTCGGGCCAATACCATTACCGAAACTACGACGGCAGCATCGCGGATTGGACGTATTCGTTCTGCGCGAGCGGATGCAATGCGCCTGCGGATATCCGCACCTATGCGTTACCTGCCTACGAATCGAGCTTTGCGGGAGGCGGGACGCTCAGCGGTACAGGCGTGACGATCAACAATACGGCCGGCAATGCTTCGGTTACGCCGCTCGGTTTGCTGCCTGGGCAGTCCGTGGGTGGTGCGTCCGCGGGTTCGGTCAGCGGCAGCGTGGCGGGTGGGCCGCGCCGGAGTATCGGCGCGCAGTCGGTGAACGGTGGAACCGCGCTGAGCACTGGCGTCGCCGGCGCGAACGACCCGATCATCGCGGGCGCCACGGCGGTGACCGTGTTGAGCAACATCACGGTGCCGCAGGGTGGGTTGTTCAAGCAGGACACGGCACCGGGTGCGACGTATCTGATCGAGACGAACCCGGCGTTTACGAACCTGCACCAATGGATGTCGAGCGATTACTACTTCGAGCAGCTCGGCATGGACCCTGGAAAGATCCAGAAGCGGCTCGGAGATGGCTTCTATGAGCAGCAGCTCGTACAAAGCCAGATCATGGCGCTGACGGGCAAGGCGGTGCTGACCAATTACGCCAGCACGCAGACGGAGTTTCAGGCGTTGATGGCATCGGGTGCGCAGCTTTCGAAGTCGCTGGGGTTGGCGCCGGGGATGGGGCTGTCGGCCGAACAGGTATCGCAGCTCACGTCGAACGTGGTGATCATGCAGACGCAGGTCGTCGACGGGCAGTCGGTGCTCGTGCCCGTGGTGTATCTGGCGAAGGCGAGCCAGCAGAACATGAGCGGCGGGCCGGTGATTGCGGCGACGGACATCGATCTGAAGGATACGAGGTCGTTCACGAATAGCGGCACGGTCGTGGCGTCGAACAGCTTGACCTTGACCGGTCAAAGCATCGACAACCAGAACGGCACGCTGCAAAGCGGCGGGCTCATGACGCTCGCGACGGTGGGTAACGTCGATCTGACGTCGGCGACGGTGAAGGCGGGGAGCCTCGCGCTGCAGGCCGGGGGCGATCTGATTCTCGATACGGCGGTGAAGACGACGAATCAGGTCAACGATAACGGCGCCACGCGGATCAATTCGACGCTGGGGCCGTTGGCGAGCATCAGTGTGGAGGGCGATGCGGCCATCATCACGGGCGGCGACTTTCAGCAGAACGCGGGGAGCCTGACCGTTGGCGGCAATCTGGGGATGAACATCGGCGGGGATTGGACGCTCGGCGCTGTCCAGACAGGAGAGAAGAAGGTTGTCGAGCGCGCGAACGGTGTCTCCAACACGGATATCAATCAGGCGACAGGCAGTTCGGTGAAGATCGGCGGCATCTCGCAGATCGGCGTCGGAGGCGATCTGACGGCGAAGGGTGCGCAGATCGAACTCAGCGGGGGCGGGGCGATCGCTGCCAACGGCAATGTCACGCTCGGCACGGCGAGCGCAACGTCGACAGTGAATAGCAATAGTTCGGGCAGCGACCATCATGGCAGCTATACGGAAACATTGCATACGTCGGATCAGGCGCTGACCGGGACGATGCTCAAAGGCGGCGATACCATTACAATTGCGGCTGGTAGGGACCTGACGATCAGCGGCAGCGCAGTCAATCTCGACAAGGGCAATGCGAATCTGCTTGCAGCCGGGGATGTGAACATCGGCGCGGCAACCGAAACTCATGAGCTGAACTCCCACGAGACCCACAGCCACAGTAATGTGGTGAGTGGTGCGGCGATTGCGAGTGGGATCGATCAGGCGACCACCTATAGTCAGAGCAGCACCGTATCGGCGGACGGCGTCAACGTTGTCAGCAACCACGATATCAATGTGACGGGCAGCAACATCGTCGGCACAAACGATGTAGCGCTGAGGGCGACGCGCGACGTCAACATCACGACCTCGCAAGACACGACGCAGTCGTCCAGCTACTACGAGAAGAAGGAAACGGGGCTGCTCACCAATGGGGGCCTGTCAGTGACGGTAGGTTCGCGCTCGATGGCGCAGCAAGACGAGAACAGCTCGGTGACGAATCACGGGAGCGTGATCGGGTCGTCACAAGGTAGCCTCACGATCCAGGCCGGGAAGGATGCGACGATTACGGGCAGCACGGTTGTTGCAGGCGAGAACGTCGGCATCGCAGCCCAGAACGTGACGGTGAACGCCGCGTATGACACCTACAAGGACGCTCAATCGCAGCAGTTCAGCCAATCGGGATTGAGCGTCGGCTTGGGCGGCGGCTTGGTTGGACTTGGGCAGTCGATGGCGAGCGCGATCAACCAAGGCCAGCACTCGGGCGATTCGCGCCTCGCTGCGGTGCAGGCCGTGGCAGCGGCCGAACAGGCTTACAAGAACCGTGGCGGCATCAAAGATGCGGCGAATGCTCTGTCGAACGGCAACGTGAGCGAGGCGGCCAAGGGCGTGCAGGTGCAGATCAGCATCGGATCGAGCCACAGCAGCAGCAATGCGACGACATCGATTACGAACGCGAAAGGCTCGTCGATCATCGGCAATGGCAATGTTTCGATCACCGCGACGGGCACGTCGGACGCAACCGGAAACGTGGTGGCTGGCACTGGAAACATTGCGATGACGGGCGCATCGGTGCTCGGCAAGAACGTAACACTCGATGCGCACAACGCGATTACGCTGCAAAGCGCGGAGAGTACCGAGCAGAATTCCAGCTCGAACAGCTCAAGCGGCTGGAGTGCGGGCGTTGCGATCGGAGTCGGAAAGAACACCGGGATCAGCGTCTTCGCGAATGCCTCGAACGCGCACGGCCAGGGTAATGGTGACGGCATCACGCAAACTAACACGACGTTGGCCGCTGGCAATACGCTGACGATGACGTCGGGCGGAGATACGATGCTTTCCGGTGCGCGGGTGTCCGGCGATAAGGTAAAGGTGGACGTAGGTGGAGCGCTGACGATGACGAGCCGTCAGGATACGTCGAACTACAGCAGCAATCAGCACAACACGGGAGTGAGCGGCAGCTTCACCTTCGGCTACGGTGGCGGGGCGGAGGCGTCGATCGGCCATACGAGCGTCGATGCGGATTACGCATCGGTGAATCAGCAAACTGGAATTGTTGCTGGTAAGGAGGGATTCGACGTCAACGTGGCGGGTCATACCCAGCTCAACGGTGCAGAGATCGCGAGCGCCGCGCCGGCCGACAGCAATACGCTGACGACGGGCAGCCTCGGGTTCACCGACATTCAGAACAAGATGTCGTATTCTGGGAAGACGGAAGGTTTCTCGACTTCAGGTGGGCCGAGTTTCGCTCAGACGAGCGATAGTGCGAGCGGCGTCACGCGTGCAGCGGTCAGCCCCGCGACGATCGTGGTGAAGGCCGATGAGAAAAACGGCACGGATAGTACAGCGGGGCTGTCGCGTGATACCGCGAACGCGAACCAGACGGTGCAGAACACGTTCAACCTGCAGAAGGTTCAGAACGACATGGCCTTCGCGCAGGCGTTCGGTAAGGTCGCCACTTTCGCGGTGGCGGAGGCGGCGACGCAGCTCGCGAATAGCAGCCCGGAGATGAAGGCGCTGTTCGGGGAGGGCGGTGCGGGCCGAGATGTGCTGCATGCAGCGGTGGCGGCAATAGGGGCCGCGCTTTCGGGCGGGAATATTGGTGGGGCGATCGCGGGTTCGTTGGCCGGAGATATGTTGCAGTCGTTGGCGCAACCGATCATCGACCAGACAGTGAGCCAGTTGCCGTTGAGTGCTCAATCTGCCGCGCGTAATGCGCTGAACGAGATTGTGGCGACCGCAGGCGGTGCGGCGGCTGGGGCGCTCGTGGGTGGCGGGTCGTCCGGCGCGCTTGCTGGTGCGGGGGCGGCGATTGATAATGAGCTTTACAATCGGCAGTTGCATCAAAGCGAATCGGACAAGCTGAAGAAGCTGCAAGACGGTAAAAGCGCCGAGGAGCAACACAAGCTGGCTGCGGCCGAGTGCGCGTTGGTGCATTGCGGGGATGGTGTGCCAGACAACGATCCAAACAAGGCGGCTCTGACGCGGTTGCAGAACGAAGGCCAGAGCTACACGTACGAGCAAGGGTTGCTGAGGAATGCAGGCGCGTTCGACGGTTATGGCAAAGCGGACCGTATTAATGATTGGTATGACCGCAATCAGATCTTGTACCGAACCGTTGGGGCGGTACAAGGCGTGACGGGCGTAGCCAGCGCAGTGGCAGCGCTTGGCGCGGGGTGTTCTACGATCATTGCATGCGGCTTGGCTACCACAGCCGCTACGGGGGCGTTGGATTACTCGAAGGCGGGCTTTACGCAGATGGTAAGCGGTAGCCCGACGTCGACATATGGGGAGCAGGTGCTGCAAGGTTTGGGAATGAGCCCATATGCAGCGTCGCTGACATACGCTGGACTCAACCTGGGAGCAGCCGCCGGAACTGTCGCGGCCAATAACGCGGCGGCGCAGGCTGCTGCGCGGGGTGTGCCGCAGTCAGCAGAAGCCATGCAGGCGGAAATTCAATCCGGTCTGACTCAGCAGGTTGCTGATTTGCGAGCGACCCTGACAGGTAGTGCGAAGACCAGCGGCAATGTGGGGGTGGCGCAGATTAACATTCCGGGTGTTCAACCGACAATGGCTGCGTCCAGCCAAATCGCTAACCCAACAGACGCTCAAAAGGCGTTGGGCTTTGTTGGTCAAGTTCCCGAAATATTCCGTAGTTCAAGTGTGTGGACGGGCGGGAATGATCCTGTGCTTCTTAACCGCAGCGTTGATTCCGAGGCCAAGATATTGAACAACGTCGCGGCGCAGCTTGGCGATAACACCTCGGTTAGCGGTACTATCAATCTGCTTACCGAACGGGCGCCCTGCGCCAGCTGTTCGAACGTGATTCAGCAGTTCCAATCCAAATATCCAAACATCACGATTAATGTGATGGATAATGGTGGAGTTATCAAGCCGACCAAATGGTGAAGCTCTATGACTGAGGATAATGTTGATCGAGTTCCATATGAAACCATCAAGGCGTTGGCGCTTGATGCCTATTTTGATTCCTGCAGGGACAATGCTCTCATGAGAGGATGGTCTCACCGGGAGGTACTTGGAAGTGTTGATTATGCCTTCGAGGGCACGTATGAGTCCAAGGTCGAGAACTTAATGCTATGTGTTGTTCAGTTGGTCCTATCGGGAGGCTGGTATCCAGAGGCGGAGCAGAGCATGAGAGGTAAGATCTCCGGTCAATTCTTAGCGGAAGGCCTGGACAACCTCCTGCAAGGCGTTCCACAAGCAGAAGCTGAGCAATTCAAGCATGACTTGAAGATTCTCAAGTTGATCTGATCTTTACAATCGGCAACTCCACCCGGATGAGCGGAAGTGGGCGAAGGATCATGCCAAGGATTTCGCCGCGTTTTATGAGAAAACGATAGGTAAGGAGATCACGCAAGACC
Source organism: Trinickia caryophylli (assembly GCF_034424545.1). Taxonomy (NCBI): domain Bacteria; kingdom Pseudomonadati; phylum Pseudomonadota; class Betaproteobacteria; order Burkholderiales; family Burkholderiaceae; genus Trinickia; species Trinickia caryophylli. Next base: position 811,549 of record NZ_CP139971.1, on the reverse strand, counting down.
AAGCGGAGAACATGCTGCTTGCGAACGGATACATAAGAGTTGATTCAGCAGCAGCGAGCGGAGGAACTGGCTACGACGCGACGGCGGCGCAGTACCTGACGCAAAACGCGGGCGGGCTGTTCACTAAAGACCAGTACTACAACAATCCGTTCATGTTCGGGAACAAAGACGGATCGCCGACGCCGGAGCAACTGGCAATGCCTGGCGGCAAGTCTGTTCCTGGTGCCGGCAACGTTGCAGCAGCGGGCCTGGGTCTCACGGTTCTCGGCGGAGCCGCACCAGGAATCGCGACTGCTTGGGCATTGGGTGCTGCTGACCTGCCCCCTTCGGTAGGGCCAACCGGCTTCTAGCAAAGTCCCTTTAAACCAGCTCCTGGAAAGTGGCAGGAGCATCCGCTGTTGCCCGATGTTTCGCCGCGAACTCTGCTGGCGAAAGATAATTCAATGCGCTGTGGGGCCGGTCCTCGTTGTAGTCCTGACGCCACGCCGCGATGACCGCTCGGGCATGTGCAAGGCTCTTGAACCAATGCTCGTTAAGGCATTCGTCGCGGAACTTGCCGTTGAACGATTCGATGTACGCATTCTGCGTCGGCTTGCCCGGTTGAATCAATTTCAACGTAACGCCACTGGCGTAGGCCCATTGGTCAAGCGCCCGGCTCGTAAATTCCGGTCCCTGGTCCGTTCGCAGCGCTTTGGGATAGCCCCGGAAACGTGCTGCCCGGTCTAACGCTCGTGCGACGTACAAGCCGGACATGCCGTGGTCCACGACGATATCAACAGACTCCTTGGTGAAGTCATCGACGATAGTCAGGCACTTCAGACGCCGCCCGTTCGACAGCGCATCCATCACGAAATCGATTGACCAAACCTCATTGGGACCGCCCGGCAAAGCCAACTGCTCACGTTCAATCATGACGCCGTGGCGCCGACGACGGCGTCGCACGGCCAGCCCAGCCTCACGGTAAAGGCGAGGCACGCGCTTGTGGTTCGCGTGAATGCCCTCGCGCTCCACGAGTGCATGCAGCCGCCGGTAGCCGAACCGCCGGCGCTCATGCGCCAGTTCCACCAGGCGCGCCGTTAGCGCTTCGTTCTCGTGGTCCGGTTTCGACTCGTAATGCAACACGCTGCGAGACAGCCCAACAAGCCGGCAGGCACGGCGCTCCGAGATGTCGACCTTCTCCCGAATCGCCGCCACTGCCTCGCGCTTGGCTTGTGGGCTCAGGGCTTTCCCTTGACGACCACCTTCAGCGCTTCCATGTCGAGCATCGCTTCGGCCAGTAGCTTCTTCAGCCGCGCGTTCTCGACTTCCAGGTCCTTCAACCGGCGCGCTTCCGGCACCTCCATGCCGCCGAACTTCGCGCGCCACGTGTAGAACGACGCGTCACTGAAGCCGTGCTTCCTGCACAGCTCCTTCACCGGCATGCCGGCCTCGGCTTCCTTCAGAAACCCGATGATTTGTTCTTCCGTAAAGCGCTTCTTCATGTTCGTCTTCCTCTCCGAAAACGAACTTTACTAGGTTCCGACTGGCCCGGTTTGATGGGGGCAGGTCAAATCCTGCGCGGTGGAGCCAGAGGTCGGCGGCTTGCGTCCAGGGCATGAACGGTGATGGCGAAGTCGGTATGCTGTAGTCGGGCGAGTCGCGCAGTGTCACGCGCTTGCCCCCGCGCTGGGGTGACCGCCGGCCGAGCAATCATGAACGACGGCGAAGATTCACTCAGCAGGATTGAATGCAGTTCTCGCAGTTGGTCGACCGGCCGGCCGTTGCATGGTTTAAGACGTGATCGGTCGAAGTCATTGACATTGAGATAACGATGAAGAGAACCAAATGGTCGGTTTTTGGGGCTGTTGTCATATTCGCATTTCTTCCCGCGTGCGAGTCGGTGCCGCCCGACGCACCTCCGCGTCCACCCGGGAAGCCGGAAATGGAGCCGGTACTGCCGTCCTGGTCAAGCGTGATCTGGGTGATGGGCTATTGGAAATGGAGCGGTTCCGAATGGATCTGGGTGCCGGGTCATCTGGCGCCAAAGCCATAGATCGAAGTGGCGCAATGCGCTTGTCATCTTCCGCCATATAGGATCCACTGGACTTCCGGCATAAAGGAGCCACTTCGTTTCCGGCATATAGGGGCCAGCCGGTTTTCGACATATAGGAGCCGGGGCAAGAGCCGAGCATCTCGATCGTGATGCTCATTGCAGACTCAGCTTGTTGGGGTGATCCCCCCAAAGGAGGCTGTGATGGGCCGACGGAGAATCGAGTGCATCAATATCGACAGGTTCTCGTGCGTATGCGCCACGGGGTTCGGAGCGTGAACTGGCGCGCTGTCGCTACATGGCCGACGAAAGCTCGCCGCACTGCGGGCGTTGGCCGAACAACGCGGCTGGCTTAAACCCGATACGCCGTTACCGGATGACGCCGAGATCGCCGCGGCGCTATACCGTGCATCACGGGGCTCGGTCGACTGTCTCCGGGCTTGATGTCCACCGCGCATTGATTGCCTCATGGCTCGAGCAGCAGGTGCCCGGCACGGCCAGAGTTGCACGAGCCCACTCTCACAGTCGAGGACGGATCTGATCCTGCAGGGCGTCAGGTGCGGTTTGGGTGGCATATCCCTCTTCGAGGGCGGCGGTCCGTTCAGTCCGAGCGGGCGCACCGTTCTGGTAAATTCGGGGGTGGGGCAGCCGGCAAACGTTTCGTTGGAGGTGGCAGGTTATGCATCAGGAAATACGACGCTCAGCAGCGGGAGTCGCGACGCCCAAGGAGGGGGACCCAAGGCTTCGGGTGACGCTGCGCGCTTAGCAGGACAGGAGCGTGAAGAACAAGTAGCCAATATTGTCAACGGTTCGACCTCCGGCGAAAAGGTCGCTGTTCCAGGTATAGGGTCGACAGACATCGACGTGGTTGCGCGAAATGGCGACTTGATTGCTGTGGGTGGACCAGCGAAGGCAAACAATCTTGGCAAACTGGCGCAAGAGCTCCGAATCTATCAAGCTATTGCCAATCAGCGAGGCGTGTCGGCGCAAGTCTACTTCGCAGAAGGAACGCCGCGGTCCGCGATTAATCTAGCAACCAAAATACTTGGCGAGGGAAATGTGAAGATTTTCTCTGGGAGTGAATAATGGCATCTCGCATGTTTCGTGTGTCCATCCCTGAAGATCTCGATTTGACTTTCGAGCTTGTAGCGAGCTGCCTCACTGCTGCAGGGCTGTCGATTACAAATCCGGGGAATGGGAGGATTACCTCTTGGTCGAGCGAAGGCGAGCAGTTCGTGATCGATACAGAGAAGTTGATGTTCGAAATAAAGTCGGGTGCTGTGAGAAATATTCAGTTCTGGCTTTCGGCAAGCAATGACATGTTCGTTTCTTGGGAAATTGAAAACTCCTTGGCCGTCTTCTCGTTTTATATTGATGGCGTTGACGATGCTTGTTCCGTGACTGTGGCGGCAAAGCTAGTCGAGCTTGTGTTAAATAAATACAAGAATGGCCGATTAACTGGCGACGTGTTTGCCTTAGCGTTTGAGTAAATTCGAAAATCGAACGAGCTATGCCTCGGTCAGCACCAGCCCCTCTTGTGGGGATTTGACTTCCAACGCCTTCAGGTGCTTGGGCATTGTCTCCAGATCGTGGCAGCCATCTGCTACCGTCCCCCTGCGGCGAAACGGACAGGGCATGCCGTTTGAGGATTTCATTGCGATCCGGATCTGGCTGTAGCCGGGAAATTCCAGGTGAGTTTGACCTCGGCGGCCTCGACCCGCGGGTCTACGCAGTTCTTGAGCAGCGGTTGGCGGTGCCCTGCAGCGAGGCCTCCCCGCCTCGACCGTGCAGTTCCTTAAATCGGCAGAACCCGTCGCTCGAGTGCCCCATCACGCGGCAGGCTTGACTGACCTGAGGCTTGACTGACCTGAGTCATGGCGGACTCCTTGCTGTTTGCAGCGCGTATTGCCGATACGGGCTACGCGCTCAGCGCCAATGCGCGTCTAATCTTCCGCCATATGGGAGCCACGGGGTTTCCGGCATAAAGGAGCCGCAGCGTTTCCGACATAAAGCTCGGGAATGGATGCAGACCTTCTGACAGCGGAGGGCGGGAGCGCGAGCCAGCTCTCACAGTCGAGGACGGACTTGATCCTGCAGGGCATCAGGAACGGGTTGGGTGGCATATTGTTCTTCGAGGGCGGCGGTCCTTTTACGCCGAGCGGGGGCACCGTTCTGGTAAATTCGGGGTTGGGGCATGTGGCGAATGCTTCGGTGGGGACAGTGAGCCGCGAGCCGGGTAATGCGACGTTTGCGGAAAATGGAGGGGGAAGTGATACGCCAGAAATTAATGCAGGCAAGCAGGGTAAGCATCAGCCGGATCATAATAACTTCACTCCTGGTCGAAGCGAGTTGTCGTACCTGATCCTCAAAAGCTTGTAGATGAATATGCCGGAACTGGGCAGCCGGCGAACAATGTTGCGCCTGGTTAGCCGGGATATCGAGAGCGCGTAAGCTTTGGAACAGTTATCGGGATCTATGTTGACCCGATCACGGGCGAAAGGTTGCCAACAACAAACGGAATTATTCACTATAGCAAGGATGGAGTTCATGTTGTCCCCGGGAGGCCATAATGAGTAATGAATTTAGAGTTAGATTGTTGCTTGCGCTACAGTCATCCCTTCTCGGGTGCATCAGCTCGAATATCCGGGCGGTGAGCTGTTCTGTCGTGGAAGAAAATATAACGGTACAAGTGATTTTTGATGGGCATATAGCCGACGAAGATCGAGGGTCGATGGAGAAAGTGGGGTCCGAATTCGCGTCGCACTTTGATCACGAGTTGGTCAATGTGGAATGCATTCGGATCGATGCACCGCAGCCTTTTTATGATCGCTTATTGTGTCTACGTGTTTATGAGAGGAAGGAGTAATTTAAATAAATGGTTTTAAAGTAATGGCTTGGCAGGCTGTTGAAGTACCGACGGTCATGTCATCGCGGAAGGTCCCTGAAGCGTTAATTGAATGCCTTTCACTTGCTCCTGGAGAGCATGCGCGGCGCCGACACGTTCACCGAAAATTCGTTTTCGATACGCAAGCTGGACGAGTTCGCCCCGAAGTCGCATCTATTGGGCTCGATCCGGACGATGGCGAACGAAGCACTGACGACGATGGATCTGCTGTTTGCCGGGATGTACGAGGCTGAATTCAAGGTGGGCGGCCGAGCATCGCGCCGGAGAAGTGGGTGCCATGCTGATCCAAGTGCTCTACAGCACTCGCTCAGAGCGCCAACTGATGGAGCAAGGCGGCGCGGGCGCCAGCTTCAGCGCGCAAAATGGTCATGCCGACGGCAACTATGCCGGGGTGCAAGAGCAGGCGGGTATTCAGGCCGGCGCGGGGGGCTTCGATATCACGGTGAAGGGCAACACCGATCTTAGGGGAGCGGTGATCGAGAGTACGGCTGATGCGTCGCAGAACAGCCTGACGACCGCGACGTTGACATACAGCGACATTCAAAACCATTTGCATTACAGCGCATCGAGCGGTGGTTTCAGCGCGGGTGGTTCAGTTGGCCCGAGCCAAAAGGCGGTGGGCCCATCGTCGGTGAGTGGCTCGGGTGGTATGACGCCGATGATGTTCCAGAATGAAAGTGGAGACGAAAGCGCAACGACACGCAGTGTGGTGAGCGCGGGCACGATCACGCTGACGGATTCGTCGCATCAGCAGCAGGACGTTGCGAGCCTGAGTCGGGATACGACCGATACGAACGGCAAGGTGTCGAAGACGCCGGATGTGCAGAACATCCTGTCGCAGCAGGCGGATACGATGCAGGCGGCACAGGCGGCAGGGCAGGCGGTGGCGCAGGGCATCGGTGCTTATGCGGACAAGAAACGGGATGACGCGCTCGATGCAGCGAAGAAAGCGGTGGACAGTGGCGATATAGCTGGTGCGGAAGCTGCGATGGCCGAGTGCCAGAACTGGAAGGATGGAGGCGACAGTCGTGCCGCGCTTCAGGCGGCGGGTGGCGCGCTGATCGGGGGGCTTGGCGGTGGAGCGCTCGGGGCATTCGGTGGAGCGGCTGGTGCGGCGTTGTCGTCGAAGCTGGCCGGTGAGACGCAGGAATTGAGCGACAGCATCGCTAACGCGACGGGATCTTCGCTGCTGGGCAACATCAGCGGAAATATCGCCTCGGGGCTCGCGGGAGGGTTGATCGGCGGTAGTGCCGGCGCGGCGATGACGTCGAACGTCAATCTTTACAACTAAGGCAATGACACCGGCGAAAAGAGCGCGGTGCAAAAAGCAAAGGACATAGCTGAGAAAATCAAGGATGCCCTTGTGCAGACGATGGCCCATCCGATTGACTCAGTCGAATACGCTTTCGGCATTAAGTTCTCGCTGCCGCAGGGGCAGGGCTCGGGAACCGATGCCGATGTCCTGACGGGCGCTAGCAGGAGCACGAGCCCGCTCTCACAGTCGAGGACGGACCTGATCCTGCAGGGCATCAGGAACGGGTTGGGTGGCATATCATTCTTCGAGGGCGGCGGTCCGTTCAGTCCGAGCGGGGGCACCGTTCTGGTAAATTCCGGAGCAGTACAGAGGGCAACCGCGTCGCTGGGCGCAAATGCTGGTGCGCCGCCCAATGCAACTCTATCGAATGGAAGCGGTGAGGACAGTCATTCGCCGAACGGCAATCAGGTCTCGGATGAGAGCGCGCCGGCAGGAAACCGACTGACCGAGCCCAGTGGGACGAGTTCGACTGGAGGGGCCGCGGCGAATGCTGTCGGTGCCGCCCGCGAGCAGGCCGTTGCGGATGCGGTCAGCGGCACCCGTTCGGGGAGATTATTAAGACATCGAGCGGGAAGACGGACGTTGACGTAACGGATGCAGCTGGTAACTTCTATGCGGTCGGAGGACCCGCTAAGGCAAAAAAACTTTGGGGCTTTTGTACAGTCTTTGAAAAAATACTCCGAGACAGCGGTGGCGCGTGGTGTCGATGCGTATTTCTATTATACGCCTGGCACGCCGCAGTCCGTTATTAGTGCGGCTGCGAAGGTTTTAGACTCAAATTTCGTTAACCTATTCCGTAAGGGTGAGATATGGCGTCATTTGTGTATTCGGTTTGGTCAAATGAGTCTGCAACAAGAGTCTTGGAGGAGTTGAAGATTTTATTCGATGGAATCGGATTTTCGATTATAAATTCGACGTCCGGTATGTGTCATTTATGGAGTGAAGAGGGAGATTGTTCGTTGGTGAGTGAGCAATTCATAACGGAAGTGTCCTCTGAGAAGATGCCTATGGGAATTCAATGGTGGCGTGGAGATGATGATATATTTGTAACCATTTTTACCGATCAGTCTGTTGGTGGCGCGACTTGTGATATACGCTTGGTGGGATTTTCGCGTGAAGCGCAGGCGGAAATTGGCCGATTGCTCATTTTGAAAATTATTCCGGATAAGCAGCTATTTCCCGATGATTTTGCGGTTTTTAAAGTTATCGCTCAGTAATGAAGGGGGTATCTCGTTATTTTTCACGAGCGCGGGACGGTGATCACTCGCAGGACACGATGCAGTCCTCGTGTAGCTACGAAGAGTGCGTATTTCGGCGAACGTGACCGCCGATTTCGGGAACGTGACCGATTTGGCGGGTTCGATGTTGCGCGGGGTTGATTCTAGGTTTCTGGATCAGCTTTCGTCGAGTACGACCTCCTTTGTTTGAGGGTTCGGAGCGACTTTTCGAAGCGACTCGCCCTTGAGCGTGATGCGGTGATGTCGCTGCATGAGTCGGTCGAGCATCGCATCGGCAATCGTTTCGTCGCCGATCCAGCCGTGCCAGTGCTCGATGGGCAATTGACTGGTCACGATTGTGGCTTTGCCGGCGGCGCGGTCGTCGATCATCTCCAGCAAGTCGTTGCGCACCATCGCGTCCAGTGGAGCCATTCCCCAATCGTCGAGTAGCAAGACGTCGACGCGCGCCACTTGCATGAGCCACTTCGTGAAGCCGCCGTTGCCGTGCAGGATCCGAAGCTCCTCAGTCAGTCGCGGTACACGCAGGTACAGTGCCGAGTGCCCGCGTCGGCAGGCGTACTGCGCCAGCGCACAGGCGAGCCACGATTTGCCCGCACCGGTGGGGCCACTGATGAGCAGGCTGTAGCCCGACTGAACCCAGTCGCCCAGCGCCAGGCTCATGAGCGCGCGAGCATCGATGCCACGGCCCGAGCGCGTATCGAGATCCTCGATCGCGGCCTGCGGATACTTCAAGTGCGCATGTTTGAGCAGCCGTGTGCGACGCCGGTCGTCGCGCCAGTTCGTCTCGCGGTCCACCAGTAACGACAGGCGCTCCTCGAAGCCCAGCTTGGCGCTGCCCGGCTGCGCGAGTTGTTCTTCGAGCCCGTCGGCGAAGCCGTCGAGCTTGAGCGTGCGCAACTGTGTCAGTGTTTGTTGCATCATCATCGCCGTGTGCCTTCTTATTGGTAATAGCCGGGGCCGCGCACGTGCGCATGACTCGGGCTCGTCCAGTCCGCCGGCGCCATCGCGACGGCGCGGTCTCGGTTGTTGAGCAGGATCTCGCGCACATGTCGGTAACGATGCACACCGAGCTCGAGTGCCAACGCACACGCGGCTTCGAGTCGGTCCCGGCCGTAGCGCCGCGACAGCGAGAGCAGCCCCAGGCATGCCCGATAGCCGTGTTCGGGGTGGCGCTGTTCTTCCAACAATCGCGTCACAAGCACCGCCGTTGCCGAGCCGATCTGCTGCGCCCAGTGGATCAGACGCTGCGGCGTCCACTCCAGGTGTGCGCGGTGTGCCGCGGGCATATGTTCGACGACGGTCGTGTAGCCGCCCACGTGCTCGTTGCGTGCATGGCTCGCCACACGACGCCCGCGATGCAGGAGCTCAACGGCGCCGCCGGTGATGCGGGCTTCGAGCTTCAAGCCGACGAGCGCATGCGGCACGCTGTACCGATGCTTACCCACCTCGACGTGGTAATCGATGTGCACCGTCACCGTCTTGAAGCGTGCGAGTTCGTACGGCTGGGCCGGCAACGACAACAAGGCGGGCGCGTCGAGCTGGGCAAACGCACTGGCTCGGCATCCGGGCAGCTTCTGGAAGGGACGCTCGTTCAGATACGTCAGCAATGGGCTGATTGCGTCATCGACGGATTGCACCGAGCCGAACTCGTGATGACGCAAGCGCGCCATGATCCAGCGCTCGACCACTTGCACGGCTGACTCGACCTTAGCCTTGTCCTGCGGTCGATAGGTTCTCGCTGGCAGGAAGGACGTGCCGTAATGCCGCGCGAAATCGAGCACGGTGTCGCCAGCGCGAGGCTCGTAACGATCGGGGTCAGCGATCATGGCGCGTGGGTTGTCGGGCACGATCAGTTGCGGCACGCCGCCGTAGAACGTCAGTGCTCGCGCAATGCCGCCAAGCCAGTCCTCCATCGTCTCGGCAGGCGTGGCGCACGCGAACGTATAGCTCGAGGCGCCCATCGCAGCGACGAACACGTGCGCGCGTCGCCCCGTCGTCAACGGCAGCGTGGGTCCGGCGAAGTCGACGAACAGCTTCTCGCCGGCGCGGTGGATCTGGCGCATCGAGCGCTTCAGGCGCTTGGCGAAGCTCTTGTAGTGCTCGCAGAACTGCGTGTAACGATAGGTCTGCCGGTCGGCGAACTCGGCTTGGTACTCCTCCCAGAGCAGCGTGAGCGTCATGCCCTTGCGGCGCAGTTCCTGGTGGATGCGCCCGTAGTCGGGCTGGGCGTAGGCCGCAGGCCCCGTGGGCTTGCCCATCAAACGCCGCTCGAGCTCGCCCTCATCCATATCGCAGGCGCTCGCCCAGTCGAGCTCGGCTGCCTTGGCAAGGCCAACGTACTTCGTGACGACGCCCTTGGAAATGCCCAACGACGCGGCGATTCGATCATGCGAGAAACCGCCGTCGAACTTCAGTCGTAAAACGTCCTTGATCATGCGCGTGTTCATCCGGTGCGCGGGCATCGTCTCTCCGGCCAAAGCCGTCGAGCATAGCCCGCGTGGTTGGGGTCACGCGCAACGCCAAACCTGCATGTCGGTCCGACCGGTCACGTTGCCGAAATCCTCGGTCACGTTCCCGAAATCGCCGGTCACGATGCCGAAACGCTCGGTCACGTTGGACCGAAATACGCAAAGAGCATCACTCGGGGCTGATGGCGGGCGGAGGGATTGCCGTTTCGGTTGGGAGTAGCAAGCTCGCGCGGACGGATCAGGAATCCAGTGTCACAAACAACGCAAGCACGATCGGTTCGCTTAGCGGCAATCTAACCGTCCAGGCGGGCAACAACCTGCACGTGACGGGCAGCGATCTGATTGCTGCGAAGAATGTGACTGGCATAGCCGCGAATGTGACGATCGATTCGGCGACGGATACATCGCATCAATCGCAAACGCAACAGACGAGCAAGAGCGGTGTGACGCTTGGCCTGTCGGGCGCGGTGGGCGACGCGATCAACAACGCGATCAGCGAGACGCAGGCCGTGCGCAATTCTGCCGGTGGCGGCAACGATCGGGCTGCAGCGCTCCACGCGATTGCGGCGGCGGGGGATGTCGCGACAGTAGGGTTAGCTGCGGCGGGCGCGATGAAGGGCGGGACGCCGAGCATTGCCATTCAAGTCAGCGTCGGTTCGAGTCACAGCTCCAGCCAATCGTCGGAGGACCAGACGATGCAGCGCGGCTCGTCGGTTCAAGCGGGCGGTACGGCAACGTTTATCGCGACCGGAACCGGCGCACCGGATAGTGGGAACGTGACTATCGCGGGTTCGGATGTGACCGCGAGCGACGTTGCGCTGATTGCAAAGAACCAAGTAAATCTGCTTAACACAACGAACACCGATTCCACGCGGAGCTCGAATTCGTCTTCGAGTGCGAGCGTGGGCGTGTCATTCGGCACGAACGGGTTCGGGATTTCGGCGTCGATGCAGAACGCGCATGGTGACGGCAACTCGGATGCCGTCATGCAGAACAATACGCATATCAACGCGAGTAACTCGGCGACGATCATCAGTGGCGGTGATACGAACATCGTCGGGGCCGGTGTCAACGCCAATCGGGTGGTAGCCGACATTGGCGGAAACCTGACCATCGCGAGCGTGCAGGACATGACGGTGAGCGCGGCACACCAGTCGAGTGCGGGTGGAGGCTTCAGCGCTCGAAGGCGACTGCAAGATTGCGTGCCGCCGTTGCAGCGTCGGGCTTCGGCATGAAGCTCACATAGTCTCGCTTCATCGTTTTCACGAAGCTCTCTTACCGCTTCCCAGGGGCTGGTTTGAAAGGACTTTGCTAGAAGCCGATTGGCCCTACCGAAGGGGGCAGGTCAGATTGGTACGCCCCCCCTCATTTCCACGCATTCCGCTTCGCATCGAGTTCAGCGAAAAGCCGATCGAAACTGGCTTTCGCATCGCGGGGTTGCGCGACGCGGCGGGCTGCTGCCTCGTTCACGGCATCCCCTACCACGACCAGACCCACCATGCCCATCATGTAATGCGGAACGCAGCGATACCCATAGACGCCGGGCCGATCGAACTTCACGACCAAATCGTCACTGGGTTTTCCGGAAAAAGGCTTGGCCCCTTCCGGAATCATGCCGGGAATGGCCTGAACACTATGCCCCTTGTCGACAGCCACGAAATGAACGCTATCCCCCGGGCTGATGTGGACAATCGCGGGTTCGAATCCTCGCTGTCCGTTTGAGGCTTGGTTCAACATCTTGACCTCGACATCGGCCGCAAAGCTGCTTATTGACGACAACAAACCCACACCCAGAATCAGTGCGGAGAGCCCGGACTGGTGGTGCATACGTTTCTCCTGCGCGCCGGCCGAGAGACAAGGTCCTCGGCCGGGAGAGCGGCATCAGTTACGCTTCAAATCAAAGCGATCAAGGTTCATGACCTTCGTCCATGCAACGACGAAATCACGCGCGAACTTTTCATGCGCATCATCCGACGCGTAGACTTCGGCGACCGCCCTCAGCTCGGAACTCGATCCGAACACTAGGTCCACAGGACTCGCCTTCCACTTCAGACTGCCCGTTTTTCGATCATGCCCCTCGTACACCCCGTCCGCGTTCGGGGCCTTCACCCATTTGGTGGACATATCGAGCAGATTAACGAAGAAGTCGTTGCTCAAGGTTCCCGGGCGGTCAGTCAGTACACCGAGTTTGGAGTGCGCGGCATTGGCATCCAGCACGCGTAGGCCGCCGACAAGCACCGTCATTTCGGGTACGGTGAGATCGAGCTTGCTCGCCCGGTCCACGAGCAACTCGGCCGGCGACCTGTCGTTGCTCTTCGCGTAGTAGTTGCGGAACCCGTCGGAGGTTGGCTCGAGCACGGCAAAGGAACTGACATCGGTCTGCTCCTGCGTGGCATCCGTTCGACCCGGCGAGAACGGTACCTTGATGTCGTATCCGGCCTTCTTGGCCGCGTCTTCAACGGCCGCGTTACCGCCAAGCACAATCAGGTCGGCCAGCGATACCTTCTTGCCGTCCGTTCTATCCCGGTTGAATTCGGTCTGGATGCCCTCCAGCGTCTTCAGCACGCCGGCCAGCTCTGCCGGATCGTTGACGGCCCATGCCTTCTCCGGCGCAAGCCGGATGCGAGCGCCGTTTGCGCCACCCCGATAGTCGGTCGCACGGAAAGTCGCGGCGGATGCCCACGCAGTCTCGACCAGTGCCGACTTGGCCAGCCCCGATGCCAGTATCTTGCTCTTCAAGGCCGCCACATCCGTTTCGTCAATCATCTTGTAATTGGCGGCGGGAAGCGGATCTTGCCAGATCAGATCGACTTTCGGCACTTCCTTGCCGAGATAACGTGCCTTCGGCCCCATGTCCCTGTGCGTCAGCTTGAACCACGCCTTGGCGAACGCCAGCTTGAATTCTTCGGGATGCTCTTGAAACCGCTTTGCGATTCGGCTGTAGGATGGATCGACCTTCAAAGCAATGTCGGTCGTGAACATCATCAAAGGATGCAGTTTCGACGGATCATGCGCGTCAGGGACGATGTTCTCGGCGTCTTTCGGCTTCCATTGATGAGCACCGGCCGGGCTCTTGGTGAGTACCCACTCGTGCCCAAGCAAATTGTCGAGATACTGCATCGTGAAGTGCACGGGGTCGGCTGACCATGCGCCTTCGAGACCACTCGTGATCGTGTCGTCGCCCTTGCCTGTGCCGCACTTGTTGACCCAGCCGAGCCCTTGCTGTTCGATTGCCGTTCCGGCGGGGGCGGGGCCAACGCATTTATCGGGCGACGCGGCACCATGCGCTTTTCCGAATGTGTGACCGCCTGCGATGAGTGCGAGCGTCTCTTCATCGTTCATCGCCATGCGGCCAAATGCCTCGCGAATATCCTTTGCCGCGGCTACAGGGTCAGGCTTGCCGTTTGGCCCCTCCGGATTGACATAAATCAATCCCATTTGGGTAGCGGCCAACGGCTTTTCGAGCTTGCCGCTTTTATCCCGGTTGTTCGACATGAATTTGGTGCCGGCGCCCCAATAAACCAGATCGGACTGCCAATCGTCTTCACGCCCACCGCCAAATCCGAAGGTCTGAAAGCCCATGGATTCGAGCGCGACGTTGCCAGTCAACACCATCAGATCGCCCCACGAGATCTTCTCGCCATATTTCTTCTTCACCGGCCACAATAGCCGCCGTGCCTTATCGAGGTTGGCGTTGTCCGGCCAGCTGTTCAGCGGCTCGAACCGCTGCTGGCCGCCAGATGCGCCACCACGTCCGTCATACGTGCGATACGTGCCGGCACCATGCCATGCCATTCGAATAAAAAACGGCCCATAGTTGCCGTAGTCCGCCGGCCACCAGCTTTGCGACGTAGTCAGGACGGACTTGATGTCCTTCTTCACCGCGTCGAGGTCGAGGCTATTGAATGCCTTGGCGTAATTGAAGTCAGCGCCGTAAGGATTCGACTCGGCGTCGTGCTGACGTAGCGGCGAAAGATCGAGTCTCTCGGGCCACCAGAAGCCGTTCGATCGTGGCGAGCCGTCGGCCCACGCCGGCATAGCGCTTGCACCTAGCGTCATGGCGGCCATGATCGCAGCTGAATACTTTTTCAGACGTACGGAATCTCTTTTCACTTTAATGCCCTCGGATTGGTATTGATATTCGGCGGGGGATAGTATCGGTGGGCATTCGAGCGCGTGACCAATCAAAATATTTCATTTATGCTATAGCCTTCACCTATCGAAGGGTGTCGGAATTCATGAAAGAATCCGGCATGCCTCGCCATAATGTGTTGATTCGAAGGTGAAATTGCTCGTCTCGGCGAGCGGGAATGCTCGATATCGATGGGACCTGATAACCACAACGAAGATGAATCAAAAAATACTGCCAAGCCTCCTTCTATGCCTCGCCTCCGTCGGGGTGGCACACGCGGCTGAGCCGAAGTGCCAAAGCCAAACGAACGGCGCCCACACGAGCAAGCTGTGCGTGAGCCAAACGCCGTTTCAGCACGACTATTACACTTTGTGGGTGGATGGCGCGCCGATCTTCACGCTGCCGGACGACTACATCGAAAGCGTGACGTTGACTCACCGCATTCCGGAAGATGCCGCGATCGAGTTCCCGCTATCGAAGCAGGGCACGCCCACCGTGTCGATAACCGGCGGCTGCACGCCGATCTCGGAACAACAGGACATTGACGGCAAGAAGGTGGGAATCGAAGTAGGCCGTTCGTGCTCGTTCAAGTGGGGCGCGGTATCCGTTCTCGATAATTTGCAGGTGCGTTACTAAGCACGTGGCCTGACGAAGGCACAATGCAAAACGTCACGAGCGCGACAGGGTCGTCTCGTGACGTCGAGTGAAACGAAGGCACGTCTCGTCAGCGCAAGCTCGTGCCATCCGGCGACATCGACTCAACCGGCAAGAAACGAGAGCACGGCTTCGTTAAACGCTTCCGGCACTTCGATATTCGACAAATGCGATGCAGGCAGCGTCGCGAGCGTGGCACCGGCAACCTGCCTCACGATGAACCGTGCGTCGGCAACCGTCGTCACCGGATCATGCTCGCCGGCAATCACGAGCGTAGGCGCCGTAATCTTCCCAATGGCATCGCGCAAATCCGTGGCGCCGAGCACGTCGCAGCAGGCCGCGTACCCTTCGGGCGAGAGCGTGCGAAGCCGTTCGACAAGCGGCTCGACCCGGGCTACCTGCTCCGCCGCGAAACGCGGGGTAAACCAGCGCGCAGGTGAGCTTCCCGCCACCTCGGCAAGCCCCTGTGCGCGAACGAGTTCCGCACGTGCCCGCCAGCCGTCCGCGGTACCGATACGCGCGGCGGTATTGCTCACGATCAGTTTGCCGATCCGCTCAGGTTTGTGAATCGCGAGCCATTGCCCGATCAATCCGCCCATCGAAATGCCGACAAAATCGGCTCGCTCGATACCGAGCTTGTCCAGCAGTACGACCACATCATTACCGAGATCGTCGATGGAATACGGGGGAGGGAGCAACGCCGATCGCCCGTGGCCGCGCGCGTCATATCGCAGCACACGAAACTGCTGCGTGAGCGCTTGCATTTGCGGCTCCCACATTTCGAGTGTGGTGCCGAGCGAGTTCGAGAGCACGACCACGGGGGCATCGTCGGGGCCGGCCAGCTGGTAATGGAGCGTTGCCATCGATATCGTTCCTTCAGTTCATGCACGCGTGCATCATACGCGTTCGAGTACCACGGCGATGCCCTGCCCAACGCCGATGCACATCGTGCAAAGGGCATAGCGTCCGCCCGTACGAGCAAGTTGATAGGCGGCCGTGGTCGCGAGCCGTGCGCCCGAGGCGCCGAGCGGATGGCCGAGCGCAATGGCGCCGCCGTTCGGGTTCACGCGCGCATCGTCGTCGGCGAGCCCGAGATCGCGCGTGACGGCGAGTGCCTGCGCGGCAAAAGCCTCGTTGAGTTCGATCACGTCCATCTGGTCGAGCGAAAGCCCGGTCTTCGCGAGCACTTTCCGCACCGCCGGCGCGGGACCGAAGCCCATGATGCGCGGCGCTACGCCTGCGGTTGCCAGTGCCACCACGCGCACGATCGGTCGCAGCCCGTAGCGCGCCGCAGTCTGCTCATTGGCAAGAAGCAGCGCACAAGCCCCATCATTGACGCCCGACGAGTTGCCCGCCGTCACCGTCCCATCGGGACGTACCACGCCCTTGAGCTTCGCGAGCGCTTCGAACGACGTCGCGCGCGGGTGCTCGTCTTTCTCGACGACGATCGGCTCGCCCTTTTTCTGCGGAATATGCACGGCGATCAGTTCATCGCGAAAGCGGCCCGCTTCCTGCGCTGCCGCCGTCCGCAATTGGCTGCGCAACGCGAACGCATCCTGATCTTCCCGGTTCACGGAAAAGTCGCCCGCGACGTTTTCCGCCGTCTCCGGCATAGAGTCGACACCATACAGCGCCTTCATCGCCGGGTTGACGAATCGCCAGCCGATCGTGGTGTCCTCCACTTTCATCGAACGGCTGAATGCGCTCTCAGCCTTGCCCATCACGAACGGCGCACGGCTCATGCTTTCCACTCCACCGGCGATCATGAGGCCCGTCTCGCCGGTCTTGATCGCGCGTGCGGCCGTGCCGATCGCATCGAGGCCGGAGCCGCACAGACGGTTGACGGTGCTGCCGGGCACCTCCACCGGGAGCCCGGCCAGCAGCGCCGCCATGCGGGCAACGTTGCGGTTGTCCTCGCCGGCCTGGTTGGCGCAGCCGTAAATGACGTCGTCGATAGCGCTCCAGTCCACCGAGCCGTTACGCTCGATCAGCGCCCGGATGGGCGCGGCCCCGAGATCGTCGGTCCGCATGTTCGACAATGCGCCGCCGTAGCGGCCGAACGGCGTGCGTACGGCGTCGCAGATATAGGCTTCGTTCATTTAGGAGTCCTGATGAGAGGTTCGGTATCGCGCCGCAGCGTCAGGCTGAGGCAGGCAGCGGCCGCGCAATGAGCGGCACCGGCGTGACGGCCTGCAGCGCATCGAAAGAAACGCCGTCGACGATCTCGATCACCTCGAGCCCTCGCGGCGTGACGTCGATCACGGCCAAGTCGGTGTAGATGCGATCGACGCAGCCGATGCCCGTGAGCGGGTAGGTGCAGCGCTCGACGATCTTGCATTCGCCGCTTTTCGTCAGGTGATCGGTCATGACGAACACCTGTTTCGCACCGATCGCGAGGTCCATTGCGCCGCCAACGGCGGGAATCGCATCGGGCGCACCGGTATGCCAGTTGGCGAGATCGCCGCGCGCCGAAACCTGGAATGCGCCGAGTACGCAGATATCGAGGTGTCCGCCACGCATCATCGCGAACGAATCGCCATGATGGAAGAAGCATCCGCCTTCGAGCAACGTGACGGGCTCCTTGCCCGCGTTGATGAGTTCAGGGTCTTCCTCGCCCGGCGCCGGCGCGGGGCCCATGCCGAGCAGGCCGTTTTCGCTGTGCAGGAAAATCTCGCGGTCCTTGGGCAGATAGTTCGCGACCTTCGTCGGCAAGCCAATGCCGAGATTCACGTAGGCGCCTTCGGGAATGTCCCGCGCGACGCGCCGGGCCATGTCGTCCCGGCTCCATTTGTTCGATGCGTTCATCGTATTCTCTCGCTCCCTCTCACTTTGCTACGCGGCGGCGGCCCGACTGGCGGGCACCGCGACTACGCGCCGAACGAAGATGCCGGGCGTGACGACCGTTTCCGGGTCGATGGCCCCGAGCGGCAGGACTTCGCCCACCTGTGCGATCGTCGTCGCGGCGGCCATGGCCATGATGGGGCCGAAATTGCGCGCGCTCTTGCGGTAGACGAGGTTGCCCCAGCGGTCGCCGCGGTGTGCCTTGATCAGCGCGAAGTCGGCTTTGATCGGGTATTCGAGCACGTAGTGCTTGCCGTCGATCTCGCGGGTTTCCTTACCCTCGGCGAGCAGCGTGCCGTAGCCGGTGGGCGTGAAGACGGCACCGAGCCCGGCACCGGCCGCCTGGATGCGCAAGGCGAGATTGCCCTGGGGCACGAGTTCGAGTTCGATCTCCCCGGCGCGATAGAGCCCGTCGAACACCTGCGAATCGGCTTGCCGCGGAAACGAGCAGATGATCTTGCGCACGCGTTTCGCCTTCAGCAGCGCGGCCAAGCCAATCTCGCCGTTGCCGGCATTGTTGTTGACGATCGTGAGATCTTTCGCGCCCTGCGCAATCAGGGCGTCGATGAGTTCGGCGGGCTGCCCCGCCGTGCCGAAGCCGCCGATCATCACGGTGGCGCCGTCGAAGATGCCCGCTACGGCGTCTTCGAGCGAAGAAACGGTTTTGTCGATCATGTGGGCTGGTGGCGCTCCTGGGAACGCGCTCGTCGCTGTCGGGTCGTTCGCCAATGTAGGACGCGCGGCATGCAGCGTCAATGGCGATTATCGAAATGCGGTTCGATAATCGAACAAATTAGCCCGTGGCACGCTTACAAAGCGCCATTGCATACCATCTTTTGTTCGGTAATCGAACAAATCGTGTAGTATCGGCCAAACGTAATCAGGAGACCGACATGCCGGACCCACTCGATTTGGCTGCGCAGGCCGAACACCACCCCCAGCCCCCGTCCGAGCCGCAGCCGTCCAAGTCAGCAGGCCACGATGGCTCATCCGCCGCGAGCGCGGAAGAAAGCACGGCGGCGGAAAGCGACCCCGATTTCATGACGTCGCTCGCGCGCGGGCTTGCCGTGATTCAGGCGTTTTCTCCGCAGCGCCGCCTCCTGACGATCTCTCAGATCAGCCAGCGCACGGGTATTCCGCGCGCCGCCGTCCGGCGCTGCCTGCATACGCTCGGCAAGCTCGGGTTCGTCAGCGCGGAGGACGGCCGCAATTTCGCGCTGCGCCCGCGCATCCTGGCACTGGGGCATGCTTATCTGGCCTCCACGCCGCTCGCGAACGCCGCGCAACCTGTGCTGCGCCACATCAGCAAGACGCTGAACGAATCGAGCTCGGTGGCCATCCTCGACGGCGACGAAATTCTTTATATCGCCCGCGCTTTTACGTCGCGGATCATGACGATCGATCTGCACGTGGGTAGCCGCCTGCCTGCGTACTGCACCTCGATGGGCCGCATGCTGCTCTCGCATTTGACGCCCGAGGCGCTCGATGCCTACCTCGCCCGCGTCAAGCTGATCCAGCACACGCCGCGCACGATCGTCTCGGATGAGGGGCTGCGCGAAGCGCTCGATTCGGTGCGCCGCAATGGCTACGCAATCAACGATCAGGAACTCGAAATCGGGCTGCGCTCGATCGCCGTGCCGATCGAGGCGCCTGACGGTCGCGTCGTGGCGGCGCTCAACGTAGGCGTGCAGGCGGCGCGCATCTCCGTGGCGGAAATGGAAAGCCGCTTCTTGCCAGTGCTGCGCGACGGCGCGCGCGAGCTCGGTTTGCTGCTTGCCTGAGCGCTGCCCGGTGCTCGTGCGCCGGGGTCTTGAAATCGTCGCGGCGGTTCCTATCTTCGTGTCGCTCGGGCGGCGCGACGTGCGCTGACCCTCGAGCCTTATCGGCCGGGTTGTCGGCGAGTGCGCGGGTGTGCTCGATGCAGCCTTGCCTGCAGTCGGCATTGAAGGAGGACTGACCATGAGCGATCTGTATTTCGGCACCGATCTATTCAACGATTTCGACCGTTTGCAGCGGCAGATGATGAGTCTGTTCGGCGGTTTTCCGTCGAGCATCCGGGCGAGCCGCTTCGGCACTTTCCCTCAAATCAACATCGGCGTGACCGACGATTCGATCGAAATCGTCGCGTTCGTCCCGGGCGTCGATGCTTCTCAGCTCGACGTATCCATCGACAAGGGGCTGCTCACGATCAGCGGCGAGCGCAAGCCCGTGCAGGCGCAGACGAGCGAAGATACGCGCGTCTACGCGCAGGAGCGCTTTACGGGCAGTTTTCGGCGCGTGGTCGAGTTGCCGCAGTCGGCGGATCCGGACAAGGTGGCGGCGCGCTATGAGAACGGATGTCTCGTCGTCAGCGTGGGCAAGCGCGAAGCGTCGAAGCCACGCGTCGTCACGGTGCAATAACGGGTAACGGGAAGGAGGTCCATCATGAGCGATACGACCCAACTGACGAAACAAGCTCAGCCACCCGTCGCGGGCCAGGAGGGAAGCGAAGCGCGGCGCGCGCCGACGCTGGCGCCCGCGGTCGACGTCTTCGAGAACAGTCAGGGCATCACGCTATGGGCGGATCTGCCGGGCGTGAGCCGGGAGAACCTCGACGTGAAGGTGCACGACGGTAATCTGTCCATCGAGGCGCAAGCGGTCGTGCCCACGCCGGCTGCGTTGCGCGTGCAGCACATCGAGGTGCGCGAGCCGCGTTTCGCGCGCACGTTCCAGATCAGCCCCGACTTCGATACGTCGAAGATCGAGGCCGAACTGCGCGACGGCGTGCTGAAACTCACCATCCCGCGCCGCGAGGAAGCGCGTCCGCGACGTATCGAGGTGAAGGCCGGCTGAGATAGAGGCTCGCGGCGAAAAGCCCGTGCGGCGTTGCGCACGCACGGGTTGTCGCTTCATTCGCCCGGCGCGTACAGGTCGAGCAGCTTGAGCGTCACGCCGTTGGTCCATCCGAAGCCGTCTTGCAGCGGGTATTCGCCGCCGCCGCCTCCACCAGCGTTCGGCCCTTCCACCACGTACTTCTCGACGAGTTTCTGGTCGGACGCATAGACTTGTTTGACGTCGGCGAGAAAACGCGTGCCGATGTCTCTCGCGAGATCGGCTCGGCCGTATCGGCGCGCGCTTTCGACGGCCAGCCAGTGCAATGGTGCCCAGCCGTTCGGCGCATCCCATTGCTGTCCGGTCTGGTATGTCGTTGTCGCGAGCCCGCGTTCTTTGAGCAACGCGCCGCGTACGGCGGTCAGCGTGCGTTCCGCGCGGCCCGGCCAGGCGGTTCCGAAGAAGATCGGATAGACGGCGGCAACCGAAATGTTGTCTCGCGGTTTGCCGAGTTGCCAATCGTAGTCGCCGTAATAGCCGTTGCGATTCCAGAGATAGCGATTGATCCCTTCGGCCCGGCGCTTCGCGCGCCCGATGAACTCGGTCACGCAGCCGATATCGCGCGCGACGCCGCAGCCCTTCACGATCGTCAGTTCGAGCCCGAAGAGCAGGCTGTTCAGGTCGACCGGTACGATCGACGTCGTGCGGATCGTCGCGAGGGTGGCGTTGTCGCCGAACCAGCGCGAACTGAAGTCCCACCCCGATTCAGCCGCGGCACGCAAATCGCGATATACCTCGTTGGCGGGCCTGGAGGGAACGAGCTGCGCCGTCTTGACGTCCTCGAGATACGACTCGTCGCGCGGCGTATCGCGCTCGTCCCAGTAGCGGTTGAGTACGGTGCCGTCGGGCAGCACCACGACGTTTCGCATCGCCTGCCCGCGCGCCGTCGTCGTTTCGCCGCGCATCCAGTACGCATATTCCTTGCGCAACTGCGGCAGGTACTTCTGATACACGCGCGGCCCTTCCTTGTCCGCTGCGAGCGTAACCATCTGCGCAAAAAACGGCGGCTGCGAACGGCTCAGGTAATACGTGCGATTGCCGTTGGGAATATGGCCGAACTGGTCGATTTCGTAGGCGAAATCGTCGAGCATGTTGTCGACGAGATCCTCCCGCCCGGACTCCTGCAGGCCGAGCATCGTGAAGTAGGTGTCCCAGTAATAACCTTCGCGGAACCGTCCGCCCGGAACGACGTAAGGCTTCGGCAACGGGATGAGCGAACTGTAGGGTGGGGCGGTCGTCGTCGTGCGCGTGAGCTTGGGCCAGAGCCAGTCGATATGCTCGCGCAGCGTCTGTCCGGCTGGCGGGGTGATCACCGGTTCGGTCGGCAACGTGAAATTCGCGAGTACAAACGATTTCAGATCGAAGTTCGGCTGGTTTTTCTGCTGCGAATAAAGTTGCAGGATCGTGGCGGGGGTGCTGTTCGGCACGGCGTCGACGAACGTTTTCTGATCGTCGAAAATCTGCTGCGTTTGCACGGCCACGAAGAGATCGCCGTAAAGCTCCGAGGGCGGTGGCGGCAATGTGGCGAGCGTGTCGGCACGGGCGAGTGCGGTGCCTGTCAGGCCGACGAGAATCAGCGCGCGGGCGAACCGGGCAATGACGCGCTGGCGCAGGAACGGAGATTGCGGACGAGGACAACGGGATTCGGGCGATACGAACATTGCTCCTCCTGATCGATAAGGATGATCGCGCTTGGTCTCCTGTTTTTCGTAGTCCGTAGTCGCGCCCGTTATGCGGGCACGGCGATTTTGCCAGATTGGCGAACGATGTGAATTAGCTGCGTCGTTTTAAAACGAATTCAGGCGCGAACCCCGGTCGGAAATGCCCGTTTCCCGGCAAGCTATTGCGCGCGATGCGGGGTTCCCGAGAGCCAACTGCCATGCGGCAGGCGATCGAGCAGCGGTGACCAGTAGTCTCGATGTTCCAACGCTTCGCGTGCGACGTCGGTATCGAAGGGGATAGTCAGGGAACGCTCTTCATGGGTAAGGACATCGGCCTGGGCCATTTGCTGCATCAGCACCGCGGCGCCGGCGTCCGACGATTCGCTGCGATCGCTTGCCCGTCGGGCCAGGCGCGATGCCATGACGTTCGTGTCGGCGTTGAAGTCCGCAATAAGAAGCGCTACGCGAGCGCGTTGCGCGAGCGAAATGAAGTGTGCGCGGTGCTCGCGAGCGAGAAAGCTGGCGTCCACGATCACCGGTAATCCGGCTGCAAGCAGCCGGCTTGCGATTTCGCTCAGTCGCACGTAATTCGAATCGATCGACTGATGCGTGTAGGCGGCTGCCGGCAGCCGCGTTGACTCCACGTCGGCCAGCGTGCCTTTCTCGCGCTTGCGCTCCATGTCGCTGCTGATGCGTATCGCGCCTGCGAGCGGTGCGAGCGCCTGCGCGGCCACCGATTTGCCCGACCCGGAATAGCCATGGCAGAGCACGAGAAATGGGCGCGGCGCGGCGATAACGTTTCGGACGAGCGTCAGGTAGCGTGTGCCGGTGGCGGTGTCATCCCGTGCCTTGAGCCGTGCGACGAGCGCACGCACGAGCGCGCGATAGACGATATAGAACCGCAGCGCGGCCAGCCCGTCGAAATCGCCGGTCGCACCGAGCCAGCGATTCAAGAAGCGCGTCGCGAACTCGCCATGCCCATAAGCAAGAAAATCCATGACCGTGAACGCGATATCGGCCGTGACGTCGGTCCACCGCAGTCCCTCGTCGAACTCGATGCAATCGAAAGCGGCGACGCCACCGGGAAGTCGCACGATATTCTCGAGGTGCAGATCGCCGTGGCACTCGCGCACGAATCCGGCCGCGCGGCGCTGCGCGAAGTGCGGCCGAAGGCGGGCCGTCTCCTCGCGGCACCAGTGGCGCAGATCGTGATCGACGAGCGTCGGTGCCTCGCGTACGAGGGAGTGAAGCACCGTTTCGATATCGGTGACCACGCGTTGCGCCGATCCCAGCGAATGAGCCGGCACGTGCCGCGAAGCGCGCCGATGAAACGACGCGATGCTCGTGGCGGCATGCTCGACATCGCTCGCAAGCAGCCGGCCGCTTGCGAGCAGATTCGAGAAGACATCGCGCTCGTCGAAGCGCCTCATTTTGAGCGCATGGTCGACGATGGATGCCCCACGCGCGCGGCGCATCGTAAACGTCCGGCCGATGCGGCGTATGGGCACTACGTCGAGGTAGATCGCGGGTGCGAGGCGCCGGTTGAGCCGCAGGGCGGCAAATGCGCAGCGGCACCGCTCGCGGGCGGTCGTGAAATCGACGAAGCCGAGGTTGACGGGCTTCGCGATCTTGTAGGCATAGCGGCCGGCGAGATAGACGACGGAAATGTGTGTTTCGATGCGTTTGACGGCGCCGGCCGGATGCGGATAGCTGGCAGCGCGTCGCATCGCGAGATCCATGCACCGCCACTGCCTGCGCGAAGCCCGCCGGCTCCCGGCATGATCGGCGCGTTGGAGCGGAAGATGGCGCGCGCGCCGCATCGGCTTGCAGTCAAAACCGGGCGGCGAGCCCATCGTACGATGTCGCGCCCGCGCTCGGGGCGTGGCCTGGCGCGCCGGGGAGCGGCGCGTTGGCAACCATGCAGTCGGTGGTCAGCATCAGCGAGGCGACCGAAACCGCGTTTTGCAGAGCCGAACGCGTGACCTTCACCGGGTCCACGATGCCGAATTCGATCATGTCGCCGTACGTGGCCCGTTTGGCGTCGTATCCGTAAGCGCCTTCGGCTGCAGCCACGGCATGTACCACGGATTGCCCATCGGCCCCGGCGTTTTGCGCGATCTGGCGCAACGGCCAGGCGAGCGCGTCGTGCACGATGCGCGCGCCGAGCCGCTCGACTTCCGTGCCGAGTTCGAGCGGTGCGAGCGCACGGCGTGCGCGCAGCAGCGCCACGCCGCCTCCTGCGACGATCCCTTCCTCCACGGCCGCCCGCGTGGCATGCAATGCGTCGTCGAAGCGGTTGCGGCGCTCCTTGAGGGCGGCCTCGGTGGCGGCGCCTACCTCGATGACGGCCACGCCACCAGCCAGTTTGGCCAGGCGCCGCTTCAGCAGATCGCGATCGTAGTCGCTACCCGCGGCGGCGAGCTGCGCGCGCAGATTGGCGATGCGTTGCTCGATAGAGGCCTTCTCGCCGTTGCCGGCGATGATCATGGTTGCGTCGCTTGTAATTTCCACGCGTCGAGCCGATCCGAGATCGTCGAGGGTCGCATGCTCGATCGTACGGCCTGCTTTCGGAGAAATGACCGTGGCGCCCGTCAGTGCCGCCAGATCCCCGAGCTGCGCCGTGCGCGCGTCGCCAAAACCCGGTGAGCGGATCGCGCAGGACTTGAGCGTTCCGCGCAGGTGGTTGACGACGAGCGTGGCGAGCGCTTCGCCTTCCACCTCGTTCGCCACGATCAGCAACGGTTTCGTGCTTGCGCTCACCGCTTCGAGAATCGGCAACAGGTTCGCGAGCGAGGAAATGGCCATGTCGGCAAGGAGAATGCGCGGTTCGTCGAGAATCACCTGCCGGCTCTCCGATTCGACGAACAACGGCGACAGATAGCCGCGCTCGACCCGCGAGCCCTCCACGAGTTCGATGGTGTCGTCGAGCTTGGAGCCGTCTTCGATGCTGATCGCACCGTCCGTGCCCACCCGTTCGACGGCCTGTGCGACGAGTTCGCCTATGCTGGCATCGCCGCTCGCGGAAATCGTTGCGATCTGGCGCATCTCGGCTACGGTGGTGCACGGACGCGAGATCCGGCGCAACTCGTCGATCACGCAGCGCCCGGCTTGCTCGATGGCACGCTTGAGTTCCATCGGATCGTGCCCGGCGGCCACGCACTTCATTCCTTCGACGATGATGGCCTGCGCAAGCGTGGTGGCGGTCGTGGTGCCGTCCCCGGCTACCTCGCTCGTCTTCGTCGCGACTTCGCGCAAGAGGCGCGCACCCATTTCCTCGAAGGGATCGATCAAATCGACGGAGTTGGCGACGATGACGCCGGAATTGGCCACCAGCGGCCGCTCGTCGGGCCGTTCGACGATCACGTTCCGTCCGCCGGGCCCGAGCGTGACCTTGACGGCTTCGGCGAGGGCGTTGACGCCCTTGACGAGCAATTGCCTGGCGTCCTGATGGAAGATCAGCGTTTTTCCGGGCATGGCGAGCTCCCTGTGCTCAGACTGGATGTATCTCGGCACCGTCCGACCATGCGTGCCCGTTCGCGAGCGGCAGTCCTTCGCCGAACCATTGCACCTCGCGCTGCATGGCCTGAAGATACGCATTCCACCCGCGCGGATTACCGGCGAAGAGATGCGTGCGCACCGGATCGGCCAGCGCGTTTCGATCGAGTTCGTCGTCGAGCAGCAGCCGGGGCCAGAGGCAAAACGCATGAAGGACGTTCGAGCCGAGCTCACGCACGCTCATGCGATCGAAGAGGTATTCGAGCAAAGGCACGTCTGCGAGCAGCGGCTCGCGTGCGAGGAGTTCGCCGATCGTCTCGTCGCTTTTCTCGTACTCGACGATACGGCTTAGCATTTGCAGCGCAACGCCGAGATGCACGAGCAGCGCACGGCGTTCGTATGCGTCCTTCATGACGAGATCCTCCCGCGGACGGGGCATGCCGATGAAGGCAGATACCGGAGTGGCATGCGCAACGCGCGCTTATCGCAGGGCGCCCCGTATGCATCGTAAGAACGACGTGCGCCGCGGACTTTGACCAATGTCAATAACCGCGCGCGGCGGCGCCGCGGACTTGCGTTGACCCCGGTCAAGGCCCGTTTCGCATGGTCGGGCACGATAGGAGGCGCCTGCAAGATCCAGAGGAGGTTCTGATGACGCCATCGCTTCGCTTATCCGCCGATCTGTTACGTCGAAAATGCGATCCCGCGCAGTTCGATTTCGAAACGACGAGCGATCTTCCCGAACTGGACGAGATCGTTGGACAAGCGCGCGCCGTCGAGGCAATCCGCTTTGGCGTAGGCATGACGCACGACGGTTACAACCTCTTTGTGCTGGGCCGCAGTGGGGCCGGCAAGCGAACGATGCTCGCCAGGCTGCTTGCCGACAGGGCGAAATCGCAGGCGTCTCCCGACGGCTGGTGCTACGTGAACGATTTCGCGCACCCGCACAAGCCGCGCGCGCTGCGCTTGCCTCCGGGCCGTGCGACGAAGCTGCGCCAGGATATGGACGAGCTTGTCGAAGAGCTGAAGGTAGCCGTCCCGGCTACGTTCGAGGGCGAGACTTATCGCGCGCGCGCCGAGCAGCTCGATGCCGAGTTTTCTTCTCGTCAGGAAAAAGCATTCGCCGAACTTGGAGAAGACGCGGCATTGCACGATGTCGCACTCGTGCGGACGCCCGTCGGTCTGACGCTGATGCCGATGCGCGACGGCGAGACGATGAGCGAGAAGGACTACGATGCGCTGCCGGCCGACAAGCGCACGGCGTTCGAAGAGGCGATCGCCTCGCTCAAGGAGCGTCTCGAGAAACTGCTGCATCAGGTGCCGGTCTGGCACAAGGAGCGCCGGGAGCGGCTGCGCGCGCTGAACCGCGAGATGGCGATGTCGGCGGTCGGCGCTTCGATGAACGCGCTCGAGAAGGCGTACGACGATCTGCCTGCCGTCGCGGAGTATCTGCGCGCGGTGCGGGTGGACGTTCTCGACAATGTCGACGCGTTTCGCAAGCTTCCCGACAGCGATGGTCAGCCGGTTCCCGATGCCTCGGCATTCGTGCGCTATCGGGTGAACGTGCTGCTCGATCACGAGGCAGGGCAGGGGGCGCCGGTGGTCTATCAGGACTTTCCGTCGTATCAGAACCTTGTCGGACGCGTCGAGCATCGCGCGATGCTCGGCACGCTGGTGACCGATTTCAGTCTCATCAAGCCGGGCGATCTTCATCGTGCCAATGGCGGCTATCTGCTGCTCGAGATCGACAAGGTGCTGCGGCAGCCGTTCGCCTGGGAGGGGCTCAAGCGCGCGCTTTTGCGTCACGAAGTACGCATCGAGTCGCTCGCCGAAATGTTCAGTATGGTCAGTACCGTTTCGCTCGAGCCGGAGCCCGTGCCTCTTGACGTGAAAGTCGTACTGTTCGGCGAACGCTGGCTGTACTACCTCCTCTATGAAATGGACCCGGATTTCGGCGAACTTTTCAAGGTGCCGGCCGATTTCGAGGAGGATCTGAGCCGCGACGCGGCCAACCACGGGCGCTATGCGCGTCTCGTCGCATCGCTCGTCAAGCACCACGGCCTGCTTCCGCTCGATCGCGGCGCCGTCATGCGCGTGGTCGAGCAGCAGGCGCGCAGTGCCGGCGATGCCGAGAAGATCTCTCTGCATATGCGCTCCCTGGCCGATCTGTTGCGCGAAGCCGAGTTCCAGGCACGTCAGCGTGGAGGCAAGGTCGTTACCGATGCCGACGTGCAGGCGGCCGTCGACGCGCAGCGCGCGCGTACCGATCGCGTCCGCCGCCGCTTGCAGGAAGAGACGTTGAGAGGCACCGTGCTGATCGACACGTCGGGTGCGAAAAGCGGGCAGGTCAATGGGCTCTGGGTCACGCAGATGGGCGGCGTCATGTTCGGCCAGCCGGCGCGCATCACGGCACGCACGCGCCTGGGAGACGGCGAAGTCGTCGATATCCAGCGCGAAGCCAGGCTCGGCGGTGCGATTCATTCGAAAGCGGTCATGACGATCGCCTCGTTTCTCACCGCTCGTTACAGCAGCGGCCAGCCGCCTTGTCTGTCCGCGAGCCTGACGTTCGAGCAGACCTACGGTGAAGTCGAGGGCGATAGCGCGTCGGTTGCAGAAGTGTGCGCGCTGATTTCATCGCTGGCGGATGTGCCGATCCGGCAAACGCTGGCGGTAACGGGATCGATCGATCAATACGGCAGCGTGCAGGCGATCGGCGGCGTCAACGAGAAGATCGAAGGATTCTTCGACCTGTGTCAGGCGAGGGGGCTTGGCGGCGACCAGGGCGTCGTCATTCCGCGCGCCAATATCAAGCATTTGATGTTGCGCGAGGATGTCGTCGCGGCGGCCGCGGCTGGCCGCTTCCACATCTACGCCGTCGAATCGGTGGACGAAGCCGTCGAGGTACTGACCGGGATAGCCGCCGGCGTAGCGGACGCGCAGGGCTGCTTCCCCGCCGACAGCGTGAATGGACGCGTGTGCGCCAGACTGGCATCGTTTGCCCAGACGCGGCGCAGCTTTGTGCAGCCGTCGATTCGGTCGATGACGATGCGTCACCGGCTGCGTGCGGCCTCCAGCAATGGCCACGTGCCGCATGGGGTAAAAAGGGCGAAACAGCCGTGAGTCCGCGAACGCGCCCTCCGTCGAACCTGCCGTGCGGCGCGGGAGCGGGAGCAATCTGTCAGGAGCGGCGATCGCCGTTCGCCGGCGCACGCACAATGTAACTGAGACGGCTTACGGTTTCGACGCCGAGCGGTGTGACGCGCACGCGCGCCGCTCCGCTGGGATCGCACACGTAGTGAATCAGTTGCTTTTCCTCCAGCAGCTTGAAGTCGGGATTGCCTGTATCGACGGTTTCGGGAGCATTGGCTGCAATAATGAGCGCGGCGATCTGGTGGGGCGTCAACATCAGATTGTCTCCTCGGTGGAATGGATGCGAGTGGAAACGCAGGATTGATTGATGGTTTTGCGCGTTCCCGCAACGTAATGAAAGTCTCGGGCATTCGTCGGGATGCGGGAATCGGCGGACATGCCGTCAAGCTGTAGGCCGGCTGACATGATTGCGTAGGACATATCCGAGTCTTCCGATCATCTGAACTATGGCGCACAAGCAAGATAGGCATCTGAGCGTGACCGCACGTTGCCAATCGACTTTCGCGATATAGAGAACAAGAACAGGCATCGAAATAGCATTCTCGCTTGGGCTTGCCAATATTGAGCTCGCCAATATGCAGCGAAGCGAGCAAATGTCATGGAAAGCGGGGATTCGTGTCGCTAGGATAATTCGCGACCAAGACGAATCGCGTCCGAATGGCGGGCGCTGAAGTCTTTGGCGCGAGGCCGGCCATGATTCGAGTGCTGCTTGCAGACGATCACGCCATGCTGCGAGATTGCCAAAGGCGGGTGTTGGAGTCGACGGGGAGGATGATCGTGATGGCCGAAGCGCACGACGGTGCGTCCGCGCTCGCTCTCGCCACTGCGACGCCCGCGGACGTGCTCGTGCTGGATCTATCGATGCCGGGCAGCAACGGCTTCGAGTTGATCAGGCGATTGCGGCGGGACGCGCCTGCGCTCCGAATCCTCGTGTCGAGCATGCATGCGGAGCAACGGTACGCGATCCAGGCGCTCCGAGCAGGGGCTTCGGGCTATCTGACGAAAGAGCGGGCAGGTTCGGAACTGGCTGCCGCCGTCGAGAGCGTCGCCGGCGGCGGCGTGTATGTCGGGCTTGCGATCTCCGAATGCATGGCGGGGCGGCTCGACGAGCCGCTAGACGCGTTACCGCACGAACGGCTTTCCAACCGCGAGGCACAGATATTTCGTCTGATCGTCGACGGCCTGACTGTCTCGCGTATCGCCGAGGCTCTCGGCGTCAGCCCGAAGACGGTGAGCACGCATCGCACGCGGATCCTCGAAAAAATGGAATTGCCACACGATGCCGCGCTGATTCGCTACGCCTTGCACTACGGGCTCTTCGACGAAATCGGCGGGTGATGCGCCGCCGCTCGTGCCGGGTGCCTCGACAGCACCGTCGAGCGCTTTGGATCGGATTGCGCGCAGCGCGAGACGAACCGGCGTATCGCGTCGGCAACGTCGCCGGGGTGGCTCAGGATCGCCCAGTGGCCCGCATCGAGCTCCGCGCGCACGTACGTCTGCACCCAACGCTCGCCGCTCGTGGCGAGATCCGGGCCGACGTAATGATCGCGCAAGGGGACGATCCATTGCACGGCTGCCTGCGCTTGCCGTGGGCGCGGGAACCGCAGGCGCTCGATAAAGTTGGCGCGATACAGTTCGAGGCCGTTCACGGCGTTGCGCACGCGCAGCGGGTCGGCTTCGACACGAAGATGCTCGGTCCGGCGAAGCCAAAATGGCCACGCACGCGCGCCGATGCTGCGCCAGAACGCCTCGGGCAACAACGGTAGATGAAAGAACGGAATGTAGGCGGACCGGAGCATCTGCTTCCAGCGTCCGTGGCGCGGCCGGCCTTCCCGCTCGCGAAGCGACAGCAGCGCATGGTCGAGACAGGGCCCGGAAATCGACGTGAAGGAGGCGATCCGCCCAGCCAGTTCCGGCGCCGTGACGGCCTCCCAACTCTGGACCGAGCCCCAGTCGTGGCCGACGAGATGAAACGGGCGCGTGCCGCACGTCGCTTCCGCCACGGCCATGAGATCCTGGGCGAGACATTCGAGGCGATAGCCTCGTCGCTCGCGGGGCGCGTCGGAGTGCCCGGCACCGCAAACGTCGTATGCAATGACACGAAAGCGCGCGTCGAGCCGGCTGCGCACGGCGTTCCAAACCGTCGCCGAGTCCGGATACCCGTGTACGAATACGACAGGCGGCGCGTCGCACGGGCCGCTTACATAGACCGCCAGACCGAGCCCGCGCGATGAGACGCGCAACGTCTGGACGGTCGAGGTCATGCGGGGGCGCGCACGCGCGCGAAGCCGCGTCGGGCGGGAGGGCCCTCGCGCTGATCGCTTTCGACGGCCGTGACGAGCGCCGC
This sequence comes from Trinickia caryophylli, assembly GCF_034424545.1. Taxonomy (NCBI): domain Bacteria; kingdom Pseudomonadati; phylum Pseudomonadota; class Betaproteobacteria; order Burkholderiales; family Burkholderiaceae; genus Trinickia; species Trinickia caryophylli. The sequence goes on along the minus strand of NZ_CP139971.1, from coordinate 780,443 downwards.
GATACGCTGCAATTCGGCGCGGTTGTCATGGTCCCATGGATGAAAGCCCGGCTTGAAAAAACTCAGCCATTCGAACGCGATGCAGGGAAAGACGCCGCGCCTGCCGAACAGAAACTTGACGAGCGCCCACATGCCAGGCTGCCGGCCGCGCTGACGCCGCTCGGCGGAGAGCAGCTTCATATGGAAGGTGAATACGATGGCCCAGAACATGGCCGTGATTTGCAGCATGGTCAGCGTGCGGATCAGGTAGCGCTTCATGCCGGGTTTCATGACTGCGTTCCATACGTCGAAGGATACGGCCTTGTGTTCCGTTTCCTCGAGTGCATGCCATGTCCACATATAGGCATAGCTCGGCACCGAGCCTTCGATGCGCGATGCGTCTTCGAGCAACAAGCCGGCAAGCATGGCCGTGTAATGTTCGAGCGCAACCGTCTGCGCGAGCTGAACCGAGTGCGGCAGCCGTTTGCGCGCGAAATCGAGCAGTGCCGTGATCCACTTGTCGAGCCTGGATGCCGGCAGTCCGGCTGCATCGAGCAGCGCGTTGTACTCGATATGCTCGCGCGTGTGCATAGCCTCCTGTCCGATGAAGCCGACCACCTGCTGTTTGAGCGTGGGGTCTTCGATGCGATCTCGGTAGTAGCGCACGCTGTCGATGAAGTAGCGTTCGCCGGCGGGGAAGAGCAGCGAGAGGGCGTTGAAAAAGTGCGTGACGTGTGGGCCGAGCGCGTGCCAGTTGCAGGCTCGCTCGGCAGGCAGCGCAAAGCGCAGGTCGCGTCGAACGGGCATCGTCATGATCGCTTTTCTCCGATCGAGGATAGGGTTGAACCGGCAGCGCGGCCGTGCCGCGCTGCGCGTTGCCGCCGAAGGCGGCCCGCGGCATAGGCGACGACAGCCTGATAAGCGGCAGGCATGAATCGCACGAGCCGGTCCGCCGCCCGTGCGTCGCGGCCGATCAGCACGCGCCGCTTGTCATGGCGCACGCCGTCGAGAATGACGCGCGCGGCGTCGTCGGGGCTCGTGATGAAAAATCGCTCGAAATCGTCGCGGCCCTGGCGCTCGTCTTCGATAAGGAAGCCGAGCATGTTCGACGAGATGCGGCTGGCCTGGGCAATGTTGGTGCGCACCCCGCCCGGATGCACACAGGTGGCCGATACGCCGCAGCGCATGAGATCGAGCTCCTGCCGCAGCGATTCGGTGAAGCCGCGCACGGCGAACTTCGTCGCGTTGTATGCGCTCATGCCGGGCTGCGCGAAGAGTCCGAATACGCTCGACGTATTCACGATATGGCCGTCTCCGGCCGCTTTCAGGTACGGCAGGAATGCTTTCGTTCCATGAACGACGCCCCAGAAGTTGACCCCGACGATCCATTGCAGATCCGCGTAGTCCATGCCCTCGACGGTGCTGGACAATGCAACGCCGGCGTTGTTGAAAACCAGATTGACCTGTCCATGATGTTCGGCCGTTTCGGCGGCCCACGATTCGACGGCCGCGCAGTCGGCCACATCGAGCACCGACGTGGTCATGCGCACCGGTCGTGCTTCGCTCGCGCCGGCAGCGGCGTTTACGAGTTGCGCCGTATCGTCGAGGGTGGACGGTTCCCGGTCCGCCAGCGCGAGGTGACATCCTTCTCGCGCGAGTGCGAGTGCCAGTGCGCGGCCGATGCCCGAGCCGGCGCCGGTGATGGCGGCGACTTTCCCGGTGAAGTTTTTCAATGTTTCGCTCCTTGCGTTCGGTCTCGGCTACTCGGAGGCTCGCTGTCCGATCCTGCCTTCGTGTGCGGCTGCTTGAAGGCGCTTCAAGCCGCTTCAAGCCACTTCGGCCGGCGATTGCCGGGCGACGTCGCGCGTGTCCGGATTCGCGCTTGCCGACGCGCGCGTTGCATCGGTCGCTGCATAAGCGTGATAGTCGTCAAGCCGGAAGCGCCGCGTCGCCTGGCGGAATCGCCACGCGAAGCCAGGCCAGAGCGTGGTGTTCTTGCCGGTCTTTGGATCGAGATACCAGCTTTTGCAGCCGCCGATGGACCAGATGGCGCGCGAGAGCTTCTGCTGGATCCGCGCGTTGTACGCCTGCTCGACCGGCGCTCGTACTTCGATCGCGTGGGCGCGATGCGCCTGCATCGTGGTCAACGCGCGCACGATGTAATCCACCTGCGCTTCGATCATGTACACCATCGAGTTGTGACCGAGGCCCGTATTGGGGCCGATGATCATGAAGAAGTTCGGAAAGCCCGGCAGCGTGGAGCCCAGATAAGCATGCGCGCCGTTGCGCCAGACATCGACGATATCGCTGCCGCCGCGCCCATGGATCATGCCGCGCGGCATCGGATCGGTGACATGAAAGCCGGTGCCGAAGATGATGCAATCGACCGCGTGACGGAGGCCGTCGGCCGTAATGACCGCATCCTCCTCGATGCGGGCGATGGCGGACGTGACGACTGCGACGTTCGCTCGCGAGAGGGCCGGGTAGTAGTCGTTCGACATCAGTACCCGCTTGCAGCCGATCGTGTAATCGGGCGTGAGAATGCGGCGCAAAGCCGGGTCCGGCACTTGTCTGCGCAGATGGGCGAATGCAAGCTTTTGTACCGATTTCATCAGCGCGGGATGGACCACGAAGCCGAGTGCACGCGATTCGAGCTGCCAGTAGAGTGCGGCGCGCGTCAACCGCTGCGTGACGGGCAAGTGCTCGAAGAGCCACTTTTCCCATCGTTTCAACGCGCGGTCGGGTTTCGGCATGATCCACGGCGGCGTGCGCTGAAAGAGCGCGAGCGTTGCCACGCGCGGTGCGATACGCGGCACGAACTGGATCGCACTCGCCCCCGTTCCGATTACCGCCACGCGCTTGCCTTCCAGCGCATAGCCGTGATCCCACTGCTGCGAATGAAACGTTTTACCGGCGAACGTCTCGAGCCCGGGAATATCGGGCGTCGCGGCCCGCGAAAGCCCTCCCATCCCTGACACGAGCACACGCGCGGACAGTTCGCTGCCGTCGCTGAACCGAAGTTGCCAGCGTTGCGCCGCTTCGTCATACGCGGCATGCACGAGCGCGCGCCCGAGGCGCAGGTGCGGCTCGATGCCGAATTGCGCGGCGCATGTCTGCAGATATTCACGGATTTCCGGCTGGGGGGCGAACATGCGCGTCCAGCGCGGATTCGGCGCGAACGAGAACGAATAGACGTGCGATTGCACATCGCAGGCGCAACCCGGGTAATGGTTGTCACGCCATGTGCCGCCTATCGAGTCCGCCTTCTCCATCACGAGAAAGTTGTGCATGCCGGCCGATTTGAGCTTGATTGCCATGCCGAGGCCGGCAAAGCCCGAGCCGATGATCGCGACGTCGACTTTGTTCATCCGTGGGGCTCCCTGATTGCCCGCGTTTAATCGTTACATTGTTGGATGTAACGATAGGGGCTCCGGCGGAACGCATCAAGTGCCGCGTTAGAGGGGGGACTCGATGAAAACGGGGGGAGAGCCGGGGCGTTGGCGACCATTGCCCGTTTGGCCGACATGACGAACGGGTCCAAATGCACGAATCTTGGATACTTCTTCTTGCCTTGTCGTATCTACATGGATACAATATCTCCTGTTAACGCCATCAACCGCACTGCGGAATTCGACGCCTGGCTGGGTGGGCTGAAGGATCTTCAGGGGCGGGCCAAGGTGCTCGTTCGGCTGAAGCGGGCGGAGCTTGGGCATTGGGGCGACTGCAAGGCGCTCGGTGATGGGCTGTGCGAGATGCGCATCGATTTCGGCCCCGGGTACCGTATCTATTTCGTTCGCGAGGGCAGGGTCGCCTACCTGTTGCTGGCGGGCGGGAGCAAGGCCGGCCAGCGCGCCGATATCGCATTTGCAAAGGCGCTATGGCGCACGATCAGGAGAGAAAGAACATGCGTAACGTCGAGACTGCTCGCTTCGATGCGGCCGAATACCTCGATAGCGAGGAAATGATCGCGGCCTATCTCAATGCCGCATTGGAAGAGGAGGACCCGGACGTGCTCGTTGCGGCCATCTCCGATGTGGCGAAGGCGCGCGGTATCGCGAATGTGGCGCTGCAGGCGGGGCTCGGTCGCGAAAGTCTCTACAAGACGCTCGCGCCGGGATCGAAGCCGCGTCTCGAGACGATTTTCAAGCTGCTCGATGCGCTCGGCGTGCGTTTGAACGTCGTGCCTCGGGCCCCGGCGAGCGTCTGACAGCCTCAGGCTGCGGCTGCCCGAAGCGTCACACATTGAGGAGCAGGTGCTTGCGCTCCCACGAACTGATAACGCGAAAGAACGCTTCATACTCGGTTTCCTTCAGCGCGAGATAGGCTTTCACGAAACGTTCGCCGAGTAGTTCAGCAAGTGGCTCGCAAGCACTCATCAACGTGAGCGACTCCTCGAGGTTGCGCGGCAGTTGATACGGCATCGAATAGCCGTCGGACACGATCGGGTCGCTGGGCGCGAGGCGTTGTTGGATGCCGAGATAGCCGGCCGCGAGCGTGGCTGCGATCGCGAGGTAAGGGTTGCAGTCCACGCCGGGTATACGGTTTTCGATCCGCCGCATCTGCGGAGCCGAATGCGGGATTCGAAAGCCCACGGTGCGATTGTCGTAACCCCATTGCACGTTGATCGGCGCGGCCATGAAGCGTGACAGGCGGCGGTAGGAGTTGATGTAGGGGGCGAAGATCGGCATCAGTGCCGGGGTGTATTTCTGCAGCCCCGCAACGTAGGCGTAGAACATCGGCGAAGGCGAGCCGTCCGCAGCCGTAAACAAATTGCTTCCGTGTTCGACCTCGACGAGGCTCTGATGAATGTGCATGGCGGAGCCGGGCTCGTGCTCCATCGGCTTGGCCATGAACGTCGCATACATTTGGTGTCTCAGCGCCGTTTCGCGAACCGTCCGCTTGAAGAGGAACACGCGGTCGGCCAGATTCAGCGCGTCGCCATGGCGGAAGTTGATCTCCATTTGCGCCGCGCCCACTTCGTGTACCAGCGTGTCGACTTCGAGCTCCTGTACTTCGCAATAGTCGTAGATGTCTTCGAAGAGCGGGTCGAATTCGTTGACGGCCTCGATCGAATAAGCCTGCCTGCCGGTCTCCGCACGGCCCGTGCGACCCACGGGCGGACGCAGCGGCAGATCGGGGTCCTTGTTCATATCGACGAGATAAAACTCGAGCTCCGGGGCCACGACGGGTTTCCAACCCTGGGCTGCGAACCGTTGCAGTACTTGCCGTAGTACGTAGCGGGGCGAGATCTGGACCGGCGTGCCGTCGAAATGCACGCAATCGTGAATCACCTGCGCGGTGGGGTCGACCGCCCACGGAATGAGGCGGATAGTCGACGGATCGGGCACGCAAACCATATCCGGATCGCTCATGCCGGTGAGGCTGCCGTCGGCTGGGTAATCCCCCGTTACCGTTTGCACCATGACTGCTTGCGGCAGCCGCATCGATTCGCCCGATTCGAACTTGCTGCGCGGAATGATCTTGCCGCGCGCGATACCCGCCATGTCGGGGATGATCGCCTCGATTTCGGTGATGTGGTGCTTCTTGAGAAATTCGTCGATGTCATGCATGGGCGTCGCCGCATCGCGACAGACCACATCGCGCGCCGAATGGACGCGCGCATGGGCCGATGAACGGATCGCTTCCAGGATGATACGAGCCGGCGCGCGCGTCAATCCTCCGGTCCAGGACGCGCGCGGATGTGCCGCGGCGCATCATTACCGCGCCGTTGTGCCGTTGCTTCGTCCGCGCCGCTCGGCTCCGGGTGGCTGGTGCGCGTGCAGCCCATGCTTCGTCAGCGCGTACGCGTGCGCCGCGTGCCAGCGCCCGCCACTGCGCGCACGCGTGGCGCGGCATCCTTCGGCGGCGCCTTGCGCTTCACCGGCCGGTCGACGGCGGTATCCGTATCCGTTTCGGTATCGAGCGCCTCACCGATGCGCGATTCGAGAATGGAAGCGACGCGATTCACGAGGTAGTCGCCCGATGCCTCCTCGAGCGCGCGGTTCATTTCGCTTTCCACCAGCACCATCGCGAGCGGTCGTAAACGCCAGATGGCGTCGACGAGCGCGGGCACGTCGGCGGGCGGCGGCAGTGCGTCGGCTTCGTATCGGTCGAGCCGCCGGACCACGAGGTCGACGAGCGCTTTCGCCACGGCGTCGAAATGCGGCCGCAGAATACGAACACCTTCGAGCAGATCGTCGACCGGAATGCCTTCTTTTACGAGCGCCGCGCCTGCTTTGAGCGATGCGGGGCTCGTCGCGACGAACTTCAACCCGTCGCGCTCGATGAAGCCCAGTTCCAGCGCCTGCTGCACGCGCTTTGGCGACGGACCCCCGAACATTTTCCACAGCTCGGTCAACGAATAGGACTGCGGCCTTTCGTGTGACCAGCGCGAGCCGATTGCCGTCTCCAACCCGAGGATCGAGCGCAGGTCGTGGCCTTCCTCGACTGCCTGGATCAAATCTTGAATATTGGAGAGCGTGTACCCGCGCGCGAGCAGATGATGCACGAGCTTGAGGCGAGCGAGGTGAGTGTCGTCGTATACGACGATACGTCCGCGCTTCACGGGCGGGGCAAGCAGCCCCTTGTCCTGGTATGCCCGCACGTTGCGCACCGTCGTACCGGCAACGTGCGCGAGTTCGTCCACGGTGTATTCGTTGGATAGGGCTGAGTCGGCGCGCTTGTCGCGCGAAAGAGGAGGCTGTTTCGGCATGCGCGGAATTTTAGCTTGAGCGCGCAGTGGCGGGCGCGTTCCAATGCGGCGGCCGCCGTCGTGCGATTCCTCATAAATGGGAAAAGAACCGCTGCTATCATGGCGGGCTCGCATGGACGAGCCGACGGACAGCGCAACACGCGACGGGCAAATGCAGGATGAAATGCAACTCGCGCGCGGTGCCGCAGTCCGACGCACAGTCAGGACATGGACGGCTGCGCTGATAAGTATGAACGGTGTTCGAAGACTGGAGCAGATGACGATCGTGGTCGTCGACGACGATCCGTTCACGAGGGAGTCCCTCGCGACGATGCTCGAATCGGAGGGCGCGTGCGTCACAGTGGCACGCGACGCGGAAGAGGGGGTAGAGGCCGTCCTCGGCATGACGCCGGACGCGCTCGTCTGCGACATCGATTTGCCCGGAATGGACGGCTTTTACCTGGTCCAATGCATGCGCGAAGACGAAATCCGACGCAACCGGCCGCCTGCCGTTGCGGTTGCGATCACCGGGCACACCGATGAGGCGTACCGCCTGCGCAGCATCGGCGAGGGGTTTCAGCATTTCATGACGAAGCCCGCCGCGCCGGACAGACTGATCGGACTGCTAGGGGAGGCGATCGACGCCGGCGAGCCGGGCTGAGCGCACCGAGCCGCCATGGTCGCAGCGCGAAGGGAGAATCGTCGTAGTACTCGTATTCAGTAGTTTTTGCAAATTCCTCTGTCAAAGTTGCGTTTCGCATATACCCCCTTGCGGCTCCGGGTTGAGCGAGGCAAGGTAGCGGGGCCGCCGCGCGGGGGCTGCCACCGTGCGCTCCGGCCATGGCAGCAGCGCCTGCGGATTGCCCATAGCGGAACCTCCTGACCGGGCCCCTCGCGGGCATGCATCGTGCTTGGAAAAGCGCTTGTTGCGGCAATCGATGTCGCCACTTTCAACGAATGGCGATCGTTTATGCATTCGGATTCTTCCGCCTGGGACACTCGGTCGTTTCCTCAGCCGTCGGGGCAGGTTGCGTCTCCGGAGGAGCGTTTCCGGATTCTCGTCGAGTCTGTGCAGGACTACGCGATCTTCATGCTCGACACCAGCGGCCACATCGTGAGCTGGAACATCGGCGCGCAGAAGATCAAGGGGTATTCGGCAGACGAGATCATCGGCCGCCATTTTTCGGTCTTTTATCCGCCCGAGGATATCGTCGGCGGCAAGCCGGCGATGGAACTTGTCGTGGCGGCGCGCGACGGCAGAATCGAGGACGAAGGCTGGCGCGTGCGCAAGGACGGCACGATGTTCTGGGCGAACGTCGTCATCACGGCAGTCTATGCGACGGTGGCCGGTGAGCGCACCCTCTGCGGTTTCGCCAAGGTCACGCGCGACATGACCGAGCGCAAGCGGCTGCGCGACCTCGAGGCCGCGAGCCACCACATGAACGAATTCCTCGCTACGCTGGCTCATGAGCTGCGCAATCCGCTCGCGCCGGTGACGAATGCGTTGAGCGTCATGATGCTCGAGCCGCTCGTGAGCCCCACGTTGCGGCAGTGCCGCGACATGATCGACCGTCAGATCTCGCATTTGACGCGGCTTGTCGACGATCTGCTCGACGCGGGGCGCATCACGACAGGCAAAGTGGCGTTGCGCCTCGCGCCGGTCGATCTGCGCGACATCGTGGATCGAGGCCTGGAAATGATTCGTCCGCACCTCGGACTGCGTCAGCAGAACGTCGAGGTGCTGGCCCCGGACGCGGGCGTGATCGTCAATGGCGACATGACGCGGCTCGTGCAGATCGTGCAGAACCTGCTCAACAACGCATCGAAATTTTCGGAACACGGCGGCCGTATCTCCGTGACGATCGCCGAGGAAAGCCATTCCTTCGCGTTGATCAGGGTGACTGACGACGGCTGCGGCATCGAACCCGCCGCGCTCGATTCGATCTTCGATCTCTTCGTGCAGGCCGACAACCGGCTGGAGCGCCGCGAGAGCGGGCTCGGCATTGGGCTTACGCTATGCCGCTGGCTGGTCGAAATGCACGGCGGCTTCATTGTGGCCACGAGTGGCGGGCCCGGCCGGGGGGCGACGTTCACCGTGCGCCTGCCGCTATTCGGCGCGCAGCCTGCGGCCAACGACGATGAAAACAGGCTGCGTTCTCAGCCCGACACCGGGCACGAGCAGGGGTTGCTCGTTCTGATCGTCGACGACAACGGCGATTCGGCGGACAGCATGGCGATGCTGTTGCGAATGAAGGGGCACCGTGTGTTCGTCGCGTACAGCGGAGCGCAGGCATTGACGTTCGCGCGTGACGCGGGCCCCATCGACGTCGCGCTCATCGACATTGCCATGCCCGGCGCGGATGGCTTCACGGTGCTGCGCCAGCTCAAGGAAACGCAAGCGCTGCAGCAGACGGTTTTCGCCGCAATGACGGGCTTCGGTCAGGAGAGCGATATTGCGCGTTCGCTCGAAGAGGGCTTCGATTCGCACTTGACGAAACCCGTTCAGTTATCGCTCATCGATACGCTGCTCGAGCGCGCGGCCGAGCGGCGCGCGGCGCACTGACCGCACCGCGCCCGTCATTGGCTGGTCCGAGGTGGCTCGGGCCGCGGGCCCGACGGCCCGATGGTCCGACGATCCGATGGTCCGTTACGTCAGCGGATAATCGACGTGCTTCTTGAACGATGCGCGCTGCGAGAGCAACTGGTACCAGCGCGCGAGGCTCGGCATCGGCGCGCGTTCGACGCCCTCGAGTCCGAACCAGCGTTTTGCGAACGCACCGAGCACGATGTCCGCGAGCGTGAATTTGTCGCCTTCCACATGGAAGCGGCCCTGCAGGTGCGTGTCGAGCAACTTCCAACGTTTCACGAGCACCTGCAGATCCATTTCGAGCTTGGCCGTGTCGCGTTCTTCCGCACGCGTGCGCACGACGCTGACGAAGACGGGGCGCTCCGCCGGCTGCAGCACGGAGAGCGACCAGTCGAGCCAGCGGTCGATGCTGGCCCGCGTTTTCGGATCCGCAGGGTAGAGCGTACTCGATGCCCCGTACTGCATCGCGAGATATCGCAGAATCGAGTTCGACTCCCACAACACATAGGTACCGTCGACGAGCGTGGGGATCTGGCCGTTCGGATTGAGCGCCAGATACTCGGGATCCGCGACACGGCCGAATTGCAACCCCGCGTCGATGCGCTCGAAGGGCAGACCCAGTTCGTCGCAGCACCAGAGCACCTTTTGCACGTTGACCGAATTCGTTCGTCCCCAAATCTTCAACATCTTGATCTTTCCTCCGATGGATCAAAGCGCCTCGCCATAAATGGGTGACGAGCGCGCGCGGTTTGTACAATACGCCGAATCGAAAACACACCGCGAGGAATCGATCGCCATGGCCCGCCTCATCCCCGACGACTGGAAGAACGTGGCCGCCGCCGGCACTGCCGAGCGCACCGGCGCGGCCGAGCGCGAGCGCGAAACGCTTGCCGTGCTCGAAGCCGGGTTGCCGGCAGACTATACCGTCTATCACGGCGTGCATTGGACCCGTCTGAATGGGAGTTTTTCCGTATTCGGCGAAGCGGATTTCGTTGTGGTGAGTCCCGCGGGCCGGCTCCTGCTCGTGGAGCAGAAAGCGGGCTTTTTGCGCGAGACGCCGAAGGGCCTCGTCAAGGTGTACCTCCAGACCGAGCGCAATGTCGCGATCGGACTTGCGCGAACGACCGAATCGCTGCACCGCCGCTTCACGGCCGCGTTCGGTGCGGGCACTTACGGCATCGAAGCGTTGCTGTACTGCCCCGACTACGTGGTGAGAGACGCGGCGATCGCCGGTGTCGCGCCTGAGCGGATCATCGATGCCACGCGCAAGGACCAGCTCGTGGCGGCCATCGTCGAGGCGCTGCCGCCCGACGAGCCGCGGCTGGCGTCCGCTTCCAAGATTCATCATTTCCTGGCCGACGAGCTATCGCTCACGCCCGATGCGAGTGCGCTCGTGGGGCAGGCCGGTACGCTCGTGACGCGGCTCTCGGGTGGCCTGGCCACCTGGGCGCGCCGGCTGCAGTTCGAGCCGTTCCGGCTGCGCGTGATCGGCACGGCTGGCTCGGGCAAGACCCAGCTTGCCATCCAGGTCATGAAGGATGCGGCATTCGCCGGCAAGCGGGCGCTTTACGTCTGCTTCAACCGGCCGCTGGCGGACCACATCGCGCGTGTCGCGCCGGAGGGCGTGAAGGTGGCCAATTATCACCAGCTCTGCGACTGGGTGGCCCGCGACGTGGGCCGGGCACCCGATTTCCAGTCGGCCGGCGTTTTCGCGCAGCTCGAGCTTGAATTCGCGCGTGCCCCGATCGGGGAGAACTTGCGTTTCGATGTGCTCATCGTCGACGAAGGTCAGGACTTTCAAGAACCGTGGGTGGACGCGCTGGGCCGGCTCCTGCGGCCGGACGGCGCCTGGTGGTGGCTCGAGGATCCGCTGCAGAATCTCTATATGCGCGAACCCGTCGCCTTGCCGGGCTGGACCGTGTTGACGGAGACGACCAATTACCGAAGCCCGCGTGACATTCTCGATTACGTACGCGACAAGGTGGGTGCAGCGGTACCGTATGCGCAAGGACTTGCATCGGGAAGTCCGTTCGGCGGTTCGCAGATGGTTGTCACGAGCTATGACGAAACCGTGCCGGGTGGCGCGATCGAGGCCACGAAGCGGGCAATCACGCAGGCGCTGGCGTTCGGCTTCCGGAAGCAGGACATTGCCGTGCTGTCCTTTCGCGGGCGGGAGGCCTCGGCGTTCACGTCCGTCGAGCAGTTGGGTCCGCACCGGGTGAAGAGTTTCACGGGCAAGTACGACCTGTTCGGCAACCCCGAATATAGGGACGGGGATGTGCTGCTCGAATCGATCTACCGCTTCAAGGGGCAGTCGGCGCCCTGCGTGGTGCTGACGGAGGTCGATTTCGACGTCTTCGACGAGCGCACGGCCCGCAAGCTTTTCGTCGGCGCGACGCGAGCGGCGATGAAGCTGATCGTCGTTGCGTCGCAGCGGGCGGCAACGCAATTGCGACTAGCCGACTGAATAAAAGGGGGTACCCAGGCAAGTGCGCGGCGGTAATGGCGAGTCGGATGGCCGAATCGGATGGCCAATTCGGCCAGTAATCCAGATGAGAACGTTTACATCGGCTGCAACGGTGAATTGCTCGTTTATCTGTGAAAACGTCGTCCCCGGGCATTTGATCTCGATCAAAACAAATGTAATGGATCTGCGTATCCTTTTTAAATGGCGGATCGTTTTCGAGGCGTGAATATGCGTGTCTGCATATGATCCGACTGCACAGGTATCTGAAATGGTCGAGATCGGAGCCCCAAAAGTGCTATTGTTTCGCTTTCGTTAAGCTCCGGCCCTGTTTCCATATCAAGCATCGCGGATTATGGCGCGAACAGACGGGCTAACGTCGAATAAGTCCGAATGCGCAAGCGCTGGCTGTGGTTTTCCCTGAAACCGCTTGTAGAATAAAAATTCTATTGTTAGTCTCTACCTGCCATCGATGATTAACTCGATGGGCCAACGGGGATAAAAGCCGTTTCCGTTCGCCGGCGCACATTCCGGTATGAGCGATATTCGATGCTTTCGACGGAGCACACATGCTTACGGGCACTTTTGATCGGCAGGACCAATTTTGTGCGGGTGACGTCGTTACACTCAAGACCGGCGGCGCACGCATGACCGTGACATTTGTGGGCGCCGCGAACGACGGCGGTGGCGATTGGCTGCTGTGTCAATGGTTCGACGAACAGGGTGAATTGCGCCAGGAACAGTTTCTGAGAGACGCGCTCGCGCGCGAGCCGCGATCGATCTCGCCGGGCCTCGTCCGTTTGCGCGGCTACGTCGGTGCAACCGGCACGAATGCCTGAATCGGGCAGGAAAGGCCGGCTGCCTCAGCCGGCTTTACCCGGTCGTTCGGCGCGCCGGCCGGCGGCGCGGCGTGCGACGCGCGCGGCAAGCCCCTCGGAGAATATCCGCATGCTGAGCAAGCGCTGCTTGCGTACGATGTCTCCGGCGATATCGGCGGGCGGATTGGGCAGCCAGGCCCAGTAGAGCGCGATGATCCAGCCGAACACCGTCCAGCCGAGGCAGGCATTGAACAGCGCGAGGGTCAGCATGTCGTGCCGATGGCGGTGATCCGCCACGATGGCGGGCAGGAAATAAAACGCGAGGGCGGCCAGCACTTCGACCACTTCCATTACGATGGCGTCGGACATGAGCACTCCTGTCGACAGGTGTTGCGATTGTCGCGCGTTTGACGCATCTCTGCAGAGGGTGAGGCTCCGCACTATCATGTCGCTTTGACCGATTGGGTTTGGGACATGACTGACGCTGCCGCGATGCACCAGCAACTGGACCGGGACGCGCTTGCCGCGTTCGTCGAGCGCAAGTGGGACGACGAGATCGTCCCGGCCCTGACCGACTACATCGCCATTCCCGCCAAGAGTCCTGCGTTCGATGCCGACTGGGCCCGGCATGGTTATCTCGATCGCGTTGTGGCCGATGCGGCTCGTTGGGCCGAAACTCAGCGCGTGCAAGGCCTGAAAGTCGAAATCGTGAAACTGCCGGGCCGCACACCGGTGATCTTTTTCGAAACGCCGGCCACGCGCGCCGGCAGCGGCGACACGATCGTACTTTACGGCCACCTCGACAAGCAGCCGGAGTTCGAGGGCTGGCGTAGCGACCTGGGCCCCTGGCAGCCGAAATACGAGGACGGCAAGCTTTACGGCCGCGGTGGGGCCGACGACGGCTATGCCGTCTACGCGAGCGTGTGCGCATTGGCGGCGCTCGACGCCCAGGGAATCGAGCGGCCACGCTGCGTGGGGCTGATCGAGACTTCCGAGGAGTCGGGCAGTGGCGACCTCCTGCCTTACGTCGACGCACTGCGTGACAGGCTCGGTAACGTGAGCCTCGTCGTCTGCCTCGACTCGGGGGCCGGCAATTACGATCAGTTGTGGCTCACGACGTCGCTGCGTGGGCTGGTGGCCGGTGCGCTCGAGGTGGAAGTGCTCGACGAGGGAGTGCATTCCGGCTCATACGGCGGCATCGTACCGTCGAGTTTCCGCATCATGCGGCAGCTTTTCGAGCGTCTGGAGGATGCCGGCTCGGGCCGCCTGTTGCCTGCCGCGTTCCACTGCCCGATTCCCGCCGAACGGCTGCGCGAGACGGACGTGACGGCGCGCATTCTCGGCGAAAGCGTCTGGAAGCCGGCGCCCTGGGCGTGCGGGCAGGACGGCAAGCCGGTGCTGCCCGTCACGGCCGACCCGCGCGAGGCGCTGCTGAACGCGACATGGCGCCCCTCGCTTTCGGTCACCGGCGCACAGGGCCTGCCTTCGCTCGCGAATGCCGGCAACGTCTTGCGGCCGCGCACGGCGTTCAAGCTCTCCCTGCGGCTGCCGCCGCTCGTCGATGCGGCATCGGCCGTTGGCGAGTTGAAGGCGCTGCTCGAACTCGATCCGCCGTACAACGCCAAGGTGACGTTCAAGCCCGATGCGAGCGCGGCCAACGGCTGGAATGCGCCGGAACTGGCGCCATGGCTTGCCGATGCGCTCGAGCATGCGTCGCAGGCGCACTTCGGTGCATCGTGCGCCTTCATCGGCCAGGGCGGGACGATTCCGCTCATGAACGTTTTGCAGGCCGGATTTCCGGAGTCGCAATTTGTCGTGTGCGGCGTACTCGGCCCGAAATCGAACGCGCACGGGCCGAACGAGTTTTTGCACGTGCCGTTCGCGAAGCGACTCACGGCAGCAATGGCACAGGTGATTGCTGCGGCGCCTTGAGCCTTGCCCGAAATCGTCGTACACGATACCGTATGCCCCGCCGACTGCCTGAAGAGCGGCGGGTAGAACGAAAAAAAGGAGCCGACGTGGGGACGATGATTCTCGGGTTGCTGATATTCCTCGGTACGCATTCGGTGCGGCTCGTGGCCGCTCCCTGGCGCGATGCGCAGTTTGCACGCCTCGGCGAGCAGCGTTGGAAAGGCATTTACTCCCTTTCGTCCGCAATCGGTTTCGCGCTGATCGTTTGGGGGTACGGCATCGCACGCCACAGCCCGCATTGGCTTTGGGTGCCGCCGCCCGGTGTGCGTCACCTGACGGCGTTGCTGGTGCTCGTTGCGTTCATTCTCATCGCGGCCGCGTATATACCGCGCAATCGGATCAAGCAGATGGTCGGCCATCCGATGTACGCGGGCGTTGCCGTGTGGGCTTTCGGTCATCTGCTCGCGAATGGGGCCGCACAGGCTGTCGTGCTGTTCGGCGCTTTTCTCGTCTGGGCGGCCGCCGGCTATCTGGTCTGGCGGCGTCGTGACCGCGTCGCGGGCGTCCGCTATCCCGTTGGAACCATGTCCGCCGATGTCCGCACGGTGGTGATTGGCCTGCTCGCATGGGCCGCCTTCGCATTCCTGCTTCACGGCTGGCTGATCGGCGTGAAACCGCTCGGCTGAACGCCTCTCTATTGCACCTGCCGCAAGCACATCCCGCCGTTCGCGGCGGGTGCAAGCCTTGCCGCGCCATGCGTGCAACAATGACCGATTGCATCGGTTATGTCAGATAAATCCTACCGAACGTTGCCTTATCTGACGTGACGTTGCGGCCCGTGCCGATTCTGTTACACAAACTAACAGGTAATACTCTCTGTTACCGAAAGGGATGATCCGCTCTCGGTTGTAAGCTTTACCGGGCTTCGCGTCCAAGCTGTATCCGATACGCCAAACCGTCGTCTCACCACTGGCCCAGTGGATCCTCGCGACGGGCGTGCTCTTCCGGTGATCTCCACCGGCGCGTTCACGGTTTCAAGCTCAACTTCGATCGTTGCTCGAGCCCATGGATCGGGCCGGTGCTCGGCTTCGATTCGTCGTTGCCGATCGAGAACGGGTCAAGACAAAGAGCAAACGTTTGGCAGTCCTAAGCAATTGGATGCGCGGGACGCCGGTTACGCGGGAAGACCATGAAAGACAATATTCGCCACGCAAAAGCGCGGCGCGGGGACGCTTTTGTCCAAAAGGCGCGCAGGGCATGCGCCTCGGCACTCATGCTTGCGGCCTTGGTGCCTGCCGCATCGATGGCCCAAACAACCACTCTCTCGTACAAGACCACCTGGATCGGCAACACGTTCGGCTTCGGCGACGGCAAATGGGTGCAGCTCGACGTGGAAGCGATCGCGGTCGGGCTGGACGGCACGGTGTACACCAATTCGCCGTGGGACGAGAGCGGCAGCGAAATCAGCGCCTATAAGGCGGGCAACAAGACCGCCTATGCGGGGCAGACGCACGGATGGGGGAACACGGGCGGCGACGCGGTGGCCGTGAACGGTTCTTACCTGTACGCAGCGGCTTCCATCGGCAATGAAAGCGGCAAGCTCGTGGGCAGCGGGTATCCGCCGAACGGGTCGGTCTGGTTCGGCATCACGCGCCGCAACATCGCGAACATTACGCAGGGTGCGCCGTTCGCGACCGGCGTCGGCAATCTGAACAATCCGGCCAAGAACAGCTTCCTCACCCTGAACGTGGTACCGACGGGCACCGATGCCGGCGTGCGGGGGCTCGCAGCCACGAGCACCGAACTCTATGTCGCGAACACCTATACGAACCAGATCCAGGTGTTCGATGCGAACACGATGGCGCCGCTGCGTTCGTGGAGCGCGCCGTCGCCGGGCCGCATTCTCGTCGATACGGATGGATCGCTGTGGGTGATCCAGAACCTGACTTCGGCGTCCGGCCGCACGATCGCGCATTACTCCGCGAAGGGCGCGGCGTTGCCCGGCACGGTTTCGCTGCCGCGCGGTGCGATTCCTGTCGACATCACACTCTCGCCCTCGGGGCAATTGTTCATTGCCGACGGCGGCCCTTCGCAGCAGATTCTCGTCTACAGCCGGGATGCCTCGGGCACCGTTACACCGGTGACGGGTATCGGCGCGCGTTACGGCATTTTCGCGCCGACCGTGGGCGTGCCCGGCAACTGGCGCTTCAATGGCACGACCGGCATCGGCTTCGACAAGAGCGGCAACTTCTATGTCGCGCAGAACGGCGCTGGGCCGCGTCCGTTCGGCTCGGGCTATACGGGCGAGGGCACGGTCATCGAGAGCTACAACTGGTACTCGAAGGCGCTGAACTGGCGTGTGCAGGGGCTGCTGTTCGTCGACGGAGCCGCCATCGATCCCGCTTCGCCGACCGACGTCTTCAGCGGCTCGAAGCACTTCAAGATGAACTACTCGGCGTCGGCCGGACAGGACTGGACCTATGCGGGCTTCACGCTCAACCGGTTCCGTTATCCGGACGATCCTGCACTGCACACCACCCGCAATGTGCGCGGCCAGCCGCTCGTTCGCCGCATCAACGGCGCGCGGTTCATGTTCACCCAGGACATGTACTCGCACTACCTCAGCATTTATCGCTTCAATTCGAGCACGGACGGCGAAGTTGCCGTTCCCTCAGGGTTGATCTCGCAAAACCCGATTCCGGGCACCTGGCCGTCGGGGCAACCGACCTACGGTGAGTGGATGTGGCGCGACGTGAGCGGTGACGGTGCCGTGCAGGCGGCCGAAATCACCTCGAATTCCTCGACGGGCAACTCGGTCTACAACGCCTATTGGTGGGTCGACGATGCCGCGAACGTTTGGCTTGCGACAGGCAATAGCGGTATTCGCGAGATGCCGTTGCAGGGCCTCGACTCGTTCGGCAATCCGATCTACTCCTACAGCTCGTCGAAGATGTACCCGATGCCGCAGCCGTTCACGAAGATCGCGCGCATCGTCTACGATTCGGCGCACGACGTCATGTACGTCACGGGTTATACGAGCACGGCGCCGTACAACTCCAGCTATTGGAAATCGGTCGGCCGCGTGCTCGCGCGCTACGACAATTGGAGTTCCGGCGCGCCCGCGCTGCAGTATGTCGTCCCGCTGCCGTTCAATCCGGCGTCCAGCCCGGCGCTGTTTCCGGTCGCCGTTGCGCAGGCGGGCAACTACGTGTTCGTCGGCGAGGCGCCGACCGCCAGGCTCGACGTCTACGATGCGCGTACGGGGCAGCAGGTCGGTGCGATCGCGCCCGATGCCACCGTGGGCAATACGAGCGGCTGGATCGATACCCAGATGGGCATCAGCGCAGCCCTGCTGCCCACGGGCGAGTATGTGCTGCTCGCCGAGGAAGACGCGCGGGCCAAGGTGCTGATGTATCGATGGAAGCCGTAATGGGCTGACATGGGCTGAGATGGTCTGATAGGGGCCGATATCGGCTTGCACGCACGCACACCCTCGCGCGGGCCGCATGCATCGGAATGCCGGGGCATGCGGCCCGTGTTGCTAGCGGGGAAAGAGCGGACGAGCGGCCAACGCCACGATGCCCGCGGACAACCATACGGTGCCCCACGATCCAGCGTCGAGCAGAGGCGGAATGGCCGAAGGCGCCACGAACAGTCCCGCATAGACGATGGTATTGGCCATGCCCAGCGCGGTTCCGGCGCGCTGCGCGCCTGCAAGCGTCGCGAGTTCCGCGTAAGCCACGCCGTGCCACGCCGATATGCAGATGCCGGCCGCTATGATCATCGCCACGAGCAAGCCGGTGGGTGCGGGGTGTACCGCCGCTACGACGAATGCGAGCCCCGCGAACGATGCGGCGGCCACGAGCGTCGACGCGCGCAGATAAGCGCGGCGATTGCCGTGCCGGTCCGTGTGCCGTCCGCTCCATACGCGCATGCCCATTGCGCCGATCTGGATCGCGGCCATCGTCGCACTGATGCCGGCGGTGCCGAGACGGCCGAAGTCATGCAGGAACACGGACGCAAAAGTCAGGACGGCGAATTGCGGGATGCACAGAGAGCCGATGCCAAATGCCACGCGCCAGATCGTGAGATCGGCGAGTGGTCCGCAAGCGGGCGCCACGGCGTGCGCGCGCGTGAAGGCGGCATCGGTAAGGGGCGGCGCCTTAAGCCAGTACCACGCGAAGCATGCAGATGCGGCGCACATGAAGGCCAGCGTGGCGAAAACGGCGGCAAAGCCGTGCGCCGATGCGAGCCATGGCAGCAAAGCCGCGCCGAGGCCACCGCCCAGCGGCACGGCGGTTTGCCGGATACTCATTGCAAGGCCGTGCTCGCTCGGCCCGAACCAGCTCATCACGGCGCGCCCGCTCGATCCGTTCACGCTGCCACCCAGCAGGCCGACTGCGCACATCGCAGCGGCAAGTACCGCCACAGCCGGAACGAAGGCACCGGTCGGCACGACGACGAACGCCATCGCAAAGAGCGCAAGCGCGGTTGCGAGCAGGCCAGTCAGCAGCACAGGCCTGTCGCCGAGCCGATCGGTGGCTACGCCCCACGGCAGCTCCGATAAGGCGAGACCCAGCCCCATGCAACCGAGCACCCACCCGAGGCTGGCGTTATCGAGCCGGTAATCGGCGCGCATCCACACGGCCGTTGTCGGGATGCCTGCGGCGGCGGCCGAAAAGCTCGCGTTGGCCATGACGCCGACGGCGAGTACTTTCCAGCGGTGGCGCGACGCCGCAAGCGGCTGAGCGGCCAGTCCCCCGCGCACGAGACATTCGATATCCATTGACGTTCTCCCGAGGTTTGACGTCGCCAGTCTCGCACTCTATGATCATTCGGAAAATCAAATAATTTGTGGGTAACTGTCCTGAAAAATAGGATGTTCACGGAGCCATGAGCCAAATCAATTTCGACGTGGCGGCGTTGCGCAGCTTCGTGCTGGGCATGGACCTGGGCAGCTTCGCCAAGGCTGCCGACAAGGTGGGGCGTTCGACTTCCGCGGTCAGCGCGCAGATCCGCAAGCTCGAAGAGCAAACCGGTACGCCGATCTTTCGCCGCGCGGGGCGGGGGCTCGCGCTCACCGACGCGGGCGATTCGCTGCTGCGTTACGCGCGGCGCCTCGTCGAGTTGAACGACGAGGCGATATCGGCGGCGCGCGGTGCGGGCCTCGAAGGCCGGGTGCGGCTCGGATTGCAGGAGGACTTCGGCGAAGCGCTGTTGCCCGGTGTCTTGGGACGATTCGCGCGTGCGCATCCGAAGGTGCGCATCGAAGCGCGCGTCGCCCGCAATATCGAGCTGCTCGAGCGGCTCGACGAGGGCGAACTCGACCTTGCGCTCGTTTGGGACGATACGCGCCTGGCGCTGCAGGCGCGCCGTGCGTCAGGGCTGTGTCTGAAAGTCGATCAGCCGCGCGTGCGCTGGATCGGCTCCGATGCGTTGCAGTGGGACCCTCATTGCGGCGAGCCGCTGCCGCTCGTGGTGTTCGACGGCCATTGCATGCTTTGCGCGATGGCCACCGCGGCGCTCGATCGAGCGGGCATTGCATGGCGCATCGCGCTGACGAGCCCGAGTCTGGCAGGTCTGTGGGCTGCCGCTGCGGCGGGGCTTGGCGTGACGGTTCGTACGCACTACGGGCTGCCTGCGAGCGTGCACGCGCTCGAGCCCAAGACTTGGGGCCTGCCGGCACTGGCAAGCGTCTCGCTCATGCTCGTGCATGCGGCGAACGGGGCGGCTGCGCCCGTCGAGCAGTTGGCGTCGATCATGCTCGATGCGGTACGAGCTCAAGCGCAGCCCCTCGGCAAAGCGGCGTGATGCATGCTGGGCGCATGCGGGGATGCGCATGGCGAAGCACAGGTGCGATGCCTGCGCGCGTGCAGGCCCCGCAATGACAGCGGCGCATGGCCGGCACGACCGGCGGCTTTTCTTCTTCAGTGCGCTTCACGAGCGCCGCGGTGCCTCCACGGGCGGCGTGCCTTCATGAAACAGCGTCGCGAGTTGCGCGCGCAATTCGGGCGAATCCACATGCTGGTGAACGCTCACCGCGTGCTGTACGGCCGCTTCGATGAGTTCCTGTTCGGAATCCGCCGAGAGCGCGACGGTGCAGTTCATGTCGCTCGGAAACTCGCGGCAGTCGATGTATTTGCGGGTCATGGCATCGCTCCTCACTTGAAGGCCGTCGTCGGGCGCGGATATGCTCACGCCGACGGCTGGATGTTCTGGTTGTGGCAAAAGAGGTTGTGCGGATCGTAGCGGGCTTTGATCGCGGCGAGCCGTCTGTAGTTGGGCCCATAAGCCTCGCCTATGCGCGCGCCCTCTTCCTGAGTCAGGAAATTGACGTAGACGCTGCCGAGCGCGAATGGGGCGGAAGCGGCGAAGAACGCACGGGCCCATTCGATGCACGAGGCGTCGTCGCTCGCATCGGTCCAGCGAGCGTGCACGTTCATGACGTACTTCGCGTCGCGGCCGCAATACGCCGTGGCGTCGATCGGGATATCGCACGTTCTGCCGCCTACCTGCCCGAAAAAGATCTCGCAGTGGGGCGAGGGCAGCTTTTCCATCGCGGCGAGCACCGTTTCGATCAGATCGTCCGGCAGTTCGTCGTAGTTGTGCGATTTCCAATAGTTGCGTGCGCCGGGCGCAAGCAGCGGATCGAATGCCCGCTGCCACATCGCGTACGGCATCGGCCCGAGATGTTCGCCATAGGGCCGGGCGAATGCGCGTACAGTCTCGGCCGCGCGTTCACCGCGCTCCGGTTCGCCGACATGGCAAACGGCGAAGATCAACACGGGCTTGCCGTGCACTTGCGCCGGCAGGAACGGCAAGGGCGGGGCGAGTCTGAATACCGCCCATACCGAAAGCTCGTCGGGCATGCTCTCGGCTGCGGTGCGATACCGCGCGAAGGCCTCGCGCGCCTGCTCCATCGGCACGACCACGAGCCCGCCGAAGATCTGCGGGCCGACACGATGCAGTGCGAATTCGAACATCGTCACGACGCCGAAATTGCCGCCGCCGCCGCGAATGGCCCAGAAAAGATCGTCGTGCGTTTGTGCGTCCACATGAAGCAGTTCGCTGTCGGCCGTGACGATATCGGCTGACAACAGGTTGTCGACCGACATGCCATGCTTGCGGCTCAGCCATCCGAATCCGCCGCCGAGCGTGAGCCCTGATACACCGGTCGTCGAGTTGATGCCGAGCGGCGTGGCCAACCCGAAGGACTGAGCCTCATGGTCGAATTCGCCCAAGGTCACGCCGGGCTCCACGTAGGCGCGCGCCGCGCGCGGATCGACGCGGACCGACTTCATCGGCGAAAGATCGATGACGAGCCCGCCATCGCATACGGCGCTGCCCGCGATATTGTGGGCTCCGCCGCGTACCGCGGGTACGAGCCGATGTTCTCGCGCGAACCGCACGGCGTGCCGGACATCGGCCACGCCGGCACAACGCACGATCAAGGCCGGATGCCGGTCGATCATCGCATTCCAGACCTGGCGCGCAGCCTCGTATCCGGCATCGCCCGATTGCAGTACTTGCCCGCGTAGCATCCCTTTCAGTTCTTCGATCGCCTGGTTCGCTGATTCAGTCACGGGAGCCTCCGCTTCGTTGTGTCGGCGCGAATGAAGCGATTCCTCAGAATTAAGAAAGCATTCTGAAAGATCGTGTGGTGACTCAGTAATAGAACTTGCAGCGCGAACGCCAAGAGAACGTAAACCCGTAGCGCGCGGCGGCGGCTGAAATACTGCGGATGCGCGTCGTGCATCGATGCGCCCGTGCCCGTGGATGAAACGCTTTGCGCAGAAGCGCGATGGCCGTCGGATCCGATGCGCGGGCCGAAGCGCTCAGCCGCGAGTGCCTCGCGCGATTTCATCGCCGGCGTGCGGGCCAAGGCGCCGGGTAACCGGTATCGAGCCGAGCGAGAACATGCCCACCACGAGAAACGCTGGCCAGAAGTCGGACCACATGATCTGTGGATGCCCGTGCGCCGCACGCGCGATTTGCAGCACGATGCCGCCGACCGTTACGCCGAGGCCGAGCGACATCTGCTGCACGACGCTGCCGAGGCTTGTGGCCCGGCCCACGTCGGTGCCGGCGATATCGGCGTAGATCATCGAATTGAGGCTCGTGAATTGCAGCGCGGGAAAAAAACCGCCGAAAAGTACGATGACCCAGATGAGCCAAACCGGCGTTTGCGGCGTGAACGTGCCGTATGCGGCGATCGCGATACCGGCGAAAACGGCGTTATAGATCAGCACGGTCCTGAAGCCGAACTTGCGCAGCACATACGACGTGAGCGAGCGCATGAACATGCTGCCGAACGCCGAGGCGCAGGTGATCAGCCCCGACTGGAACGCCGACATGCCGAGGCCTTCTTGCAGCGCGAGCGGAAGCAGAAACGGCACGGCGCCGAGGCCTATGCGAAAGAGCGAGCCGCCGAGCACGCTCGCGCGAAAAGTGGGAATGCGCAGGAAGCGCAAATCGAGCACGGGCCGGGCGGCCCGTTGCGCGTAGAGCACATAGAGCGCGAGCAGCAACGCGCCGCCGATGCACATCTCGTAGGCCGTGCGATCGGACACGATGTCGTCACCTACGAGCGAGAGCCCGAGTAGGACGAGCGAGGCGCCGAGCCCGGAAAGGACGAAGCCGGTCCAGTCGAGCGGGCCGGGATGCGGCTCGTGTGTGTTTGCGATGTACCGGTTGGTCAAATAGACGCCGAGTATGCCGATCGGCACATTGATGAAGAAAATGAGGCGCCAGTGCAGGTAGGTCGTGATGAAGCCGCCGAGCATCGGCGCGGCCGCCGGCGCGAACATGGCGGGCAGGCTCAGGTAGTTCATCGCCCGGACGAACTCGCTTTTCGGCACAGAACGGAAAATGATGATCCGCCCGACCGGGACCATCATGGCGCCGCCGATTCCCTGCACGAAACGCGCGAACGTGAATAGATGCAGCGAGCGGGAGGCGGCGCACAGCAGCGAGCCTGCAATGAAAATGCCGATCGCCGTGCGAAAGACGGTGCGGGCGCCGAAGCGGTCGGCGAGCCAGCCGCAGATCGGAATGAACACGCCGAGGCTCACGACATAGCTCGTGATCGCGACTTTCAGCGCCACTGGATCGCTGCCGAAATCGCGTGCCATCGAGGGCAGGGCGGTAACGATGATGTTGGCATCCGCGCTTTCCATGAACAGCGCACAGGCGACGATCAGCGGCGAAATGAATGCGTGGATGGCGAGCGGCATGGACAAGCGGCGCTGCGGCGGCGAGCCTAAAACGCAGATTATGCGCTCAATTCCGCGGGTGTGTGCGCAACCGCTCGCCTGGAACCGGTTGCGCATGCAACGAATCGCTATCTACTCGGGCGTTACCTCGCGAATGGCACCCGGCTCGCGTAGGCTGCGAGCCGGGCCATGTCCAGACTACCCCAGCCGGTCGGGTAGTCCCAGCCCTTGGTTGCACGGTAGCCGTAGCCGCCATAGCCATTCTTGCCGGCGGTCACGTCGCGCACGAGCCGTGGGTCGGCGGCGGCCGCACGATAAATGCTCGGTGCGGGCAGGCCCAGCGCATTCCCATGCGTCGATTGCAGACGCGCCCAGAAGCCGGCGAAAAGCGGTGCGGACAGGCTCGTGCCGCCGACCTGAAACCAATTGCCCGCCACGAGAATGAGCGCTCCCGTGCTTTGTGCGCCGTCGAAAGCGATGTCGGGAACGGCGCGGCCGGTGGGTGTGGGGCTCACTCCCAATGCGCGTTGCCATTCGGGGGCCGGCACGAAGGCACTGAATCCGCCGGTCGATGCCCAGAGCTTGCCGTCGCTGTCCAGCCCTTCGTTCCAGACGGTTTCGCGCGCGTAGCTGCCGTCGGGGTGCGTATGAAGCGTGGTGCCGCCCACGGCAATGACGTAGGACGACGATGCGGGCCACGACAGCGAGTAGCGATTGCCGGCCGGATAGCCACGGTTGCTGCATTCGTACACGCCTTCGTCGCCCGACGCGACCGAAAACGTCTGACCTTGCGCCGCGGCCGTCGTGAAGATCTGTTCCTCGGCGGCGAGCGTGCCGTCCGCGTATGCGTCTGCTTCGCACCAACCGAGCGACACGTTGATGACCTGCGCCACGTTGTCGGTGACGACCTTGTTGAGCGCCTGCGTGAGGCCCGTATTGCCTGGGGCCGCCAGATCGGCCGCGTAAAACGTCAGCGATTTGACGCGGCCTCCGGCTGCGCCGACGATGCTTTGGCTATCGAGGTCCCATTCGAGTTGCGTTTCCAGGTCGTCGCTGTAATCTCCGTTTGCCGTGCCGGTCGGTATGGTCGAGACCGCGACGTCCGGCAGCGCGTTGTACTGGATGAAGTCCTTCAAATCGGCGGTGGCCTGCCGGGTGCCGCCGAGGGTGACGATGCCGATGTCGGTTTGCGAAGCCGTCGCAAGCCCGCTTGCGCCGTACAGCGCCGGGAATTCATGCGGGTAATGGCCCATGACGATATCGACGGCTGTGGACGACGCGTTCGTGCGTGGGCCGATGCGTGCGAGCGGCCGAGCGCGCGCGACGTTTTGCAAGCCGAGTACCGACAGCACCGAGTGGCCGAGTGCTTCGGGCACCTGTGCAGGCGCGCTGTTTGCATAGACGGTGCGGCCGTTGCTCTGGAAATGAACGAGCGGGGTATTGAAGGCTGCCTTGACCGTCCCGGCCGTGCCGTCGGCCGAAACCAGCAGACGGTTCGGCGAAACGGTGATGTTGACGAAGCCGTTTTGCCGCAGGTACGCCGTAACACGCTCGATTTGCCGTGGCGTGGGCGCATGCCGCTCGAGAAACGTCTCGGGCGTGAGGAATCGGTGATAGTTGGGGTGGCCGTGCCGCGTCACCGTATTGGCAAGGTCGCGCAGCTTGCCGAAATCGCGAATCTTCATGCTCACGACGATATGCATGACTTCGCCCGACGCAACCTCCATTTGCGGTGCCGCGAGCGCGTGCGCGCGGGGGGGCGGAACGAATGCTTTCGTTTCCGTGGCAACCCATTTCGTAGCGGCGGCCGCGGTTGCGCCGGCTATGGCCGGCGCGAGCGTTGCGAGCAAGGGAAAAAGAAAAATGACCTGTTTATGCCGATTCAGTAATGAATTCCGGATTTTTTCCGGCGGTTGGGGTTTGAACTTAAAAATCGTTCTCGACTTCATTCGACCTCCTGATGAATATGCGGGAAGAATGGCGTCAGCCGGAAAATGGCCGTAGCGCACGCCGGCGCGCCGTCCTGCCGTCTTTTGAGCCGTTGTTGTCGTTCCGCTCAATCACATTGCCCGTATCGGTAATGGGCCGGGTTCAACGTATAAGACAAAAAACAGCGCGTATAGCTACTAAACGTCCGAGGTCGAAAATATTTGAACGCGGAAATATGCCGGAATGCGAATTTCCTATTGTGTCATTGTGCTTTCGGCATCGGCCTGCCGGGAGCGATCGTATGCGACTCGGCGGGCGGTCTTTCGTGCGCATGGAGAAGGGGCATGTGCCGGGTGCGGATCGCTCGACCCGGACGGGCGCGCACGCAAGCGGGGCCGCGCGACGCCGACAATGCCGGCTGTGCCGGTTCCGCCGCCATGCCGCGTCGGCGTTGGGATCGGAGCTATTCGCTCATCGAGGCGCCTGCTGCATCGTAAAAGCGCGCGAGGTCGGCTTTGAGCGCGTGCAAAGCCGCATTGTCGAGATAAACCATGTGGCCGCTCGAATAATAGGCGATCGTCAGGTTCCCGCGCAGCGACGGTTCGAGGCCCATGTGGGCGAGATCGTACTCCGTCGAGAAGAACGGGGTGGCGAGATCGAAGTAACCATTGGCGGAGAACACCCGCAGGCGAGGGTTGCGGCGTATCGCTTCGGCCAGATCGCCAGCGGCGTAAGGCAGTTCGAGCGATTCGCCCCACCATGCGTGATGCTTCCAGTTCCATGCGCTGAGCACCGCATCGTTGAAAATGCGGTATGGCGACTGCGCCGTGTAATGCAGATCGCGCGCGAGGTGATCGTGGAAGGCGGCGTTGAATGCACTCGTCACATATTTCTCCGAGGCATCGTAGTCGGGGGAGTCGTATGCATCGTTAGCCTCGATGCCCTCGAATCGGCCATCGTAGCGGCCCACGCTGCGCGTTTCGCCGCGAAGCAGTTCTTTCCTGAAGAGCGACGGCGGGATGCGTAGCCGCGCCTCGATCACGAAGCGCTTGCCGAGTCCCGTGTAGCGCGCGAGCTGCTCCGCGACGGCGTCGCGCTCGGCGTCGGGCAGCGCGTCGCCCTTGGCAAGCGCCGTGGCGTAGGGCCCGGCCGCGAATGCGCGCGCCTCGTCGAGCAGTGCCGGCAGGCCGCCCGCGGGCACGTCCGGGATCTTGTGGTGATACCAGGCCACGGCGGCATACGAGGGCAAAAAACGCACGTCCATGAGGTCGTAGCCCGGGGCATGCACGTTCGCGTTCAGTACCGAGGAAAGCAGCACGACACCGTTGATCGCGATGTGACGCTGGCCCAGGCTGTAGGCCAGCATCGCCGCCCGGGTGGTGCCGTACGATTCGCCGAAGAGGAACTTCGGCGAGTTCCAGCGCTGATTCACCGTCAGATAGCGGTCGATGAAACGCCCGAACGCGTCGAGGTCGCCGTCCACGCCATAGAACCGCTTGGCCGCTGCCGCATCGAGCGGCCGCGAGAAACCCGTGCCCACCGCGTCCACGAACACCAGGTCGGTCTTGTCGATGAGACTGTCGGGGTTGTCGCGCAGCGCATAGGGGGCAGGCGGTGTTGGCGCGGGGCTCGACGTGTTCACGCGCTTCGGGCCTACCGAGCCCATGAGCAGGAAGATGCTGCCCGCACCCGGGCCGCCGTTGAACAGAAACGTGATCGGGCGGCGGGACGGATCGTTCGCGTGCGCCGTATAGGCGACGTAGAACACGCTTGCATCGGCTTTGCCTTTGCCGTCGCGCAGCAGCAATGTGCCCGCCGTTGCCGTGTACGCGATGCGTCGGCCGCCCACGCGTACGGCATGCTCGGTGGTGGACGAGGTTTCGGGCGGCACAGCCACAGCCACGGAAGCGGATGCGCCCTGCGCGGCGGCGGCGCCCGACGATGGTGCGGACAGCGACGCGTGAGGGTCGTCCGCGGGTACGCCGCTCGCGTGCTCCGGCGTTTCCTCTTCAGCCAGCGCGGCAGTCGGCATCGCGGTCAGTGCCGTCAATGCCGTCAATGCGATGGCGGTGCTCAGCACCGCGGCCGATGTGGTGGACGATATCCCGCAAGCGAAGCGCGGCCTCGAGATCGACGAAAAGAGAGAAGGGCGAGTGGGCATGAATCTGATCGGTGGCAATGCCTCGGAGGCGATGCGCTCGATTCTTCGCAATGCGGCCCGCGAAGTCAATCGCGAATCCGGCCGTGCGCCTCGCGCGATGGGCTACCATGAGGGCACGCCAGTGCCGTTCATGCAAGCCTATGCCAACCCGTCACCCCGTTCCTTCGCCGCCGCCGGTCCCCGACGCCAAAAGGGCGCAGCGCATCGCCTGGTTTGCCCTCAATAGTGCGTTGATCGTGCTGGCCCTCTGGGTCATACGCGATTTCCTCGTGCCGATCGTCTGGGCCGGTGTGATTACGATTGCCTTGTGGCCGTTGCTGCTGCGCGTGGCCAGCCCGCGGCACAGCCCGGCCGGCGCCGCCGCTATTGCGCTCTTGCTGACGCTGGGCGTCGGGCTTTTCGTCGCATTGCCGATCTTGTTCGTATTCGCGCAGACCGTGCGCGAGGCGCACGACCTGATTGCCTGGATCAAGCAGGCGGAGGCGAGCGGCATCGCGGTGCCGGGGTTTCTGGCGCATGTGCCGTTCGGGGAGCAGATCGCGCAGTGGTGGGATACGAATCTCGCACATGGGCTGCGAGGCTCCCCCGCCGTGGAAGAACTGCATGGCCCCGCCAACGTCGTGAAGGTGAGCCGGCGCTTCGGACTGGTCGCTCTGCACAGCCTGCTGCACTTCGGCTTCATGCTGTTGACATTGTTCGTACTCCTGAAGGCGGGGCCACGGCTCGCCGATCAGTCGCGCAAAGGCGTGCGGCGCATGTTCGGCAGCTCGGGCGAGCAATTGGCCGTGCGCATGGCGGCCGCGGTGCGCGGTACGGTGACGGGGCTCGTCGTCGTGGGGCTCGGCGAAGGCGTGCTGATCGGCATCGTCTATGTGCTGACGGGCGTGCCGCATGCGGCGGCGCTTGGTCTGCTAACCGCGGTGGCGGCGATGGTGCCGTTTTGCGCGCCCGTGGTGTTCGGCGCCGCGGGGCTATGGCTCTTTGCGCAAGGAGACACGGGCGGCGCCGTCGCGGTGCTCGCGACGGGCTCGATCGTCGTGTTCGTCGCGGAGCATTTCGTCCGACCGCTGCTGATCGGCAGTGCCGCGCGCCTGCCGTTCCTGCTCGTGTTGTTCGGCATTCTCGGCGGGGCGCAGACCTTCGGCTTCATCGGGCTTTTCATCGGGCCGTCGCTGATGACGGCGCTCGTCGTGATGTGGCGCGAATCGGCGCGTTGAGAACCTGCAGCTACGAAGATTGCGCTCGTGGCGCCGAAAAGTCTCCGGCGTTAGACTGCGAGCGCTTGCTCGATTGGAGTCGCTCATGAGTCGCTTTTCAACCTTCGCCTCGGTTGCCACGTTCGCCGCGATCGTGCTCGGCGCCCCCGGGGGCGCCGATGCAACAACGGCGCGCCAGACGGAGGTAGCGCGTCGAGGTACGGACGTGATGCCGTTCTCTCTTGCCGCTACCACCCACGTCTTTACAAAGACGACGGCCGGCGGCATTCAGCAGGTCGTCGCCAAGCATCGCGACCCGAAGCAGGTCGCGCTGATCCGCAAACATTTGGCCGAAATCGCTCACCGATTCTCGGAGGGGGATTTCGGGGCCCCGGAGCGGATTCATGGCAAGGACATGCCCGGTCTTGCGTCGCTGCGTGCCGCTCATCCGGGCGAACTGGAGATCCGCTATCGCGATCTGCCGAATGGCGGAGAAATTGCCTACAGCACGCATAATCCTCGTCTTGTCTCCGCCCTGCACGAATGGTTCGACGCCCAGCTGTCCGATCATGGTCACGATGCGATGGCGGTGCATGATCCCGGCATGACCCACCACCATCAGGCTGACGCATCGGCAACGGAATAAGCGTCGAGGCGCCATGCCCGGGCCGGGTGCGAAAGCGCTCGGCCCGGTCGAAATCCGATCGAATCCGATTCAAGCTTTCGCCGGAATCGGATTGCGCAAGCTGACGCAGATCAGGTTCCATGCGTTGATCGTCGAAATGACGAATGCCAGCTCGGCGATTTCCTCGTCACTGAACCGCGCATGCAGGCGGGCGAATGCTTCGTCGCCCGGGTGGCTGGCCGGAATCGCGGTGACGATCTCGGCCCATTCGAGCGCCGCGCGCTCTCGCTCGTCGAAAAACGGCGCTTCGCGCCAGCCCGCCACGGCATTTGCGTGCCGCGGATCCATCTCCAGCTTCATCAAATCGCGCCAGTGCATGTCCATGCAGAACGCGCAGCCGTTGATCTGCGAGACGCGCAGGAACACGAGTTCGATGAGCCGCGGGCTCAGCAGGTCCCGGCGCAGCCCCGTGGAGAGTTGCCGCAGGTTCTGGTATGCCTTCGGCGCAAGTTTGGGAAAATCGACGCGAGCGGTCTGTGTCATGGCATGGTCCTTCGGTAGAAACGGAGCGCCGCCCCATGCGGCCTCCATGCCATCAAGACGGCGCGGCCACCGATGTTGTGACAGCGCCGGCTCGGTTCAACGGAGTAGAGCCGGGATACGCGCGAGCTTGTCGGGGTTGCGCACGCTGTAGATCGCGACGATGCGTTCGCCGTCCGTCACGAAAGCCTGCGCGGATTCGAGCTGGCCGTCGACGTATCGCAGCAGCCCTGCCTCGCCGTTCACGCGGGCAGGCCGGTAGACAGCCCGTGCGCCCAGGCGCCGGTACGTCGCCCAATAAAGATTGGCGATGCGATAGGCGCCGTGCAGGATCTTCGCGATCGAAGGCACCTTGCCGCCGCCGTCGCTGACGAGTTCGATGTCGTCGGCGAAGAGCGCCTGAATTTCGTTGCGGGCGCCGCTTTGCGCCGCCTTCAGGAAGCGTTCGACGACGCGCCGGTGCGCATCCTTCGAGACGTCGAAACGCACACGTTGCTCCCGCACGCGCTCGGTGGCGCGGTGGACCATCTGCCGGCAGGCTGCCTCGCTCTTGCCGAGCAGCGTCGCTATTTCGTCGTAATCGCAGTCGAAAGCCTGACGCATCAGAAAAGCGGCCCGCTCTTCGGGCGCGAGCCTTTCCAGCACCCAGAGCAACGCGATCGACAACTCGCTTGCGAGTTCCGCGGCTGATTCGGGCGTACGCTCGTCCGCTTCGACGAGCGGCTCGGGCAGCCACCAGCCGACGTAATGTTCGCGCTCGGTCTTGGCCGCCCGCAGCCGGTCGATCGCGAGGCGGGTGACGATGGTCACGAGCCACGCCTCGGCCGATTGCACGACGGCGCGGTCGGTCTGGTGCCACCGCAGCCAGGCGTCCTGGAGCACGTCGTCGGCATCGGCGCGCGTGCCGAGCATGCGGTATGCGATGGCGAAAAGGCGCGGGCGAACCGCACCGAACGCGGTGAGCGGGTCAGTCCGATCGGACGAGGAGGCAGACGCGACAGTGGACGACGGGTGGGGCGAATCGGCATTCATGATGGCGGGCCTCGGCGAATCGAAAGCGGGGTGACGACGTCCCAAGACGGCCGAGCCGCGCGGTTTGTGACAGCCTTCGCCTATCGTGGCATCGTCAGACCGAATTCGCGTTCGATCAATGCGCCGAGCTCGGGCGGCTTGAGCCGGTGCTGCTCGGTGCGGCCGTGGGCGATGACCTTGAAGGTATCGGCGAACAGAATCTTGCGCCCGGCGTCGGTCTGCTGCACGACGATCAGGTTCTTGACGAAAATCGAGTCCGGATGCGTCGAATTGAGGTAGTTGGCCGGTATGAAGTCGACCCACTCCTGCGCGGAAAGATCGAATTCGTATTGATTCGCCCAATTGCCATCGATCATCGTGCGCAGCAGATAGACGTCCGGGCCGATGCGCGCGAGCGAATATCGTTCGGTATCCTGAGCGATCCCGGTGTCGAGTGCCGAGAAGTTCATCGGTGCGCGGATGCCATGGCTGCCGAAGCCGAGATCGCAGAGCCAGCGTTCGTCGCCGAGCGTCACCACGAGCGCCATGTGCGTGCGCGGCCGCCGTTGCGGATAGGTCATCGGCCGGGCTGCGACGAAACGATAAGTCACGCCGAGCGCCTGCAGGGCCATCGCGAAGATGCCGTTCACTTCATAGCAGTAGCCGCCGCGGCGACGCTCGACGATCTTCTCGACGATATCCTCCGCCACGAGCGAGACGACCTTGCCAGCCTGCACGTCGAGGTTCTCGAACGGTACGCTGCGCAACTGCCGGCGCATTATCGCCCGCACGGTGTCGATCGTCGGATCGAGCGGGCCGTCGTAGCCGATGCGCGCGAGGTACGCGCGAAGCGAAAAATTGTCGGCGAGCATGGCGCGCTCCGTGCGTTCGTTCAGGCGTGGTGGGCGAAGAAATCGGCCGCAACCGCGAGTGCGCGTTCGACCGCCGTGCCGTCGACGTCGAGATGCGTCGCCCAGCGCTGCCGCGTTGCGCCGTACGCCGAGGTGATGCCGATGCCATGAGCCGCCAGATGTGCCGAAAATGCCGCGGCATATCGAGGGTCGACTTCGACGAAGACGATGTTCGTGTGCGGATCGACAACCGAGATTCCGGGGAATGCGGCCAGGCCGCGTGCGAGCGTCTTGGCGTTCGCATGATCGAGGGCGAGCCGCGCGATATTGTGTTCGAGTGCATAAAGCCCCGCGGCGGCGAGCACGCCTGCCTGACGCATCGCGCCGCCCAGCAGCTTACGCAGGCGCCGCCCCTTGGCGATCAGCGCGCCGGGCCCGACGAGCACCGAGCCCACCGGCGCGCCGAGCCCTTTCGACAGGCAGACGGATACCGTATCGAAGGGCCGCGCGAGCGTTGCGGCCGGCACCTCGAGCGCGACGGCCGCGTTGAAGAGGCGTGCCCCGTCGAGGTGGCAGGCGAGGCCGCGGCCGCGCGCGAGGTCGACCGCGTCATGCACGTAAGCGGGCGGCAGGATCTTGCCGCCGATCGTGTTCTCGAGTGCGAGCAGCTTCGTGCGGGCGAAGTGCGGATCGTTGGGCTTGATGGCCGCTTCGATCTTCGCGAGCGGCAGCGTGCCGTCGGCCTCGTTCTCGACCGGCTGCGGCTGGATGCTGCCGAGCACGGCCGCACCGCCGGCTTCCCAGCGGTAGCAGTGCGCCTCCTGGCCGACGATGTATTCGTCGCCGCGCTCGCAATGCGCCATCAGCGCAATCAGGTTCGATTGCGTGCCCGACGGCACGAAGAGGGCGGCTTCCTTGCCCAGCACTTCGGCGGTGTGCGCTTCGAGCTGCTTCACCGTCGGATCGTCGCCGAATACGTCGTCACCGACCTCGGCGTTTGCGATGGCCTGGCGCATGGCGGCGCTCGGCCGCGTGACGGTATCGCTGCGGAAATCGTGCTGTAGGGGCGTGCTCATCGATTCTCTCCTCGGGGAGCGCCGATTGTCGCATGTCAGTCCGTTTGCCGCCGACCGCCCCGTTGCCGGGCTTTATCGAAGCAGGTCGCGAAATGCCTGCAGGAGTCGTTCGATATCCGCGGCACCGATCGCGCCCATCGTCGAAATGCGGAAAAGCCGGCTCGACAGCCCGCCTTGCCCCGCATAGATGACGAAACCGCGCGCCTTGAGTGCGTCGTGCAGTTGCTCGTACGTCGTTCCCCGAGGCAGATCGTAGGCGCGCAAGACGACCGACGACTGAGCGGCCGGCAGCACGCTCGCGATGCCGAGTTCGGCGAGCCCTGCGCGCGCTTGCTCGGCCAATGCCGCGTAGTGCGTGTGGCGCGCACGCCATCCGCCAGCCTCGGCGAATTCGCGCAGCGCCTCCACCAGCGCGTAATAAGCGTGCACCGACGGCGTAAACGGCGTATTGCGCTGATCCTGCAGGCGCGCAAGGCGGGCGAGATCGAGGTAATAGGTGCGGCTTGCGGCCTTTTCCAGCGCATCGCGGCGCACCACCACGAACGCTGCCCCCGGCACGCCGTGCAGGCACTTGTTCGCGGTGGCCGCCACGGCGGCGATCGCCCCCTCGTCGCTGAAATCGAGCGCTTCGGCGCCGAAGCTGCTGACCGCGTCGACGAGCAGCCGCACGCCGTGCTCGCGGCACGCGCGCGCGAAGGCCCCGAGATCGTTCAGGCGGCCCGTGGTCGTTTCGTGATGGACGACGGCCACATGCGTGATTGTCGGGTCGGCCTTCAGTTGCGCCGCCACGCGCGCCGCGTCGGGCGCGTCCATCCACTCGTGCACGAGCGCTTCGTGCGCGATGCCATATTGCTTCGCAATGCTGACGATCCGCTCGCCGTACACGCCGTTCTGGACGACGAGCAGCTTGCCGTCACCGGGCACGAGTGCCGCAATCATGCTTTCCACGGCTGCGGTGCCCGAGCCGGTCATCAACACAGCCGACCAGCGGGCGGGATCGAGCGCGTAGACATCCAGCAGCCGCTTGCGCGCCTCGTCCTGAAGATCGTAGAACTCGCTTTCGCGGTGGCAGAGGTCCGTTTGCAGCAGGCTTTTCCGAACGCGCTCGGTCAGCGTGACGGGGCCGGGATTCAGTAGCAGCATCAGCTCGCTCCGATATGACGCATGAGCCGCGTTTTCACGTCGGCGGGAGTGACCGTGGGGCGGGGCAGCCCATCGGGCGTGCCGCGCCGGATCGTGAGACGCGCGAAGTGCGGCCCCTCTGCCGCATCGCCGCGTATATCGCCAGCAAGCAGTTCGTCGACGATGCCTGGATCGTCCCCTTCGATCGCGCGCGCGTAGCCGCACGCGGCCGCTACTCCGGCAAACGAGATATGCGGCGAGACCGTGGCCTGGCCGCCGGTCGAATCGTGCGAGCCGTTGTCGAGCAGCAGGTGGCGCAGGTTGCCGCGTCCGTACGTGCCGAGCGTCGCGAAAGCCCCCATGCGCATCAGCGCCGCGCCGTCGCCATCGAGTGCTATCACGCGCAGGTCGGGCCGCGCGAGCGAGAGGCCGAGCGCGAGCGGCGTCACGCAGCCCATCGAGCCCACCATGTAGAGCTGGTTTGCGCGATCGTCGAGCGCGTAGAGCTCCCGGCCGCAAAAGCCCGTCGATGCGAGCACGACCGTGGAGGCCGCCGGCGTGAGCTCGATCGCGCGCCGCAGGGCATCCTGGCGCGTGGGCAATGCCTCGCCGGTCGTGCCGAGCCAACGGGCTTCCGGCGTGCAAAGCCGGCGCGGCGTGGCTGCTGCGGCATTGAGCGGATACGGGGCCACGCTGCCTTTTTGCATGACGAGCGCGTAGGGGCGGCCCGTCGCGTCCATGTGCGCAACGGCACGTGCGAGTACGGGCTCGATCGCTTCGGCTTCGCGCGGGAAGGGCTCCCACGGAACGTCCATGGTTTCGAGCAGCGTCGGCGTGATCGGCCCCATCAGCGCATGCTGCGGCTCGTCGGACACGCCCGGCTCGCCGCGCCACGTCACGATGAGCAACTGCGGCAGCCGGAACGTCCAGGTGAGCGACGTCAAAGGGCTCACGGCATTGCCGAGTCCGGAGTTCTGCATCATCGTCACGGCGCGCAGGCCGTTGCGCGCGCCGAGCGCCACGCCGGCGGCGAACGCCACCGCGTCGCCTTCGTTGGCGGCGCTCACGTAGTGCAGCGCCGGATCCTGCAGCACATAGTTGATGAACGGCGTGAGAAACGAGCAGGGCACGCCGGCATACCATTGGAAGCCATGACGGCGTGCCGCCTCGACGAACTGTGCCGCTTCGATCATCGCTCGGCTCCGCTGCCCTGGGGCGCGGCGCCGAGCGGCGTTTGCGCATGAGCGAAGTCGCCGGCCCGGCGGAAGTCCTCCAGATCGTTCACGCCGCACCAATGGCCATGCACGTACTGCACCTCGATGCGCTCGCCGGCATCGATCAGCGCATTGATGAGCGCCGGCATGTCGAGCGTATCGAAATCGGGCTGCAGCCTCAGCTCCGCGAGCATCGACTTCAGGCGCTCGGCGCCGTTGCCTCGAACGCCGAGCAGGCCGACCCACCGGCCATTGGCAGGCTGATCGCCGGGCGCGCCGCTGCGGATGCGCTGCAAGTAGGTCTTGCGGCCGAAGAGCGCGCGATCGTCCGGCGCGGAGCAATAGGCGAAATCGCGCACGCTCTGGTTCGAAGGCTGCGAGATCGACGAATCGACGACGACGGTGAACGACGCATCGTTCTCGACGAGATCGCGCAGGATGTAATGGCGAAAAAGCAGGTCGCCATACGAAATCACGGCGTCGCCCGAGATGCCGTCGATCGCGCAGGCGAGCGACGCGAGTTCGCCCGTGTGCGCATGCTGCTCGTTCAACACGAGCTTGATGCCGGCCCGATCGATCGCATCGGCGCGATAGCCGCCGACGACCGTGATGTCGTTGACCCCTTGCTGCTTGAAGGCATCGACGAGCCAGCGCAGCAGCGGCTTGCCCGCGACGGGCAGCATGACCTTCGGCTTGTCCTCGGTCACGGCCTCGAGGCCGCGCCCGCGGCTCGCGGCCAGGACGACCGCGGACGACGCCTGGCGGCTTGCCGACAGATAGATCCGCTCGGCCGCCGAATACTCCTCGGCGTCTTGCAGGCGGAAGATCTCGTCGACGCTCGCGATGCGCTCTTCGACGTTCACGAGCGTCTCGCTCGCATGGATTTCGCGGGCAACGAGCTGCATCGACGACGCTGCCGCGCGAATCAGGTGATTTGCCCAGATCACGAGGCTGATGCCGGCCTGCCGGAAGACTTCGGTCGGCGTGCTGTAGTACTTCGTCGGCACGATGACGAGCGGCGCGCGGCCGGCCCATTCGCGCGCGAACGTAAGAATTTCGTCGGGGCGCGAGAGCTTGCTGTGGATCAGGATCGCATCGGCGCCGGCGACGCGATAGGCTTCGGCGCGCTTGAGCGCCTCCTCCATGCCCCATCCTGCAATCAAGGCTTCCACGCGTGCGACGATCGAGAAATCTTCTTCGGTCTGCGAATCCTTGCCGGCTTTGATCTTGCCGCAGAATTCGTCGATGTCGGCGAGCGGTTGGCGCTCGGAGCCGATGAAGCTGTTCGTCTTGGGAAACTGCTTGTCTTCGATGCACACGCCCGCGATGCCGCGCTGCTCGAGCTTGCGCACGAGCCGACGGACGTTGTTGAAGTTGCCGTAGCCGGTGTCGCCGTCGAGCAGGATCGGCAGGTCGCTCGCATCGGCCATGAATTCGAGCGTATCGACAACTTGCGTCCAGCTTGCTTCGTTATTGTCGCGTACGCCGAATTGCGCCGAAATGGCGAGGCCCGAAGCCCAGATGCCCTTGAAGCCCGCCTCACGCACGATGCGCGCCGACAAGCCGTTATGAGCTTCCATGATGAATTCGAGCTCGTTGCCGACGAGCATGTCCCGCAGCCGCGTAAAGCGCGAGCTTGCGTCGGTAAATGGAATCGGTTCGCGTGCGTTCATCGTGTAACCCCTGTTACCGGTGCGAGGCGCGGCAGCACTTCGTCGGCTGCGCGCTTCACGTCATTGGGAAAGTCGATTTCGATCCAGGGCATGCCTGTCACATCTGCGATATCGAACGTGTGCCCGCTTTCGAGCAGCAGATCTCGCACGGCTTCTTCGTGCGGCATGTTCGAGCGCCCTTCGTCGACATAGCGCGCAACGATCTGCGCCAGACGGCGCGCGGTTTGCTCGCGAAAGCGGAAAAAGCCGACCGATTCGCCGATCGTGTCGTAGTCGAGCCCGACCGCGAGCTGTTTGCGCAACTCCACGGGTACGCCGTTTCTCACGCACAGCTTCACGGGCTCGTCGCCTGCTTCGAAATCGCGGTCGATCAGCAGCCGGTCCGCGCTCGCGCCGGCCACGAGCGCACGCAGAATCGCTTCGTCGTAGAGAACGTCTGCATCCATCAGCAGGACGTCGCCGCCGCGCGTCATCGCATCGGCGACCGTATGCACCGTCAGCACGCTGCCGAGGTCGTAGCGCGGGTTGTGGATCATCTCGGGCAGCGGCTGCCAGGCGAGGCGTTCGAGTTCGGCCTCGACCTGCCGCGGCTCGAAGCCGAGCGCGAGGACGATGTCGTCCACGCCCGCGGCGCGCAGCGCGCGCAGATGGCGCTCGAGCAGCGTTGTGCCCTCGAAGCGCAGCAGGCATTTCGGATATTGTTGCTCGGGTGGCAACTGCAGGCGCAGACCGAGCCCGGCCGCGAGGATGATCGCTCGCATCTGTCGTTCTCCTTCCTAGACTTGCTGAACTTGCTGATATTGCTGAATGATCTTCGGCCGGGTGCCGCCCGTGGCTACGACCGGGCGGCTACCCGCCGGCGCTGCCACTTCCGCTCGCTCCAGTGCAGATAAGCGATGCCTGGCAAGCCCAATGCGAGTTCGCGAGCCCGCTTGGCAAGCGAGAGTGCAAGGGCCGTTTCGGGGGCGAGGCCAACCAGCGGCCCGAGCAGCAGATAGCCCCCCTCCTGTGCGCCGAGCGAGCCGGGGATGGCGAACGCCGCGCCGCGGATCGCCTGCCCGACGCTTTCGAGCAGCAGCGCTTCGGCCCAGCCGACCGGATGCCCGAGAAAGCGCAGCGCGAGCCACACCTCGCCGGTTCCGACGATCCAGCCGACGAGGCTCACCGCGAACGTCGCGGCAACGCGCCACTGGCGGCGGTAAAGCGCCTGCACGCGGACGTCGATCGCGTCGGCCCGCGCCGCCAGTGCGGCATTGGGTTTTCCGAATACCTTCGATGCCAGCCGGGCGAAGCCACCAAAAAGACCGCGCCGCTGCGCAACGTAGAACGCGATCATCGCCACGGCAAGAACCGCGCTCGCGACGAGCGTGGCGGTGCGCACGCCCGCCGTCGCATGATGCGTGCTCGTGGCCGCCGCCGCGAAGGCCGCAAGCCCGATGAGTGCGAACACGATCTGCGCGAACGCTTGCATCGTCGTGCTCACGGTAATGGCCGCGGCCGCGCGCGGAAGCGGCAGGCCGCGCTGCGCGAGATGGCGCGCCATCAGCACGGGCCCGCCGAGCTGGCCGGCGGGCAGCAGGCTGTTGACCGATTCGCCGGCCCAGCGGGCGAACATCGTGTCCTTGAACGTGGTCCTGCGCGGCGCGAGCACCCGGATGGCCCCGGCGTCGATCGCGAGCGGGACCACGTGGAATGCCGCGACGAGCGCGAGCCCCCAGCCGGCGGCGGCCAATGCGCCGGCCACGGCACCGACGCCTTGCCACGCGAGCAGCGCGACGAATACGACCGTGCCGAGCGTCAGCAAAGCCATGGCGGCGCGCGTCATGCGCCGTGTCCTCCACCGCCGGCCGGAGCGTTC
The DNA here is from genome assembly GCF_034424545.1 of Trinickia caryophylli. NCBI lineage: Bacteria > Pseudomonadati > Pseudomonadota > Betaproteobacteria > Burkholderiales > Burkholderiaceae > Trinickia > Trinickia caryophylli. Next base: position 741,525 of record NZ_CP139971.1, on the reverse strand, counting down.
GACTTGCCGAACACCTGGCGAAAGCCGAAATAGGCAACGGCGTCTTTCATGTTCGAGATGAACCGGCGCCATGGTCGCATGTGCGCATCGGTCACGTACTCGAGCGTCAGCGACACGCGCATTTCGCCGGCGCCCATCGGCGTGATCCGATGCCGCAGCTTGTCGCCGTCGAACAGCACGATCGCACCGGGCGGATACTGCACCGAGCCCGGCACGGGGGCGCGGCCGGGCGTGCGTGTGTGCAACTCGTAGTCGAGCCGGCAGGAGGAATCGTCGATCACGCCGAAAAGCACGGTATAGCGGCGGCCCTCGTAATACGACGTGTCGTAATGCCAGCCGATATGATCGCCGGGGCGCGTGTAGTAGTAGAGCGCGTACGCGTGCGGATCGTCCTCGGGAGACGGCAGCAGCTTGTCGCCCGTGATCGCTTCGAGCCACCGCGTAAGCGCCGGCGAACGATAGAGCTCGGCCACGAACGGCGCGAGCTTATCGAGCGTATGCCGGCTTACGCTGCCGCCCTGCTTATGGCCCGGCAGGTAGTTGCGGTTGACGGCGGGCAGCAGTGCCCGCGCGATTTCGGCGAGCCGGGACGTGACGTCGGCAGGGAGGAAATCCTGAAGGTAGAGAAACGCGCCTTGCTCGGCGAAGTCTTTTTCGAGCCGATTCGCGTCGAGCTGGCCCAGTTGCGCCGCCAAGCTGCTTTCGAGTCCCGCACCGCCGGCATCCGCACCGCCGTTATCCGCACCGCCGTTATCCGATTTGGCGCGCAAGTCGGGCGCGCTCCATCCGATTGCCTGCGAGTTCATCGGGACATCCGCAATTCGGTGCCTTGCTGGCCCGGCCGGCCGCGACGCACGATGCGCCAATAGTCGAACACGACCCACGCGGCAAAAAGCGGAGCGCCGATCGCCGCCACGAGGACGAACGGCTGGACACCGTCCGCGAGCGTGACGAGCGGCAGCAGATAGAGCACGTCTTCGGTTTCGAAGCCCCCGGCATAGGCCTGCTTCGTGCCCGCCTTGCCGGCGAACGATTCGATGCGCATGCGCAGGTAAAAGATGAGGGCCACGGCGACGCCGGCGAGCGTGCCGAGTGCGATCGGCATAAGCTGCTGCTCCCCACGCGCGGCTATGCCGATGCCCATCGACACGAAGAGCGCAACGGTGACGAATGCGTCGCTCGCGAGGTCGTAGAAATGGCCGAGCTTGCTGGACTTGCCGCTGATGCGCGCGAGTTCGCCGTCCGTATGATCGATAAAGTTGGACAGCACGACGAAAAGGGCACCGGCGTTCGCCCACGCGAAGCCGCCCTGGGCCAGGCAATAGGCGCCTGCGAGCCCGACGGCGAGGCGCAGCGTGGTCAGGTGGTTCGGGACGACGCGGGTGTTCTTGAGCGGCGTGACGAGCCAGCGGGCCAGCCGTGCGTCCCAGGTACGCGGCGCGGGGGGCGTTGCGGCCTCCGCATAGCACGCATCCGTGTCAGTAGAATTTTCCATCCGCAGAAATATATACGGTTTTGTTCCAGGACGCGTTCGAACCGCGCACGCCAACAGGGACAAGATTCGGGGCGAGATTCGCGTGCGAGTCGAATCCCGTGGGCATGGGGGCGGGAAAGGCGGTACAGTGCCAGCCTCCGCACGTTTTCAGCGGGATCGGGCATCGGCTTTGCCTCCAGCCGTCCGGTGCCTGAACCGAAGCCAAATAGGATTGACTCCGGCCTCCGCCATGAAAAAATTCGTCACTGCCGCCGTTTTTCTCGTTTCGACCGCGCTGCCCGCTGCCGGGCATGCGGGCTCGCTCGACGATCCCTTGCATTGCACCGTCTCGGCCCATGCCTTCATCAGCAAGCTCATCGACGAAAACCTGATCGATCCGCAGCCCTCGCGCGTCGAATCGAATTACATCAATGCGTTCAATCTGGCGAAGGGGGCCGACTTGCATGCCTTCGGCTACCGGGTATTCGCGGTCGTCGGCTACGAGGACGACGATCCGCTCTTTCGCAAGGGCAGTGGCAAGCGGCTTTCCCGCTCCGCTTACGGCGCGGTGGTCTGGGGCTCGACCGAGAAGGTGCAGGCTACCGTCACCGCTGCGCAAAGTCCCGCAATCGTGCATCATGTCGCCCCGTTCATTACCGCGATTTTTTGCGACCGCGATTGATGCATGGCGGCGCTGAAAAATAAACGTGCATAAACGTGCGCCATCGTGCCGCCGGGGCTGCCGGCCGGGCCCGGCCCGCGCCGCGTGCGCCGCGTGCGCCGCGTCCAGCGCCGATTATGACGGTTTTTCGTCTTAGGGAATTCACTGATTGCGTTGGGTCGAGTCAATGGCGGATTTGCTTCGGCGGCCGATCGTCGGCGGCCGCCCCTAATGTGGGTATTGAAAGAGCGAACGAGCATGGACGCGCCAGTTTTGTCATGCAAAGATGATCGCGGTATGGATGGTGGCCGGAGTGAAGCGTTGGTGGTGGCGAAAAAAAATCGAAAAACGGTTCGCGATCGGACGGCCGGGAGGGTTCAAATGAAAAAACACATCGTATCGCTCGCGGTGCTGACGGCATTTGCCGCGCCCGCCATGGCGCAAAACAGTGTCACGCTTTACGGCTTGATCGACGAGGGGTTCGATTTCACCAACAACGTGCTGGGCAGTCATCAGTACGAGTTGCAAAGCGGCCTGGTGCAAGGTAGCCGCTGGGGCCTGAAGGGCGTGGAGGATCTCGGCAGCGGGCTGAAGGCGGTGTTCCAGTTGGAAAACGGCTTCAACGTCAACAACGGGCGGTTGGGCCAGGGCGGCCTCATGTTCGGCCGTCAGGCCTACGTGGGGCTTGCGTCCGATCGGTACGGCACGGTCACGTTCGGCCGTCAGTACGACTCGGTCGTCGATTTTCTCGCACCCGCCACCGCCAACGGCAGTTGGGGCGGCCTGCTGTTTTCGCACCCCTACGACAACGACAACACCGACAACACGTTCCGTGTGAACAACACCGTCAAGTATACGAGCCCGGACCTCTCGGGCCTGCGCTTCGGCGGAACATACAGCTTCAGCAACAGCACGGGCTTTGCCAACAACCGCCAGTACAGCCTCGGTGGCCAGTACACGAGCGGCGGCCTGCTCGTGGCCGCGGCCTATCTGCAGGCCAACAACCCGTCGGCGACAGCCGGCGGGGCGATCGGCAACGGCGGCGATACCGATTTCGTCGCGAGCCGGCTGCGCATTTTCGGCGGCGGCGTCAACTACACATTCGGGCCCGCGACGGCGGGCTTCGTCTATACGAATACGGACGTGCGCGACCCGACGGCCAACGGCTATCTGAACCAGACGGTCACGGGCGAGACCATTGCGCCGATCACCGGCCCGCTCGCCGGTGCAACCGTGGGCTCGATCCGCTTCCAGAACTTCGAGATCAACGGCAAGTATCAGCTCACGCCGGCGTTGTACCTCGGCGCGCAGTACGTCTACACGCTCGAGCGCTACAGCACGACACTCGGCACCGCGAAGCCGCGGATCCACTCCTTTGGGCTGATGGCCGACTACAACCTCTCGAAGCGTACCGACATTTATATCCAGGGCGCGTACCAGCGCGTGGCCGGCGATTCGACCGGGTCGAGCCTCGATCAGGCCTACGTGCCGGGCGCGGCCGATCTGTCCGGTACGTCGCGGCAAGTGGTCGGGCGCGTCGGCCTGCGCCACAAGTTCTGAGCACCGAGCCGGAAGCGGTCGGCAGCCGCGCGCGACTTTGTGCCAACCGCGTTCCGGCCATGGGGCGCGTTGGCCCGCGGCTTGCACCGGGCGTATGCTGACGACGAACCGATGCCGCATCCACCCCGTCGCCGGCCATCGCAACAAAGGAGACGCAGACCATGACCCCGACGCAAGCGCTCGCTGCGCGCCTTATCGAAGCTCATCGCACGCACAGGCCGATCGGCGCGGCGGCACTCGACGAGTTGAAACCCGCCGACGTCGAGCATGCTTACGTCGTGCAGCAATTGGTGCTCGCGGAGCTGGGCGGATGCGCCGGCTACAAGATCGGGGCGGGCACCCCCACGGCCGAGCCGCAATGCGCGCCGCTGCCGGCGCGCAAAGTGGTCGGCGCCGCAACCGGCATACGCCTGAACGACTACGCGCGCGTGGGGCTCGAGCTCGAAATTGCTTTCAGCTTCGCCGTCGACGTCGACCATACATTCACCGAGCGACCGGAAGAGGCGCTGGAGGCCATCGATACGATGTCGGTAGTGGTCGAAGTCGTCGATAGCCGCTACGCGAGCTGGCCGAACGTCGACCCGCTGCTGCAACTGGCCGATCTGCAGAACAATGGCGCGCTCGTCATCGGCGATACCCGGCCCTACGATCGCAACTTCGACTTCTGCACGCCGCAGGTTCGCTTGCGTTGCGGCGAACATGAGGTTTTCAGTGGGCGCGCGAAACATCCGGCCGGCGACCCGCGCCGGCTCGTCGCCTGGCTCGTCGGTCGTGTGCTGCAGACCGGTCATTCCATTCCGGCCCGCACGATGCTCACGACCGGCTCCTATACGCCGGTGTTCTGGACCAGGGAGCCCGCCGTCGTGCATGGCGAAATAGACGGGTTCGGCCACATCGAGTTCAAGATTGCGTAGAGCCGCTGGCAAATCGAGCCTCGGAATAGGACCCGGGAGGGCCCGGGATCGACGGCGGGTCATTGCCCGGGCGCCAGCCGTTTGCGCAAGAGGGGAATCAGCCGTTCGTCAGGAATGGCGCAGGCCGACAGCGCCGGGATTTCCGGGTATGAGACTTGCGCGATCGAAGTGAGCACCTGGCCGGGCGGGACTTCCACGAAGACAGTCGCGCCCATTTCCACGAGTGCCGTCAGGGAATCGAACCACCGTACGGTGTAGCGCATGTTGGTCACGAGGTCTTCGCGTACGGCGTCGCCCGTGCGTAGCGCGCGCGCGTTCCGATTGGCGACGTAGACCGCGCGCGGCGCCCGAAATGTCAATTCCCGCGCGAACGCCGAGAGTTCGTCGGCGGCCTGCGCCAGTAGCTCGCAATGCGAGGGCACGCTTACGTCGAGCCGTTTCGCCCGATGGGCGCCGGCCGCCAATGCGCGCTCGCCGAAGCGTTCGAGCGCGTCGTTGGCACCGGCTACCACGATCTGGCGCGGCGCATTCACATTGCCGACGTAGACGCGCTTTCCTTCCTCGCTCGCGAGGGCATCGGCCAGCGTTTCGACCTCGTGCTCGTTGAGCCCCTCGATGGCAGCGAGCCCATAGCCGCTCGGGTAGGCCGTCTCCATCAGTTGCGCCCGCCTGCGCACGAGGCGCAGGCCATCGGCGAACGCGAGCGCGCCGCTCGTCACCGCCGCCGCGTAGGCGCCAACGGAAAGGCCTGCCGTGAGTGCGAGTTCGAAGCCTTCGTCCTCGAGCCGTCTCGCCGTCGCGACGCCGGCCACGACGAGCGCGATCTGCACGGCAACGCTCGAGCGCAGCGCATCGGCGGTATCGAGCGTCATCACGTCGACGCCGAGCGCATCGGACGCTTCCTCGAGGGTCGCCCGAACCGCTGCGCGATGGGGCAGACGGTGCAAGAACTCGGGGCTTTGGGCGCCTTGGCCCGGAAAGAGGCAGGCCAGCATCATCAGGCTCCTTGCCAGGGATCTTCGACGAGGCGCGGGCCGCCGGCCGTCCGCAGCATCGTTCGGGGCTTGCGCGCAGCCCACTCGGCCAGCGCGATGCCGCCGAACGGCGTTTCGAGCTGAACGTCGATGCGCACGCCGGCACCGCGCGCGCATGCCTGCAGCGCGTCGTGCTGCTGCGCCGCTTCGTCGTGCGTCATGGCATGGGGTGCCTCGACGAGCAGATCGAGGTCGCTACCGGCGGAGATCGTCGGCAGCGCCGTTGCAAGCTCGAAACCGGCACTGCCGGTCGGCCCCCAGCGCAGTTCACCGAACACCGCCGCGTCGCGCAATGCGCGCAGCAGCGCGAAAGGCGCCAGCACGGCGCGGCTGGGCGGCGCATCGATGCCCAACAGCGCGTGCGGGCGGACGATCGTTTCGATGTCCTCGGGTTCGGCGAAGGCGGCGAATCGCTCGCCGCGGCTCGAGCCGCGCACGCCGATCGGCACGCGGCCACCCTCGGCCGGCGCGCGGCGAACGACCGCGAATGGCGCCGCGCGCATCGCATCGTGTGCCCACGGCGGCGAGTCGGCCGACAGCGGCGAGCGCTTGAGCTTCAGCAGATCGTGGGGCCGCGGTTCATGCATCGGTGCACTCAAGCAGCATCCCATTGCTCGGCGAGCCGGCGCCGCACTTCGATCGATGCCGCGCGCGTGCGCTTCGCGGCATCCGAGGCGAGGCGATGCGAGGAGAGATCGCGCGGCGCCTGACGTATGCCCGCCACGGCTTCGGCGAGCAGCCCGCGCACGCGTTCGATCTGCTCGTCGTCCGGCGCGTCCGCATCGATGCCTTCGATGAGACGATCGAGCAGCCCGAGCCGTGCGAACGCAGACATCGAGTACGCCATCGGCGTTACTTTCTCGCCTAGCGCATCGAGGGCCTCGACGGAGCGCCGCGTGACGCGCGCGGCGGCGTCCTTGCCCATTGCGTGGACCATCGTGCCGGGCGCGTCGAGCGCGAGTATCCGGTTTGCCTGATAGCCATGTGCGAGGAATGCGCCCGACATGGCCGGGCCCACGATGAGCGCGACGACAGGGTGGCCGGCCTGCCGCGCCGCGGCATAGGCGTCGACCGCGGCGGCGCAGGCGAGGTGAACGCCGAGCATCTCCTCGCGATAACCGTATGCCTGGCTCTTGACGTCGACGATGGCGACGATGGGGCGCCGCCGTTGCGCGCCATCATCCGCATCCATTGCCTCGCGCACGGCTTTGGCGAGCAGCCAGCCTTGCTCCAGGCCCACGACGTTTTCGCGCGCACGCACGAAGCGGTTCGCGGCATCGGGCACGACGGCGATGAAGCGAGCCTGCGTATCGCCGAGCGCGGCATCGGCGCTGAGCACGGGGGCGGGTGTGAGCGATGGGCCGGCGAGCGCACGCAGCCAGCGCGCGCCGCGGGTAAGGTCTGCGTCGTTCATCGGCACTCCTCGGTATCCGGTTCGTGTTGAGCGGCCTGCGGCATGGCGCGGGCCTCGAAGATCGCGCGCATCGATTCAGGCGTGATGCTGCTCGGATCGACCTGGGCCAGATGCGACAGATAGGCGTCGACGGCTTCGCTGCGGTGCTGAGCCGGTACGCCTTGCGCGAATGCAACGTGCCCGGCCGTGGCGACGGCGCTCGCGTCGTCTTCGACGAGGGCATCGGCGAATCCCGTAGCGACACGCTGTGCGCCGCCGATCAACTGCCATATGCGCCGGCGGTCGCTCGCGTCGAGCTCCTCGATGCCCGCTTCCTGTTCGATGACCTCGGGCCCGTTCATGCCGAGCCGACCTTGGCGCGTCATGACGAGGCGCGTGCAGAGCGCGGCCGCCAGCGACATGCCGCCGAAGCAGCCGACCATGCCCGCAATGACGCCGACGACCGGCACGTGCTTGCGCAGCGCCACGATGGCCGATTGGATTTCGGCGATGACCGCGAGGCCCAGATTCGCCTCCTGCAGCCGGACGCCGCCCGTTTCGAAGACGATGACCGGGCGCACGGGCCTGCCGCGTTCGCAGTCGCGCAGGGCCAGCTCGAGGGCGGCTGCGATCTTGCTGCCCGACACTTCGCCGATGCTGCCGCCCTGGAACGCCGATTCGATCGCGGCGACGACGGCGGGCTCGCCGTCGATCGTGCCGCGTGCGATGACCGCACCGTCATCGGCCTGGCAGACGATGCCTTGCAGCGGCAGCCACGGAGACATGATGCGATCGAAGGGACCGACCAGCTCGCGGAACGTGCCGGGGTCGAGCAGGGCGCGCGCCCGTTCGCGGGCCGTGAGTTCGATGAAGCTCTCGCGCGAGTTGAAAGGCGCGGGGTCGAACCGGTCGGTCATGGTGTTTCTCCTTGCAACGCGCCGCCCGAAGCCTGCGCGCCTTCGGCTGCCTCCACGGCTTCGGCGAGCCTCAGGGCGACCACGCCGGGCGTCGCGCCGAAATCGTTGATTTCGATCGTTGCCGCGCCGTCGTAGTGCGAGAAGAAGCGATCGAGAACGTGCTTCCAGATGTGCCCGTATCCGTCGACGCTCGTGGTCACGGTCACGCGGGCCTGCATCGTGTCGCTCGGCGAGAGCAGGATCTCGAGATCGCCCGAGCCGACCACGCCGACGTGCGCGCGTGCCCTGACCGCGCGTTTGGCCGAATAGTCGAAGGTCAGATGTTCCATGCGGTTCGTCTCCCGCCGGTGCCGTAGCGCACCAGCTTGTCGATGAAGAGCGTTGCGGCGAGCAGATCGGCCGCGCCGCCCGGCGAAGCATTCATTGCGGTCAGCTCGCGTTCGAGCCGATAAAGCGCCGCGCGGCCGGGCAGACTCGCGCTGCCGCCCGCATCGAGCACCGCGCGCGCGCCGCGCTTGGCCGCGACGAGCGCCGGCATGCCGGCGCGATGCAGCAGGCATGTGTCGTCGAGCGTGGTCATGATGGCGAGCAGCGCGTCGATGCGGGCGGCGTTTTCTCCGTAGCCCCGGCGCCGCGCCGCGACGAGCGCGGGCAAGCCGGCGTGCAGTACGTGCGGAAATCCTTCCTGCGCCTCGCGACGCGCACCGCCTATGCCGTAGCGTTCGCATACGCGCGAACCGTTGCTGTCGGACGCCGTTGCCGCATAGTCGGGAAAGCAGGCGATCTGCGCGCCGAAGCCGCAGACTGCCTGTGGATCCGAGGTGCCCAGCGCATCGTGCGAAATCGTTGCGCCCGCAACGAGCAGGCCGACGATCCAGATCGCGCCGCGGTGCGTATTGCTGCCGCCCGTGGCCGCCATCATGTCGGCTTCGCCGGCCCGCCCGATGGCGGCGAGGTCCGTGCGCAGCAAGGCGGAGGGGCGGCGCGTGCGGCTGGCCTGGGCCAAGGCGGCGAACGTGGGTGCCAGGGCGTGGGCCGAGCGCATCATGCGCGCGAGATCGAGGTCGCGATGCGCACCGCTGCCGCGCCGGTCGACGAGCGCGGGCTTCGGTGTGAGGTTGGCCTCTTCGACGAGCGCGTCGACGGCGAACGACGCGAGTCTGGCGGTGAGCGCGTTCTCTGTCTCCCCGGCGTTGCGCGCGGCGAGGCTGGCCGCGCCCATCGTGTTCGGGCCGGGCCGCATCACCAGCTCCGGAAGCGCGCCGGTGGTGCATAAAGCCCGCCGGACCATTCGACCAGATCGTCGATGCTGCGCGCGGCCAGCATCGAACGCTTGGCCTGGGCGCGGCGGATGCCGAGATCCTCCGGGTACGCGACGATGCCGCGGCGCCTGAGTTCCGCTGTGCGGGCAGGATCGGCCCGCAGGCCGATGGGCGTGACGCCGGCCACCGCCGCGAGCGCCGCGCGCCGCTCCTCGGTGCCTTGCGCCTTGTGCAGGTAGGCAATGCCTTCCTCGGTCACGACGTGGCTGACGTCGTCGCCGTAGATCATGACCGGTGCGATCGGCATGCCGCTTTTTTCGCCGACGGCCACCGCGTCGAGCGCTTCGACGAAGGTTGGCTCGCCGCCTTTCTTGTAGGTTTCCGCCAGCTGCACGACGAGCTTGTGTCCGCGCGCGATGCCCGATGCCCCGCCGTCGTTCGCGCCTTGCGGGCTCATCAATTTGAGCCATGCCTCGCTCGCATGGCGGCGCCCGCGCGGGTCATGTCCCATGTTCGGCGCGCCGCCGAATCCGGCGAGCCGTCCGCGCGTCACCGTGGAGGAATTCGCATCGCCGTCGATCTGCAATGTCGAGCCGATGAAAAGATCGACGCCGTACTGCCCCGCGAGCTGGCAAAGCACGCGATTCGATCGCAGACTGCCGTCGCTGCCCGTGAAGAACACATCGGGCCGGGCGGCGATATAGGCTTCCATGCCCACTTCGCTGCCGAAGCAGTGCACGCTGTCGACCCAGCCCGATTCGATCGCCGGAATCAATGTGGGGTGCGGGTTGAGCGTCCAATTGCGGCAGATCTTGCCCTTGAGGCCCAATTCCGCGCCATATGTCGGCAGTATCAGCTCGATCGCCGCGGTGTCGAATCCAATGCCGTGATTGAGCGACGTGACGCCGTACGGCTCGTAGATGCCGCGAATCACCATCATCGCGGTCAATACCTGCAAGTCGCCGATATGGCGCGGGTCGCGCGTGAAGAGCGGCTCGACCGCGAACGGGCGGTCGGCCTCGACCACCACATCCACCCAGGAGCCGGGAATGTCGACGCGCGGCAGTTCGTCGACGATCTCGTTCACCTGAACGATTACGATGCCGTGCCGGAATGCGGCCGCTTCGGCGATCGTCGGCGTGTCTTCGGTATTGGGCCCCGTGTACAGATTGCCGTGACGGTCCGCCTGCTCGGCGCACAGCAAAGCCACGCGCGGCGTGAGGTCTACGAACATGCGCGCGTACAGCTCGACGTAGGTATGGATCGCCCCGACTTCGAGTTGGCCGTCTTCGAGCAGTTGCGCGACGCGCAGGCTCTGCGGCCCGGCAAACGAAAAATCGACGCGATGCGCGATGCCGCGCTCGAACAGCGTCAGATGCTCGGGACGGCTGATGCTCGAGATCAGCAGATGCACGTCATGCACCTTCTTCGGCTCCACCTGCGCCAAGGCGCGCGAGAGAAAGTCGGCCTGCTTTTGATTGTCGCCTTCGAGCGCGACGCGGTCGCCGGGGCACACGAGCGCCTGCAGGGCGTCGACGATGCGCGCGCGCGGCAGCACGCCCTCTTCGAGCCAGGGTTCGACGAGCGCGAGCCGTCGCGCTTTCTCGTCGCGCAAGGTCGTCCAGGACCGGGCGGCGGCGGGCGTATCGATGGTCGTGTTCATGGGCATGCGGATTCGATCGCGAAAATGGGGCGGGTCATGCCTTCTTCGAGTGGGACGCGGAGGCCGCACGCCGCTCGCGTGCGCGTTTGGCGCCGGTACGCCCCGCGTCGGAGCTGCCTTCGGCGAGCATACGATAAAGCAGCTCGCCCGTATCGAGCAGGTGTTCGGTCAGCAATTTCTGCGCCGTTGCCACCTCGCCCCGGCGCACGGCTCGCAAGATCGCCGCATGCTCGCGGTCCGATACGTCCTTGCGGTCGGGCAGGCCGAACTTCACGCGCAAATAGCGCTCGCCGCGGCGGTGAAGCGTGGTGATCAGCTCCATCAGCTGCGGCCTTGCCGCCGGGGCGTACAGGCTCATATGAAACGCTTCGTTGCGCGCGACGTAAAGCGCCGGATCCGGCTCGTTGCGCGCGGCGTCGCAGAGGCTTTGCGCTACGCGCAGCGTCGCCTCCGTATGAGCCGGTATGGCCAGAGAGACCGCCAGGCTTTCGAGCGAGGCGCGGATCTCGTAGATCTCGCGCGCTTCGTCGGCTAACAGCGGCGCCACGGTGGCGCCCTTGTTCAGCTCGACTTTCGCCCAGCCCTCGCTCTCGAGCTGGCGCAAGGCCTCGCGCACCGGAATAGCGCTGACAGAGAAATGCCGTGCAACCGCGTCCTGTCGCAGCGGTGCCCCCGGCGCGAGCGTGCCTTCGACGATTGCAGTGCGCAGCGCGTCGGCCACCATTTTCGCCGCACTCATTCGCGGCGCCGCCGGGGCGATGGCCAGCGGCAGCGCGTCGGCCTCGTCTAAGGGAAAACGATTCGTTGCTTGATCCATAGTGGTCGATATTATATACAAAATATTCGATAAGAAAGCGGGCAAACCCTGGGACGCGAAGCGGCCCGAAGCCCGTCGCGGCGCCGCGGATGCGCGGCACGACGTTGGAAGACGTGTTTGTCCAAACCGGATTTTCGGAGGAGTGAGATGAGCTCAATGACGGAAAGCGCGCGTGCGGCACGACATCGCACGCCGCTCAATCGCTCGCAGATAGCGGGCTTCTGGGGCGCATGGGCAGGATGGACGCTCGACGGCATGGATTCGTTTATTTACGCACTCGTGCTGACGCCCGCCCTGACGGAACTGCTGCCGCGCTCGGGCTACGAAGCTACACCGGCGAACATCGGCCTCGCCGGATCGATCCTTTTCGCGCTGTTTCTGGTCGGATGGGGGCTGTCGTTCATCTGGGGGCCGCTGGCCGATCGATTCGGCCGCACGAAGGTGCTGGCCGGCACGATCTTCACGTTCGCGATCTTCACGGGGTTGGCCGCGACCGCGCACGATGTCTGGCAACTCGGGACCTATCGGTTCCTGGCCGGCGTGGGAATCGGAGGCGAGTGGGCGCTCGCCGGCACGTACGTGGCGGAGGCGTGGCCCGAGGACCGCCGCAAGATGGGCGCGGGTTATCTGCAGACCGGCTATTACGCGGGCTTTTTCCTCGCCGCCGCGCTCAACTATACGGTCGGCGTGCACTTCGGCTGGCGCGCGATGTTCCTCACGGGTGCCGTGCCGGTCGTGCTTGCGATCATCATTTTGCTGCGCGTGAAGGAGCCGGAAAAATGGAAGAAGGCCGAGGCGCGCGCGATGCCGGCGCGCCCACTGCGCGAAATCCTCGGTGCGCATTACCGGCGCCGCACCTGGGTGGCCTGCGCGCTCTTGACGATCGCCATCGTCGGTCTCTGGGCTGGCGCCGTCTACGAGCCCTCCGCCGTCATCCAACTGGCCATGCGTTCCGGCATGTCGAAAGCGGACGCGATCAAGACGGCTTCGCTTGCGACCGGACTGCTGTCGATCGGCACGATTCTCGGCTGCCTCGCGTTGCCGCCGCTCGCCGAACGCATCGGCCGCAAGAAGACGCTCGCCGTCTATTTTGCGGGCATGGCGATATCGATCGCGGGCAGCTTCGGCTGGGCATTCTATCTGCCCAACGGGCTCGCGCCGTTCATCGCATGGCTGTTCGCGCTGGGCTTTTTCGGCGGCAACTTCGCACTCTTCAGCCTCTGGCTGCCCGAGCAGTTCGAGACGCGCGTCAGGGCGACCGCCTTTGCGTTTTGCACTTCGCTCGGACGCTTCGTAGGCGCTGGCGTCAACTTCGCGCTCGGTGCCGCCGTGCTGCACACCCACACGCTCGGCTTGCCGGTTGCGCTGACCGCCGTCGCCTTCGTCATCGGTCTGGCGATCATTCCGTTCGCGCCCGAGACGCGCGGCGAAACGCTGCCTCAGTAAGCCAGTGGGCAATACGGGCAAGGGCGGCGCCGCCGCGCTCGGCATTCGGCTCAGCCTGCGGGGTTTTCCTCGTCGGCGGCCGGTGCCGAGCCGCTCGGCGAGCCGATGACGCTCATCTGGAACGTGGGTGTGCCCGCTAGCGATTGCAGCGCGGGATCCTCGGGAATCCTCAATAAGAGCGGCAGGATCGCCGAGCCGCCGATGACGGCCCGCCGGCTGTCGTCCGCGGGCCGCAGTCCCCAGATGTCCTGATACACGAGCGGGACGGTCTGGCCGTCGCGGCGAATCGGTCCCAGATAGAGCATGACGTGGCCGCCGATGTATATCAGCGTGCGCATCGGCTCTCCATGGCGAAGCAGGTAATCGACGCGCTCGGCGGGTGTGTCGGCCGACAGATCGGTCATGTGGCCGGCGCTCATTTGCGTCGACGAGTGGCGTGGCAACCAGATCCCGAAAGCGGCGAACATGCTTTGGAGTTCCGACGAACAATCGTTGTAGAAGCCCGTGTTGCCCCAACCGTAGGGCCGCCCGATCAGCGCCTTGATGAGCTGCGCCAAATGGCGCGGCGTGGCCGCAAGCGGCATCGGTGCGACCTGGTTGGCCGTAAGATGGGCGCGGCGTGCGACAGCGTGACCATCGATGCCGCGCGCGGGGACCAGCACGGTGTAGCGGGCGGCGGGTGCCGTGGCGGGTGTTGCGGGCGCACTGGCGGTTGCGGTGGTCGCCGCGGCCGTTGCGTTCACTAGCGGCAATAGCGTGCCCGCCGGTGCCTCGAAGCGGAATACGCCGTTCTCGTCGGTGACGGCGGCCGATGCCGCGATGATGGCACCCCATGAAGCGCGCGCGGCGCGACGCCAGTCGTTGGCAAACGCGTCGTCGATCGAGGCGAGCCCCCGTGCCTGAACCCAACCCTGCACGTCGGGCGTTTGCACATAAGCCCATGCCCGGTCGGCGCTGCGCCCGAGCACATAGAGCGGCGTGCCGGGGCGCACGCCCGATACCTGCAGGTTGTCGAACGGATAGCCTTCGCCCGCGAGGGTATGCGAGAAGAACGACGGGTCCATGGTCGGCAACTCGCGAACGAGCAGGTTGTCGACAGCGATCGACCGTGCGTCCGGCACGTAGTGCGGCGCGCGCGTGAACTGCGCGATATCCATGTTCGTTTCGATTGCATCGATCCAGGCCGATGTATGAGGGCGATAGTTTTGGCCGTAGCCGATGCGCTTGTCGGCCTTGCCTTCGTTGTCGTACCGGCCGATGCGCCGGAGCTGAAGGTCGACGATGTCCTCCCCGTGCTTGACGTAGACTCGCGAGTCGATGAACGCCGCGTTCCACGGGGACGGGTCGCGCGCCAGGGTGCCGAAGTAACGCGCGTAGAGCGCATCCAGGTGGCGGCGCTGATCGGCGGCACCGAGGAAGGGCTTGTCATAGCCGGGGCTCGATGGGTCGATCCACCGATCGACGTTCTGGTCATAGGCGGCCATCGGATAGAGCGCGATCGGATCGGTATAGGCCTGCCTGGTCGTGGGCGAGGGCTGAGTGGCGCACGCGCCCAGCGCGAGGCACAGGGCGGCAAGGCTCAGTCGAAGCCTGCCGGCCATGTCGAGAAAGCGCATCGATGAGGAGTCCGAAAAGAATGAAGAAACGGCAAAAAGGGTAGCCCGAGGAGCTCGTGGAAAGCGGCGCGAACGCGGTTGCATCGACGCTCGCCTCAGCCGCCGCTGCTGCCACGGTTGCCGCCGGCGAGCGGGCGGGCCACGCGCTGCAAAAGCCGCAGTGGACCGACTCGGCGGACGGCTTCCATCTGCGTCGCATCGCGCACGAACAGCGAGCCGGCGAATCCGAGCGCGTTGACCGCGACGCCTTCGGCGCTTTCGGCCGTGCGCGGCACCGCGAGCATCCACCGAGATGTGACGAGCAGATTGTACGGCGCGCTCTGTCGCGCATCGGCGGGGCTGGCGAGCGCGCTCACGCCTAGCGTGTCGAGCAGCCGGCGATAGGCCGCGAGCATCGCCGGCGCCGCCTCGCCGCGCTCGGACGTAAGGCGGCAAAAAGCATGGGCGAAAGGCAGCCCCGCCACCGTGCAGACGCGGCCGTCTCGCGGCGCGGCATCGAGGAGCGGCGCGATGGGCAGTGGCATGCCGGCCTCTCCGAGCGCCGGCGCAACGGCTTGCATGTGTTTGTGCCGCTGGCTGGCGCCTGCTTGCACGCCACCGTTGTAAAAGCCGAGCCAGCCGTCGAGCGCCTGCAGGCACAGATTCCACGCTTCGAAATCGGCCAGTCCGAGCAGTGTTTCCTGATCTTCGAACGCACGCGTGACGATCAACAGATGATGGTCGATGACGTTGAATTTGTTCAGCAAGGCGACGTGCGTCGGCGAAAGATCGGCGACAAACAGATCCGGATCGTAGGGCAGGAACGGATCGAAGTCATCGCCGCGGGCGGCCGGCCGTTCGCGGGCCTTGCGAACGAGGCTCGACACCTGCCGCACGGCGAAGCGCACGCCGCCGTCGTCGATCGTCGCCAGTGAGGTCTCGATCGGCTGCAGCGCGCCGCACGCAAGCGCGTGGCGAGCCCGCTCGACGATTGCTCGCTGCAACCAGCCGGGCTGGGGGGATGGGGACGACATGGGGCGGAGTGGCTCTCGAAGACCTGACGTCCGCTATTTTCCCGCAAATGCGGATGTCACCGTTAAAGACGCATGCCGCGCCGGGCGAGGCTGGCCTCAGCGCGTTTGCGAACGCTTTGGGCGGTCGATGGCGCGAACATGGCGCATAGGGCAAGGCGCGAGCGGACATAATCGTTGGGAGCGCCCGCAAGCGGCGTGCTGATCGGGCGCATGCCGCCCGGGCCATTCATCGATGTCGAGCGGGCATGCGCGTTGCGCGCCCCGCCGTACTGGGGGGCGTTCGCGGCATGTCGCAAACGACTATGCAAACCTGCGATTCCCGCTGTATGCACGAGCAGGTGCAGCGTCCGACGTTGCCGGCGATCGTGCCGTGCGCGCTGGTGTATCTCGACTACGCGGCGGCCGCTAGCCCGAATTGCCGCAGTGCGGACCCGAGCACCTACATCCGGCAGGCGGCCTGTCTGAACCGGTCGTTGCTCGCGGCCGGCATGCCCCGGCTCAACGTCTATACGAACGCTCCGGACGCGGTGGCCGCCGAGTGGGCGGCGTTGCCGGACGCCGCCGCTCGCCCCGCCGTGCACCTGCTGACCACGACCCGCAGCGATCTGCCCAAGAACACACCGTTTTACGCCGCGCACTTCAAGCTCGATCTGATGATGCAGGTCGCGCAGACCTTACCGCCGGATGCGCTTTTTCTGCTGCTCGACACCGACATGGTGGCCATGCGCGGACTGGACGCCGCGCTCGTTGCGCGTAGCGCACGCCTCGGTGCCGGCGTGTTCGACATATCCGACCAGGTGTTCCCGGCGTACGGCAGCGAGCGCGTGATCGCGGACCTCGAACGTGTGGCGGGCGGGCCCCTCGTCAATCCGCGCTGGTATGGCGGCGAGTTCCTGCTTTGCACGCAGGCGTTTCTGGCCTTGCTCGTCGAGCAGGGCCGAGCCTGTTTCGGCCGCTACCTCGCGGCCGTTCGACATCTGCATCATCACGGAGACGAGGCGTTCATTTCGGCCGCGCTTTGCCTGCTGGCGCAAGCGGGGCACGCGTTCGTCGAGGTGGGCGCTTATCAGGCGGTCGGCCGTCATTGGCCCGGCAACACGCATCGGAATCTCTATTGGTTCAGCCGTTGCGCGTTCGTCCACTTGCCGGGCAGCAAATCGCTGATCGAGCGCGAAGCCCGCCGCGATAAGTTCGACCCGGCCTGTGTTTGGCGGGCGCTCGTATGGCGGCACCGGCTCGGCCGGGCAAGGGCGGCGCTCAAGCCATTTGTCCGGATGGCGACACTGCCGGCGTGGCGGCGCCTGCTCGCACCGGCACGCCGCACCGGCGAAACGAAGCTCGAGGCGGCCAAGCGAGATATTTCGGGCAATGCGTAAGGCGCGCGTTTCGCCGGCAGCCCGTTCGGAAGGTTATTCGCCGAAGAGGCTGCGGATATCCTTGCCGTCGTCGGCATCGGCCAGGTTGTATTCGGCACGCACGGCCGCGAGCACGTTCTCGACAGTTCGCTCGAAACCGATGGCGTTGCCGAAATGCTTCATCGTCCAGTTGCAGCCGGACGTGTCCGGCTCCTGTTTTTGCGGGCGCGGCACGGCGATCTTCACCCCGTCCTCGATGACGTCGGGCATGCGATGAATGCGCCGGGCAACCTCGTCGCGCAGGCGCGAAGCAGTGAGGGTCTTGCGGATCACGGGAGGCTCTCCTTCAATGGCACGAGCAATGGGTCCGAGGCCTTCCACTATGCCACGCGCCACGCCATTCGAACTTCTCGCCCGACCGGTCAGAACGTGATGTTCGTGCGCACGCCGACGACGAACGTGTTGCGCAGCGCTTTCGTCTGGTCGTTCGGGTTCTGGCCCGCGCCCGCATTGAACGTGTATTGCAGGTCTCCCTGAATTTGCCACCATGGCGCGACCTGGTATTGATAGGTTGCCTCGAGCGCCGTTTCGCTGCCGCGCGGCACATAGCCGTTGTCGATATCCGAGGCGCGTGCGTGGTTGCCCACCTTGATATAGGCGAGGCCGAGCCCGACGCTGTCGTTTTCTCGCCCTGCGAACGGCGCCTTCATGACCACGCCCAGGTTGGCGCTGACGCTCGCGAGATTGCGGTCCCCGGGGGCGCCCATGACGCGTGCGAACACCCCTACGCTGCGGGCGCCGCTCGGATCCGGGCGCCAGATCATCTGGTCGGCAACGGCGTAAAAACTGTAATTGCCGCGATGAAGCGCAGCGGTTTGCTGATCCGCAAAGCGCCCATTGTTGTACCAGACACCGATCTTGTAGGTACCGGGCAAACCGGTGTGCGTGGTCTTGCCCGGCGCGCCGTCGCCCTCGGCGGGCTGATTGATCGCATACTGCAATTCGCCGATATAGAGGGCGCCGTTATGCAGATTGAAGTTCGTGCCGCTGCGGTTGCCCGCATCGTTGCCGAGCGGATCGCCGTCGAATATGCCGGCCATGGCCGTGAGCGACGGCGCGATGTGCGCGCGTGCGCGCACGCCGAGCGCCGCCAGCGGATACGCGGGGCCGCCGCTCGGCATATCGTATGAGGGTACGCCGGGCCAGCCGAACATCGTGCCGATGAACGTGCTCGCATACTGGCTCGTCATGAACTCCTGGTCGATCGCCTGTTGACCGACCTTCACGTCGAGCCGGTCGTTCAGTAGCGACTGCTGGTACCAGAGCTCCCACAGCCGCGTCGTATCCTGTGCCTCGATGCCGCTCGCCGTGTTCAGCGTGCCCAGATTGTTTTCGCTCAAGTGGCGACCGTGGATCTGCAGCGCGCTGACGTTGAACGAGCCGCCTTTCAGACCAAACGCCTTTTCAGTGTCGACACCGAGGGTCACCGTCGTGACGCCATCGTAGGTACCGCCGCGCCTGAGCCCGCCGCGCAGGTTGGCGAGGTATTCACTCGTTTCGACGATGCCGAGCGTCACGCCATATTTGCCGAGCCATGGGCGCACGCCGCCGATGTCGCCCAGCAGCGTGTCGCGCGTCCAGAGGCTCTGCTCCGCTTGCGGAGCTTGCGTTTCGCCATTCGCCGCGCCGTTGGCGTTCGCGTTCGCGTTCGCCGCGGGTTGGGCATCGGCCGAATCGGACGTACCGGCTGCACGGGCGCCCGCGCCGCCGAGGCAGGCAAAGGCAAGAGCGACGGACACGGTGCACCGGCGCAGCGCGGGCGAGAACGAGGATGTCGACACCATGAAAATCCTTGAAGTTTCTTATGAGGCGCCGATCGGCAACGTCCGTACCGCTCGGCTTGTTTCGGGTATTGCGGCAGCGTCGGCGCTGGCGGGGGGGCAACGATCATAGCCCGCCGATGTTTTCGTGCTTGCCGCGAAAAGTGGAACGATCGTACCGATGGAGCCGGTCATTCGTCAACGAGAATGGGAATGATGCGCAGATGCATTTAGCGCGGCGACGCCCCGGGCGGGGGCGTGCAAGAGGCGGTGCGGCAAGGGAATCGCAGGCGCCGCCCAGGCATCAGCCGGTGAGGCGGTATGCCGCATGAATGTGGCGTAAATCGCACGAACCCGGCCCGACGCGTTGGCCGGTGCGAGCGATGCCGCACCGGCCAAAATTCAGCCCCCGGTTCCCGTCATCGTCGGCAGCAGCACGCGGTAGACATGGATGAACGCAGGCCCGAGCAGCACCGTCAACAGGGCGGGAAAGATGCAAAACGCGAGCGGCAGCAGCAGCTTGAGCGCGATCTTCGCGGCCTGCTCCTCGGCGCGCATGCGCCGCCGTGTACGCAAGGTGTCGGAAAGTACCCGCAGCGAATCGCCAATGCTCGTGCCGAATCGCTCCGCCTGAATCAGCATCGTCGCGAACGAATCGATGTCTTCCACGCCGGTTCTCAGCGACAGGTTGCGCAGCGCCTTTTCCCGCGTGAAGCCCGAGCGCATTTCGAGCAGCATTAATTCGAGTTCGCTGGCAACGATCGTGCTGCGGACCTTGATTTCCTCCGTCACCTTCATGAGCCCGGCATCGAGGCTCAAACCCGCCTCGATGCATACGGTCAGCAGATCGAGTGCGTCAGGGAAGTCCTCGAAAATCGTGCGCTTGCGCAGTCTTACCCGGCGTTTGAGGAAGGTGTTCGGCACGTAGTAGCCAATTCCGCCAAATACGATCAGCACGGCCGAAAGCGCGAGCGGCTGCGCGGCGAGCGACCCGCCGAGCAGCCAGGGCAGCGCGGCGAGCGGAAGTGCCAGCGCAAGCACGGTTTTCGCGGCGAAGTAGATGGCGGCCGCATTCGGCGATCGCCATCCCGCATTCATCAGCTCCACGCGCAGCACCGAATTTTCCCATCCCTCTTTCGGAATGGAGAGCTTGGCGATCGGCTGCGAAAGGTCGGCGATTTTTTCGAGCCACGCCGCACCCGGGGAGGCGACCTCGCCCGCCGCGGCGGCACGAGGCGCCCCGCCGGCCTGCTCGATGCGCTTTCGCATGTCGCGCGGCGCAAAGAGATACATGGCGCCGAACGCCCCGGCGAACACGAAGGCGAACAGCCCTGCCAACAGCAGCAGGTGCATGGTATTGGGCGATTGCATGATGATTTTCTCCTTTATCTCTCGCTGTGGCGCAAGGGTGGCGGCATCAAACGCGGATGCGGATGATGCGCCGCATCGAATAGATACCGATCACCATCAGCCCCGCGATGACCGCAATCACCTTGATGCCCGCCGGGTCCGTCCACAGGACTTCGAGAAACGGGCGGTTCAGCACCATCATGGCGCCCCCGGTAATGAACGGCAGCAAACCGAGCACCCATGCGGACATCTTGCCCTCGGCGGACAGCACGCGAACCTTGTCGAACAGCTTGAAGCGCTCGCGGATCAGGAACGCAATACCGTCGAGTACTTCCGCGAGATTGCCTCCGGTTTCGCGCTGGATCAGCACGGCGATGACGAAGTAGCGCAAATCGCGAATCGGCACACGTTTGGCCAGATTCATGAGCGCTTCGTTGAGCGGCACGCCGTAGTTGATTTCGTCGAACGTAATGCGGAACTCACCCGAGGTGGGCTGCGGGAATTCCGAACTCACCATCCCGATCGCGCTCGCGAACGAGTGGCCGGCGCGCAGCGCGCGGCCGATCGTATCGGCCATGTCGGGCAGTTGCCGCTCGAGCTGCGCGAGCCGCTTGGCACGCCGACGCTTGATGTGGAGATACGGCAGCGCGCTCGAGGCAAGGGCCACAGGCACGCCGATCGCGGGTGGAACCGGCGTAAGCATGGTCGCGATCAGCACCACGAGCGGAAGCAAGAGGCTCGCGAGCACGAGCTTCGACGCCGTCCAGGTCACGCCGGATTGCTGTATCAGCAAATCGAGCGTCTGTACGCGCGGCAACTCCATCAGCAGTTTTTCGAAGCCGCTTGCGTCGCGCAACATGCGGTCCTTGAGAATCGAGAGCCGTTCCTTGCCTATCTGACCACCCGCGGAAAGCGCGCGAATGCGCGATTCGATGCGCCGCGCCGCGGGGCCGTGGCGGCTGTTCCACCAGAGGTAGACGCCCTCTACGGCCAGCACCACGGCGACGAAGACGAGAACGATAAAGGCGTAGAAGATCGGGTCCATACGGGCCTCCTGGAGTTGTTGTTCAGTGCCTCACGCCGTTTCGAAGCGCCGCGCCGGATCGTAGAGCTCGTCCGGCAAATTGATGCCGAAGGCCTGCAACCGTTCGACGAATTTGGGGCGCACACCGGTGGCGGCGAAGTAGCCCTTCACCGCGCCACTGCGATCGACACCGGTGCGCTTGAACGCAAAGAGCTCCTGCATGTTGATGATCTCGCCCTCCATGCCCGTGAGCTCCTGAATGCTGACGATCTTGCGCCGTCCGTCGGTCAGGCGGGTGGCCTGAATCACGACCGAGATCGCCGATGCGATCTGTTGACGCATGGTCTTCGGCGGCAGCCCCATGCCGGCCAGACTGACCATGTTTTCGAGGCGGGTCAGCGCATCGCGCGGCGTATTGGCGTGAATCGTCGCGAGCGAGCCCTCGTGGCCCGTGTTCATCGCGGCCAGCATGTCGAGCGCTTCGGGCCCACGAACTTCGCCGAGGATGATGCGGTCGGGCCGCATGCGCAGCGCATTGCGCACCAGTGTGCGTTGCGTGATCTCGCCGCGTCCCTCGATGTTCGGCGGCCGCGTCTCGAGCCGCAGTACGTGCGGCTGCCGAAGCTGAAGCTCGGCGGCATCCTCGATCGTGACGATCCGCTCGTCGCTTGGAATGAAGCCGGACAGGACATTGAGCAGCGTCGTCTTGCCGCTGCCGGTCCCGCCAGAAATCAGGATGTTCACTTTTGCGCGTGCGAGCGCGTCGAGCAGTTCCGCCATCGGCGGCGTCAATGTCTGCAGATCGATGAGATCGGACATCTGCAGCGGATTGACCGAAAAGCGGCGGATGGAAACAAGTGGACCATCGATCGCCGAAGGCGGAATGATCGCGTTGACGCGCGAGCCATCGGGCAGGCGGGCATCCACCATCGGGCTCGATTCGTCGATGCGCCGCCCCACCCGGGAGACGATCTTTTCGATGATCTTCATCAAGTGCGCATCGTCGTAGAACGTCACGTCGGTGAGTTCGAGGCGGCCCTTGCGCTCGATGTAGGTCTGCTTCGAGGTATTGACGAGGATGTCGGAGATCGTCGGGTCGCGCAGCAGTGCCTCGAGCGGGCCGAATCCGAACATTTCGTCGTAGACGTCGCTCACGAGCTGCTTGCGCTCCTGATCGCTCGCGGGCACGCGCTCCTCGTCGAGAATGCGGCCGATCAGCGCGCCGATCTCCTGGCGGACCTGATCGACGGGCATGCGCGAAAGCCGTTCGAGCTCGACGCGGTCGAGCACCGAATGATGGACTTCGCGCTTGAGCGTTTGATAGGCGGCGCGTGCCATGCCGCTTGCGGACGTGCCCGGACCGCTGTTTCGTTCGCCGAACGATTGCACGAATTGCCCTGATATCTGTTCACGCAGCGACATGATGTTTCTCCCGTTCCCTGCTTACATGGTTTTGAGCTTGGGCGTGACTACGCGCCCGAAAAAGCGGATGGGTCGCGTCTCGCTGCGCGCCTTGCCGCGCGCGGGTGCGGCAGCGCCGGCGACGATGTTCTCCGCGAGCTGCTGCAACGCGCGAGAAAGGGCGCAGTTGCGCTTGATCGTACTCACGGGCACGCCTTCATCGAGCGCCTCGGTGACCACGGCCGTATCGTCCGGCAGCACCTGGTAGGGTGTCAGGTCCACCACCTCCTCGAGGGCGGTGCGCGAGCGCTCCAATTCGCGGCTGTAACGGTTGAGCAGCAGGCGCAGGCGATCGTTGCCGTAGCCGAGAGAGCCGAGAATCTCGCGCAGCCGCCGTCCGGCGCGCACATGCGGCATGCTCGCCTGCAGCACCATGTGGATTTCGTCGCTGCGATCGAGCGCGAGCATCGACAGCGGGTTGATCGACTGGCCGAGATCGAAGATCACGAAGTCGTAACGCGGAATGGCGATACCGATGATCCACTCGAGCCGCTCGAAGCCGACTTCGGCGGCCTTGACCGGGTCGCCCGCGCCCGCAAGCACGTGAAACGTCTCGCTGACGTGGAGCAGGCTCGCATCGAGAAAGGCCGAGTCCATCCGGTCGATCTGCGCACACACGTCGGGCAATGTCGACGGAGGCGCCTCGCTCGTCATCACGAACGCGGCGTCGCCGTAAAGCTGGTTCAGATCGATGAGCAGCACGCGCTGGTGTTCCAGCTTCGAGATTGCCTGCGCCACGTTCGTGGCGATCAGCGTCGTACCCGTGCCGCCCTTGCACGAGATGAACGACACGATGCGCGTTTCGTGCGTCGCGCCCTGCAGCCGCTTGCTTTCGGCGCGTTGCAGCGCATCGCAGAGCGCGCGGTGTTCGAGCGGCCAGGCCAGCACATCGCGAAAACCGGCCCGCATGGCGGCGATCAGCGTCTCGGGCGAGGCGTCGTCCGACAGCAGAATGCATGTCATGCGCTCGTAACGGCGGCATAGATCCGCCACCACGGCGAGTTCGGCATCGTCGAGCGACTGCGCATCCACGATCAGCACGTCGAACGCATCGAGGCTGTCGCCGCGCTGAGCGAGCGATGAAGGGCTACCGACGGCGCGCGTAGTCCGGTAGCTTCCGCATTCGCCGATTTGCCGCACGATCTGCGCGAGGCGGGAAGCGTCTTTGGAAATGCTGAGGATATCGATCATGATGGAAGCACGCTATCGAACGTTGAAACGTTATTGACAGACCGTCCCGCCGGTCGACGTGCGCAGGCTTTCGCGCGGCAGCGTCGTGGCGAGCGGCGGCATGGTGAGCGTCAGGGGCACGAACGGAATCATCGTCTGCACGCTGACGCCGGTGACGCTTACCGTCACGAACGTGCAGCTGTCGCGGGCCGTGTCGGGATCCGAGTCGCAGCCCGAAGGCGCATAGCTGAGATTGACGTTCGACGACTGCAGCAGCGGCAGCAGATCCGCCATCTTCGTCTTGACGAATGCGGCGTCCGCATCGCATACGACGGCGGTGCGCGCGCCGAGGCGAACGGCCTCGCTGGCGGTGTTCCAGTAATACAGCACGCGGGCGAACTCGAATACGCCGACGAGCAGTATGCAGAACACGGCCGCGACGATGGCGAACTCGACGATCGCCGCGCCGCGGACATTGCGAAGGCTGTGGCGGGGCCGGCGCGCCAACCGGACCCGACGTGCGCGCGTGTTCATGACACTTGCCTCATTACGGTAACGATGTTGCCGAAGTTGAAGGGCGAGAGCTGGAAAAACGGCTCGATCGGCGTATAGGGGAAGCCTTTGATCTTCACTTCGACCAGATTGATGCTGCCTGACTGCGTGCCGCCCGGCGCGCCGTTATTCGTGTCGTAGGTCGCCACGTTCGCGAATTGCGGCGGGTCGCTCGAGTCCGCGCAGTCGGCCGTGTTCGCGGCATCGCAGACGACGACCATCGAGGTCGTGAGACCGTCCACGAGCGCGCTGCCGGTGCACGCTGCGTTGCCATAAACGGCCAGGCACTGCGCGGCGGCTTTCGGATAGGCCGGATCGCCGGGCAGATAGGTCGACAGATAGCGCGCGGCGTTGCGCGTACCCTTCGTCAACGCCTCGTACTGGTAGATCGCATGGCCGAACTCGGCCACACCCATCACGAGCACGATCAGCGGAATCAGCACGATGGCGAACTCCACCACGGCCGCGCCCTGCTGGCGTTTGCGCAGTCTCGACTTGAACGGATGCATCATCATGATCGCCTCGCTCATTGCACAAGGACGGGCACCAGCGGGCCAACCGAATTGCTGTTGCCGGGTATGCCGTGCGTCGCGCATGGCACGGATGCATCGGTGGACTTGCCGCGGTATTCGAGGTGCACGGGGCCCGGATTGCCGCCTTTTTCCATCGGGTCGAGCATGAGCACGCAATCCCACCAGAGGATCGGCGCGGAGTGGCCCGAAAGCAGCAGCGTGCAATCGACCTCGGGCGCCAGCGCGAGCCGGCGATCGGCGCCCGCCGTGTAGACGGTCGACGACGACGAGCCGGCCGTGGTGATCTGCGTGGTTGCATCGCCCTGGTAGCCCGCAAACGCCGCCCGCTTCGTCACGAAGTTGCTGTAGGCGTCGCGTCCAGGCAACCAGGTGGTCGGGTTGTAAGTCCATCCCGTGAAATCGGGCGTGCCGCTCGCTTGATCGTAGGGGTTTTGGTAGATGCCGAACCTCGTATTCCATGCGCCCGAGTCCGTCATCTTGTTGCCCGGCGTGCCGACGCTCGATCCGGTCGCCGGAAGGCTGCAATAGTTGCCCGTCAGCTGGTTGCGCACGGCTACGGCGCTGTTGCTGCCGTCGAGTGCGGCCCAGCCGAAATTGCCGGGGCCATAGGAGGGCGGCGAGCCGTCTTTCGAGCCGATCCAGTCGCCAACGGCATAGCTCTGCCCAGCGATCGGAGGGTTCACCTGCGTGCCTGCCTTGCAGATGAACACGGGAATCGCACAAGTCGTTTGCGCCGGGCTGATCGTCGCCACGGCGAATGCGGAGACGGCGGCGTTCGCAACCGAGGCACCCGGCAACATGTTCAGCACCTGCATGAACCAGTTCGGGATATTGGCGAGCGACGTCGTGCACTTGACGTACTTGATCGTCGATGGCGACGTGACCGCGCTTTTCGGCAGAAACGCGTTGGTCAGCGAATCGCTGAAGAGGACGTTGCTGTCGGTCTGCAGTTGCACCGGCGAGTCCTGGAAGAACGCGTAGTTGAGATGGCCGGCGGTAATGCCGGCCGCCTCGGGCACGGAGAGGTCGATCGTCGCGCCCGTCAAATCGCGTGCCGCGGCCAGCGCGCAGGAATCGGCACTGTTTTGCAACTCGCTTTTGACGACGTAGAGCTTGCCGAGATCGAGTGCGAGCCCGACGAACCCGATAAGCGCGACGATCGCCAGCGCCACCATGATCGCGATGGCGCCCCGCTCGTTGCGGCGCGCCTTCATGCGCGAATGCGACAGAGTGTTGCGACGCATGATCCCCTCCGCGTGCTTGCACGTTATTGACCGCTCGAGCCCGTGCCGCTGCCCGTGCCGATGCCGATGACGAACGGATTGGCGGTGCGGCCAGGTGCCACGAACGACTTGTCGTAGGTCCGCATGGCCGATACCGCAGCCGTGCCGTCCATGCCGGGCTTCGATGGGTTGCGCTCGGCCGCTTGCGGATCGATGACCTGCGAAGCGGTCACCGCCCTGACCGCTTCGCCGAAGTGCGCGTCCCAGATCGGCGTGCTCGTCATGCAGCCGCCCAGCGCGGCGCAGATCGGGGCGAGGGCGAGCGTGCGCCGCAGATAATGAATGTGTTGGCGTTTCATGATGATTCCCTTTCGATATCGCGTCACTGACGGATCGGATCGTTGGCGGAGCCCCAGATCGGGTTGGGCCGGTTTTCGCGCGCGGCGATACGCATTGCCGCTGCCTCGATGCGGGCCACGCGTTCGGCCTGCGGGTCGGGAGCCGCCGGTGTGGGCGCCGCCGTTTGCCTCTCGGGTACGGGTTGCGCCGCGGGCAGCGGCGTGACGGTGGCGCTCGGTACGTCCGGCACCGGCGTTGCCACGGCGGGCGCCGGGGCTTCGCGCGACGGGTCTTTCGGTTCGTGCGTCGTCTCGACGGGTGTGGCCGGCATACGCGGGGGAGGCGCCGCATCGGTTGCGGGCGCGTTCGATTGCGGCACCGACGGCGCGGGCAGTCGGGCGGGCGGCTGGGTGGCTGCATTGCCCGGCGCGCGCGAGTTCGGCCGCGCCGCTCCGCGGCCTTCCATGTTGCCGGTGGCATAGACATCGAGTTCGTTCGCGCGCGTGAAGCTATCGGTCGGCAGCGGATAGCCGCCGGCCGGCAGAGGCTTGACGAGGTGCGGCGTGACGATGAAGACCAGTTCCGTGCGGTCTTGCTGGAACGAGGTGCTGCGCAGCAGCGTGCCGATGACGGGCAACTCGCCGAGCCCCGGGAATGCCTTGAGCGCGCCGGTGATGTTGTTGCTGATGAGCCCACCGATCGCGAACGATTCGCCGTCGTTCATTTGCACCGTCGTCGAGGCTCGCCGCGTCGTGATGAGCGGCAGGATCGCGGACGTGTTCGCGCCCGTCGCGCTCACGGTCACGCCGGTGGGGGAGAGCTGCGATACCTCCGGGGCGACCTTGAGGTTGATCCGCCCGTTGGCGAGCACGGTCGGGGTGAACTTGAGGCCCACGCCGAACTCTTCCTCCTGCAGCGTGATCGTCATGCTGCCCGTGGTATTGCTCTGCGGCACGGGGATGAAGACTTTCCCGCCGGCGAGGAACGACGCTTCCTGCCCGCTGATCGTGACGAGGTTTGGCTCGGCGAGAATCTTCGTCAGTTCGTCTGTCTTTTGCGCGTCGATGGCCGCCGAGAGCGGGAGCTTGTTCGACTTGGCGCCGGCGATGATGGTCTGCGCACCGGTGAGCAGGCTGCTGACGAGCGCCCCCGTCCAGGAGCCGAATCCGCCCTGCAGGTTCAGCGACGAGCCGAGCTGATCGATGAGCGTTTTCGATACCTCGGCCACCTTGACCTCGAGCATGACCTGCTGCGGCGAATCGACCGTCATCATATTGATGATGTTCGAGCCTGCACTCGTGCTCGAGAATTGCTCGCTCACGCTGCCGGCGCCGCCTCCCGGATTCGACGTGCTCGATTGCGAGGTCTGGCTCGGCTGGCTGTTCGCATAGGCGCGCGCGATTTCCATCGCTTGTTGCGCTGCCTGCGCGCTCGTCACGTGCCCGCCGAGGACGAGATTGCCCGCGGCCGTGGATACGCGAATGCCGCGCTCCTCGGGCATCAATTGCATCAGCGATTGCTGCAGGCCGTTCGAGTCGATGCCGACGATGACGTCGATGACCTGGCAATTGCCGCTCGCGCCTTGCACGATCATGTTCGTCGTGCCGACAGACATGCCCACGAGATAAAGCGTGCGCGGCGATACGAGCGTGGCCATGACCACCGCCGGATTGCCGACGGTGCGGTTGCGCGTCGGTTCGGCGAGCTGTACGAGGGTCGACTTGCCGACGGGCACCTCGACGTTGCTTTGCGCGCTGACGTCGCCCTTGCAGTTGGGCCCGCGCAGTGCGGCCGACTGCGCTGCGGCTGCCGCGGCGGCCGCGGCGGGCACAGGCGCCATGCTGATTGTCATCTGCATGGGCGCGCCTGCTTTGACGGCCGCCGGCACGGCCGCGCCTCTCAGGTCCTGCGCATGGCCCGGCGCGGCGCTGGCGAGGCCCGCTGCCACCAGGGCCGCGACCAGCGCGCTGTTGCGCAGGCCGCGTCGCGGCGCGCGCTGTGAAATTGATTTCGATTCGGTGTTCATTTGTTGCCCCCCCGGGTTGTGATGCCTGTACTTCGTCCATCCTTGATGCCGTCTTGTTCGGACCGCGCGAATGAAACGTTCGATTCGTTTGCTCGGTCACGCCGACACTAGAAACATTCCATGCCGCCCGAGATGCCCGACAGCACGCCCACGCAGTCGCGCTTCGCCTCGGCACGCGGCGCGGCCGCGTAGTGAACGCGCTTCGGTTTGGCCGGCGCGGCCGCGGGCGCCGAGGCGGCCACAGGTGCGGCCGGCTGGCCGAGCAGCGTCGTTTTGGTTGCGCCCTTCGTTTCGAGCGACGCCGTATCCACCTGATTGCGCAGCACGAGCGAAAGCGTGCCGACACTGCGCGCCAAGTCGAGCTTCTCGGCCTGGTCGGGCGAGACCTCGAGCGTGACCGCGTTGACCACCTTCGGCTGAGTGTCGTCTCGGCTTACCTGCTGAGCGACGGCGAGCACCAGGATCTTTTCGAGCACGATCTTGGAAATGCTGTGTTGATCGTTGGTGGAGCCCGGCGCCTGCGTGTTGACGATGACGTCGACGTAGTTCCCCGGCAGAGCGAACCCCGCCACGCCGACCACATCGTTCACGCGCACGGTGATGGCGCGGTCGCCCTTGTTGATGACGGCGGAAAGTCCGCCTTTCGTGCCTGCCGGCGAGAGCTTCGATTCGAGCACCGGCTCGCCGCGCGTGAGACTCGATTTGACGACACGGCCTTGCAGCAACTTCGGATCGGAGAAGGTGCCGGGCGGCACGCTGCCCGTCGGCCAGTTGACGACGCGAATCAGGTTCGTGTTGAGCGGTTGGCCGAGATTGATGTCGTCGACGGCCACGGCCACGGGCGTCACGGCTGCCGACGACGTGTTCATGAGCCAGCGCGAGGCGAATACGACGGCCGCGAGGCCGGCCAGCATGGCTGTCGCCAGCATGATGAGAGCGCGACTGCTTTTCATGGTAGGACTCCTAACGAATCGTGAAATACCGGCTGCTTAGCCGGCGGCAAGCCGTCTGCCCGCTTTCCGGGCGGAGGACGTGAACGGGTGAGTACCGCCCAATTGGGCGTTCGAGCCGAAGTAGGCGTGCCACGCTTCGAGCAACGCCTGCGGGGTCACTTCGCGCGGTGTGTTCCGATACTCGGCCGAGGCGCTGACGAGGCTCAGCAAATCGCGCGGGTAGCAGGCCATCAATGGCTTGCCGCTCGCGCCGTGCAGTTCGTCGAGCAGATACGCGAACGCGGCGTCGGTCGTATGGAGCCCGAACGAAGTGCTGCAGGCATCGAAGACGGCGTGGTAGTGGTCGATCGCCATCGGGCCGACGAAGAGCTTGGAGCCGAGCCGGCGCAGGAACGCTTCGTCGCCGATCGCGGCTGGATCGAGATTCGTCGAGAAGACCGGCCACACGTCGAAGGGGGCCGAAAAGCGCATGCCCGATTGCAGCGTGAAGAGATCGACGCTGCGATCGAGCGGCATGATCCAGCGGTTGAGGAGCGCTTGCGCGTCCACGCGCTGGCGGCCGAGGTCGTCGACGACGTAAAGGCCCATATTGGCTTTCATATGCGGCGGCGCTTGATAGAAGCCGGCGGCAGGGTCGTAACGCAGGTCGAGCGCATCGAGCGTGAGTTCGCCGCCAGAGAGCACGACTGGGCGGCGGCACAGGCGCCAGCGTTTGTCGGCGATGAGCGTTTCGGCATCCTGCGCGTCGTGATGCAAAAGCGGATCGTAGAGCTGCACGATTTCGCCGCCGACGTAAATTGCGTACGGGACGGGCACGTCGCCTTGCAGCAGCTGGCCGAGCCGCTCGGCAATGAAGGTCTTGCCGCTGCCGGCCGGGCCGTAGAGCATCAGCGGCTTGCCGGCGTTGAGCGAAGCCGCGGCGGCATCGAGTAGCGACGAATCGATGCACAGGCCGGCGAACTTCTCCTGTACCTGCTGCTGCCTGATGCGCTGGCGGCGCACGGAGTGCTGCTCGACGGCGTACACATATTGCTGATAGGAAACGGGGGCGGGGCCGCAATAGCTGCACCGTTCCATGGCTTCCTTCGCGACGATGCGGCCCGCTTCGGTGAGGCGGAAATGCACGTCGATGTCCGTCGCGCCACGATGAGTAATTTCCGCAAGACGTTCGCGCACGAGGAAAGCCAGGATGTCCTCGAGTACGGCGACCGACAAGCAGTGCCGGCTCGACAAGTCGGCGAAGCTCGATTTGCCGTTCAACCAGGTCGACTTGAGCACGAGCCGCCCGATGAAAATGGCGGGCAGGCCCGTCTCCTCGATCGAGCGCGGCGCGCTTGCCTGCGATCGCGCATGCCCACGGCGCTCGGGCGTCGTGACGCTGGGCGTCGGATCGGTGATCTGCGAGCCCTCGCTTGCTTCGATATTGCATTCGCTCATGTTCGGTCTCCCGTGTTGCGGTCCGTAGCTTTCGGTTCGGCGCCGGTGGTTTGCATGCTTCGTTACACGGCGGCGAACAGCATGCCGATGGTGCCGGCCGCAATTGCGACGCCGTAGGGCATGGAGCCGACCGATGCGCGCTTGCTATCGGATGCCGAAGCGTTCGCGTAAGCCGCGCGCGAGAGGCCCGGTATCATCCGCCGCAGATTCGCGAGGACCTGTGCGGTGTGACCGCCGCGCGCGATGAAGGCGATGGACCAGATCCCGCCCACGACGAACGCGGCGAGCGTGATTTCGACCACCATGGCGGGCCCGACCCACGCGCCGATGGCCATCAGCAGCTTTACGTCGCCGGCCGAGGTTCCACGCATGAAATAAAGTGGAATAAGCAGCGCAAAACCCGTCAATGCGCCTGCCAGCCAGTGCCCGGCGCCGAGCAGCGTGCCTTCGAGCCAGAGGCGCACGGCGAGCGCGGCCGCGAGGCCGAGCACGATCAGCGGATTCGGGATGCGGCGCGCGGCGAGGTCCGTGCTCGCGGCAGCGATGGCCAGCACACTGACGCAAAGCGGAATCGGCTGGGGAGGGAGTGCGGGCAGCAACATGGGGCACCTCGTTCGGGCTCGTGTCGGGTCAAGGCAATGCGGCGACGATGTCGTCGAGGATGTTCTGATAGAGCGCTTGCAGCGACGTGCCGAAGGCGACGGTGCTCCCGAAGGCCACCAGCGCGATCAGTGCGACCATCAGCGCGTATTCGACGAGCGTGGCGCCGCGCTCTTCACGCAGCAGGCGCGACAGGAACGAGATTGGCGGCCGCATTCTGATTTCCCCGATGAGACTTTGACGGTTTGTGCGGCACCGCTCGGGCGGTGCGCGCGTTTTTCAATGCGTGACGACGGACCGATGCTGGGCGAACGAATCGTTCGATGCCCACGTATCAGAGGCTGGCTGCGATATCGCTGAACACCAGATTGAGGTCCGTGCCGATGTTGGTCACCGCGGTGATGCAGACAATGGCGATCAACGCCACCATCAATCCATACTCGACCATCGTCGCGCCCTGTTCGTCGCGCACGAGCGTTTTTGCGCCTTCGGCTGCGGATGCCAGATAGCGCGAGATGTTGCGTTTTGCCATTTGCATGAGATCTGCGGTCATGATCGACTCCTTGATATGGGTGAGTACCACTACTGCGGTGAACGAATTCAGATCGCGGGCGAAGGTAAGGTGCCGCTTCGCCCGCCTTCCGATATCAGAGCTTGGCCGCGATGTCGCTGAACACCAGATTGAGATTGGTGCCGATACTGGTCACCGCCGTGATACAAACGATGGCGATAAGTGCCACCATCAAGCCGTATTCGACCATCGTGGCGCCTTCGTCTTCACGCGCGAACCGCTTGACGTGTGCAATGAGTCTTTGCATTTCGATATCTCCGTTAGGATGACTAAATAAAAGCCCTGACCGAACGGTTTCGGGCGTGGACTACCATGCAGCCGAAGCTGCGGGGCACTGCAAGAAGTCGAACTGCGTCTTGGCTGCCGACGCGGCGCTCCGAACGTCGGCGTATTCAGATACGCGAAGAACGGAATGCCGGGCGCAGGGCGGCTATCGCCGCGTATCTGCGCAACGGACAATGCCGGGATGCTATTGGGGCGTGAGGCAGGCGCAGTTCGCACGAGCGCGACGTAAATGCGAAGCACTCGTTCGGATCGGCGGTCATGCCTGAGTGGCGGAGAAGGTGCCGTGTCGACGTGTTGTTTTTCATCTTAAGCCCCCCGGCTTATCATGCGTGGTCCCGGCGCCGCGGATGTCACCGTGGCGCCACGGCAAGTCGTCGCTTCGCTTATCGTCCTCCGACGCCCCCGCCGCCTGACTGTCTGGCGGCGGAGCGCGCCGGAGGCCCCCCCATGAGCAACAGCGGATGCCATCTCTGCCGGCCCTCGTCCAGCGATCGGTATGGCTGGCCGCCTGTTGCTGCGTCGACTTTCCGTGCGGACCATTTCGCAAGCGATATGCCAATGGTGCGGGAAGCCTTGCCGCATAAGGGACCTCTTCGGCTGCCCCGCTCGCGGCGTGGCGGTTTTCGCCGAATCTGTCGCAGGATTGAGACGGCAGGCATTCGCCGCGCGGTCTCGGTGGAACCGATCCACCTCACCGTGCGCGCCGTTTCCACTTGAGGTTGGGCGACTTGGCCATCCGTCGGCGGTGTCGCACATTTCAGCCGAAAATCCGCGCTCGACACTCCGTGCGTGAAGGCTTGCGTTTCATTCCTGATACACGCGTTCGGAGGGGGCTTGGCCGGCAAATAACGATGTGTTCGACGCCGCACGTCCGCGCGCATTTATCCGCCGCCGGGGGGAGAAAACCGACTTGAATCCTGCGCCGGTTTATTTCAACAATGGGCTTGTGCAATGTGACGTCGTATGCAACGCATTGGCGCAGAGCACGAATACAACGATTAACGATAAGGCCGAAGGACCGGAATCGATCGGCCGCGAAAATGGGGTGTCGACATGTATCTCTTGAATCGGGGGGCGGGCAGCGCCATGAGCTGCCCGTGGGATTTCGTAACGCCGCGGCGGCTGGTGGCGGCGAGTGTGACGATTGTCGTTTCATACCTCGCGTTTCTCGTAGCGTGGGCCTGGACGTCGCACGGGTTCACGCTGGCGGATGCTGGGCGACCGGGCGCCGACTTCCAGATATTCTGGATTGCGTCGTATCTGCTGCAGCACGGCTCGCCGCTGCAGGTCTACGATCATCTTGCCTTGGCACATGCGGACGCCACAGTATTCGGCGCGTTCGCCGATGCCCATCCTTTACCGTGGCTTTATCCGCCCGCATCGCTGCTCGTCATTGCACCATTGGCCTGGCTGTCGTACGGCGTGGCGTATCTGGTGTTTACCGGCGTAAGTGTCGCGCTTTACGTATTGGCGACGTTGCGCGTATCGAATCTTTCCGCTTCGATGGACACGCCGCGACTCGGCGCGGTCGTCATTGCAGCTGCGCCGTGCGTGTTCATTACGGCGCTGGTCGGACAGAATTCGCTCCTGACGGCAGCAATTGCCGGATTCGCGCTTGGCCTGCTCGACAACAAGCCGGTTCGTGCCGGCTTGTTGATTGGGGTGCTGGCGATCAAGCCGCAACTGGCAATCGTGTTTCCGTTCGTGCTCGTTGCGGCTCGCGCTTACAAGACACTGGCCGCCGCGGCTGCCGGCGCCCTCGCGGTGTCGGCTGTGGGCGTTGCGATAGCAGGTCCTGCGTCCGTTCCTCGCTTCCTTGCGAATGCGGATGTGCTGCGCAGTGCACTCGTCGAGCACGGGCAGCACTTCTGGCTCTCGTCGCCCACGGCTTTCGCGGCATTTCGCCTCGCGGGGATGCCGGTGGTCGCAGCGTATCTGGCGCATGCGTTCGTCGCCACGGTCGCGATCTGCGCGGCGTGCCGAGTCTGGCGCCGGTCCGACGATCTGCGGCTGCGCGGCGCGATCCTCGCCGTGGCCGCGCTGCTTGCCACGCCCTACGCGTGGCATTACGAGCTGGTATGGATGGGCATTGCGCTCGCATGCCTTACCGCTCTCGCGTTCGAGGACGGCTGGCTGCGGGGAGAGCAGGCGGTGCTGGCCGCAGCGTGGCTACTGCCGATCTACGAACATCTGAACCGGGTCATGCTGGCGCCGCAGATCGGCCCGCTCGTGCTGCTGGCCATGATGCTGGTCGTCCTGCGGAGAACGCGCTTCGCGGCTGACGGAGCGCGGCCATGAAAGCCCAGAGGCTCGGCGAGCCGGGCGCGGCCATGGCGCTGCTCGCAGCGAGGCTGCGTGCGCTGAGGCGGCGGCCGCATTGGGCGACCGGCGAACGGCTGCGCTTCTATTCGATCGGCGCGCTCGTATGCTACGTCCTGTGGCTCGCGATCTATTTCTACAAGGCGATCTGGAATCCTCATGGATACATGAGTCCGCTGGCGCTCGACTTTCTGCCGTTCTGGAGCGCGTCGCATCTCGCGCTGCACGGTCAGGCCGTCGACGCCTACAACCTCGCCATCCTCGAAAAGCTCGAGAGTGCGACGATCCAGCATTCGGTCGGCATCCTCCCATGGCTTTACCCGCCGACCTTTCTGCTTTTCGTTCTACCGTTTGCACTCGTGCCGTGGAAGATCGCGGCCGCTGCGTTTCTTTGCGCCACCTATCTGCTTTTCATGAAGGCGATGCACCGCATTGTTCCTGTCAGGGAAGCCGTTTTCGTCGCGGCGGCATTCCCGGGCGCCGCGCTTGCCATCGCGGCGGGGCAAAACGGACTGCTGACAGCATCACTGATCGCTTTCGGCCTTTCGCTGCTGCCGCGCCGGCCGGTGCTGGCCGGGCTCTGCCTCGGCTTGCTTTCGATGAAGCCGCAGTTGGCCGTGCTGGTTCCGCTCGCGCTGCTTTGCTCGCGCTCATGGCGCACGCTGGCTTCGTTCTCGGCGATCTCGCTGTCGATGCTGGCGGCCTCGGTACTCGCATTCGGTTTCGGCACGCTCGAAGCGTTTCTCGCGAACATGAATATGGCCGCTGGCTTCGTGGAGACGGGGCAGGCGGCGCTCGCGCGGATTCCGTCGATGTTTTCGATGGTGAAGCTGGCTCATGGGCCCACGACGCTCGCCTATGCCGTGCAGGCGGCGAGCGCGCTGGCGGCCGCCGCGGCGGTCTGTTACGCGTGGCTGCGGCATGCCTCGCACGCGTTGCGCGCGGCGACGCTCGTTTGCGCGAGCCTCATGGTGAGCCCGTATCTCTACGACTACGACCTTGCCTGGTACGGCGTGCTGATCGCCTGGATGTGTCGGCATGGCCTCGAGCAAGGCTGGCGTGCCGGCGAGCGCGAGTGGCTGGTTCTGCTTTGGCTGTTGCCGTTTGCAGGCATCCTCGTCGTCACGCGTATTCATGTCCAGTTCATGCCGCTGGTTTCGGCCGCGACGCTCGCATGGCTCGTCCGGCGGATCGCGCTCGATCGGTGCGAGTTCAGGCGCTGGGGTGATCTGCTCGGGCAACGGTAATCGCAGGGCGGCGAGCGAGCGCCCCGTAACGTGTGCCCGCTCGCCGGCCGCGTACTCAATAAAAGTTTTTCGGGGGCATCATGTCCGCACGCACGACTAAACCGTTGATCTCGCTGATCGTACCGTGCTTCAACGAAGAGCCGGCGATCGAGATGTTCTTTGCCACGATCGTTCCCGTGCTCGAAGCCGTGCCGTCCATCCGGTTCGAGATCGTCTGCATCAACGACGGCAGCACAGACGCTACGCTCGACAAACTCGTGAGCGCCGCCGCACGCGACGCCCGCGTGCGCGTAATCGATCTGACGCGCAACTTCGGCAAGGAAGCGGCGCTTACGGCAGGGCTCGACGAAGCCCTCGGCGATGCGGTCATCCCGATCGATGCGGACCTGCAGGACCCGCCGATCCTGATCCCGACGATGGTTCGGCATTGGCTCGACGGGGCCGAGGTTGTCGCTGCCAAGCGTGCGAGCCGCGCTTGCGATACGTTCGCCAAGCGCGTCACGGCCCGGCTCTATTATCGCGTGCACAACGCACTGTCCGAGGTGAAGCTGCCGGAAAACGTGGGCGATTTCCGGCTGATGGACCGTGCCGTCGTCAATGCGCTGCGCAGCCTGCCGGAGCGCCGGCGCTTCATGAAGGGGCTTTTCGCCTGGGTGGGCTTCAAGACGGTCATCGTCGAGTACGAGCGCGAGGCCCGTAGCGCGGGTAGATCCAAGTTTTCCGGCTGGCGGCTCTGGAATTTCGCGCTGGAAGGCATTACGAGTTTCAGCACAGTGCCGCTGCGCAGCTGGACTTACATCGGGCTCGCGATCGCGGTGCTCGCATTCGGCTATGGGTCGTTCATCATCGGCCGCACGCTCCTGTTTGGCAACCCGGTGCCCGGCTATGCCTCGCTGCTCTCGGTGTTGCTGTTTCTCGGCGGCATCGAGCTCGTCGGTGTGGGCATCGTCGGCGAATATGTCGGGCGGATTTATCACGAGACGAAGGAACGCCCCGTATATCTGGTCCGCCGCCGCTACCAGGCGAGAAAGAAAATCACTACCTTGCCGCTGACGCGTGTCGGGGGGCGAGCCGAGCTCGGCCAGCGGGCGGACCATGCGCGGCGCACGGTCGCTCCCCGCCTGCGAGCAGCAGGGCGATAGGAACGCCGCCCCGTCAGACAATGGGACGGTTCTTTCCGAGAACTTTGGCAGTGCAGCAATTTAATTGATGGCGCAATTAATTGCAGCGCCGCCCGAAACATTATTCGCCCCGCGCGATGTCGTACTTGCATCGATGATGCTGAACCGCTCGCTCCCGACGCGAATGCCGAGTGTTTTAATAATTACAGGCGGTCGCGCCGGCCGGGATTAGCATGACCGTTCGCCCAGTTATCGTCTTCGAGCTCCGGGAGCGCGGCCACGGGCGAATTCCGAAATCATTTAATTGCCAGGTCATATACTCCGCGGCGCCGGCGCGGGCGTTGTGCCCACGGGTTTGGCAGGAGACTGTGGGCCGCAGGCCGTAAAAAGTTCCGATTACAAGCGTATGACGCGGCGTGCTTCGTCGCTCCGGGGCAACAGATACTCAGTATTTAACCGGAGTCGTATTTTTTCTTATGGTAATTCCGTGTCGTCTCGTCTATGTTGCAGTGCATGCATGTTTGAAACGCGCGGTATCATCTGCGGGCGCAAACCGCTTCGTGGCGACGCCAAAGCGCGTGAAGAATAATCATTCCGAGGCTAGGGAAGGCACAACCGCGGGTTTAGCCGGGTCGGCGTTGGCCGGGCTGGCTGCTGTCGGTTGTGTAAATCGGACGTCCCGTTCAATCATGGCGGGACGAAATGGGCAGAGTCACGGCAGATGGCTCGCCATAATGTGATTTCCGTCAAGCTGGAATAGCGCAAAAGCGGCTCGTCCCGGGACTGATCGAAATCAAATTTGCGTCGATGCGGACCGCTTATCGTGGTGCCGACACAGGCACACGCGTATCGACACGGGGGGCTGGACCATGACCCATCACGCTTCGAACCCGCTGCAGGCGGAGCGCACCGTTCTTTTTGTTTCGCTCAAGCCGGATTCTTCATACGTCGATGGCCTCGTTGCGGCCAAGTGGCAGGTCGTGCACGCGAAGACCGCTCAGCAGGTCGAACGCCTGCTCGAACGGGGCGCCATTCGTGTGGGCGTCGTGGCGTTGCCGCAGGAATGCACCGAGCAGCAATTGGCCGAACTGGAAGCAAGCGTTTCGCACACGGAGGCGACCTGGGTTGCGCTCGTTCAGCGCGGGCAGGCCGACAAACCCGCCGTGCAGCGTTTCATCGTCGATTATTGCTTCGATTACGTTACGATGCCGTGCGCGGAAGAGCGGTTGGCCGTGGTACTGGGCCACGCGTATGGGCTGTCCGAATTGCGCGAAAAGGCGGCGCCGCCCCCACCCGTGCAAGGCTGCTGCATGATGATCGGTACGAGCGAGCCGATGCAACAGCTTTACCGTGGCGTCGAGAAATGCGCGCGCACGGGCGCGCCCGTGTTCATCGCGGGCGAATCCGGCACCGGTAAGGAGTTGACGGCGCGGGCCATTCACGAGCGTTCGGCGCGAGCCGGTCAGCCATTCGTCGCGATCAATTGCGCGGCAATTCCGCCGTCCCTGCTGCAATCGGAACTGTTCGGTCACGAGCGGGGTGCGTTTACCGGCGCCTTGCAGCGAAAGATCGGACGGATCGAAGCCGCCTCCGGCGGCACGCTCTTTCTCGACGAAATCGGCGATATGCCGCACGAATGCCAGGCCGTACTGCTGCGCTTTCTGCAAGAAGCCACGATCGAGCGGCTCGGGGGCACGGCGTCGATCAAGATCGATGCGCGGATCGTCTCCGCAACGCACGTCGACCTGATGCAGGCGATCGACGCGGGGCGTTTCCGCGCGGACCTGTTTCACCGGCTTTGCGTGTTGCGTTTCGACGAGCCGCCGCTGCGCCAGCGTGGGCACGATATCAAGCTGCTGGCCTACCATGCGCTCGAGCTGCACAAAAACGACGGCGCCCGGAAGATTCGCGGCTTCTCGAGCGACGCCATTGCGGCGATGTTCAATTACCCCTGGCCCGGCAACGTGCGCGAACTGATCAACTGCGTGAGGCGTGCCGTGGTCATGGCCGAAGGCCGGTTCATTACGGCGGCGGATCTGGGGCTGCCCGATGCGGGGCACCAGCGCGGACGCACGCTCGCCGAGGTGCGCTGCGAGGCGGAACGCGCCGCGGTGCGCGATGCATTGGCGCGGCACGCCTATAGTCTGTCGAGCGCCGCTGCCGAGCTTGGCGTGTCGCGCGCGACGCTCTATCGCTTGCTCAACTCCGTTGGCCTGCGGCCGGAGGCCCCCGTCATCCGCCACCTCGGCGTTGTCGACGGCGTAGCGGCCGACCCGTCGGGCGGCGGAGCCCCCAGGCCTCAGCAAGCCGCCTGAACGCATGGGATGCAAGGTCGCGCAAGCGACCTTGCACATCCTGCACGCGTTTGCACTTCTTCCCCGTTTCCCGGTCGAAGTATCGTTGAGCCTTGGAAAACAAGGGGTCAACGCATATGCTGACCATCGATGCGCGCGCCGGCCGGCGATCGTATCGATTTTATTTCGATCGAAACAAGGAGGAAGGTATTCATGACGCGTCCCGTCGATTCCGGCGTCATTCTCATCGCTCGTTTTGCGCTGGCGGTGCTGTTTTTGTGGAGTGGCGTGATGAAGCTGCTCGGTTATTCGGGCTTCGTCAGCTACCTGCAGGCGAAGGGTGTGCCATTCGTCCAGATCGGCGCGCCGATTGCAACGGCGATAGAAGTGCTCGGGGGCGTCTTGCTCGTAGTCGGCTTCCTTACCCGTCCGCTCGCACTGGTGATGGCGGCCTATACGATCGCCACAGCGGTGCTCGGCCATGACTTCTGGAACGTGACGGATCCGACGATCCAGCATGACATGGTCATTCACTTCTGGAAGAACGTGGGTATTGCCGGCGGCTTCCTGCTGTTGTTCGTCACAGGTGCGGGCGGCATGAGCGTCGATGCCGCGCGCACGCCGAAGCGGCATTTGCTCTGACATCGCGCGGCACGCCGCACGCGCACGTTTCTTGCTGCATCGTTCCGGGTCGGCGCTCAGGCGCCGTGCCGGAGGGCGTTGCAATGATAGAGAGTTTTCAACAAACGATTGGCGGCCAGGCGATGCAGTTTTGCGCAAGTCTGGGCGAAGGGGAATCGGTGCACCGCGTCATCATCAGTCGCGACGATTCCGCGGAAACGCTGGTTGTATTCGACACCGGAGGGCTGCTCGGCGCGCTGAAGGCCGAAATGGCGCCTCCGGCGCAGCTCATCGCGGACGCGATCCGCAAGGCGCGCGAAGAGGGGTTGATCGAGCGCGCGCTCGACACGGGTACCGTCCAGACCGCGAAACTGTGAGGCGGTGTGCCGTCTTCCGTTACTCGGAGGAATCGGCGCGAGCCGTCCGCCCTGCCTGCTCCGTCTGCCGTGTCGGCGAACGGTCGGGGCGCTTGCCCGCGTGCGATTCCGGGTGAACAAGGCGGCTCAGTGCGAGGCCGGCGGCGAGCAGCCCCGCCGCGATGGCGGACGAAGCCTGCAGGCCGGTCACCACGCCGGCCGCTCCCGAACTGCCGGCGAGCGCGCCGAACGCGGCCACGCCCACGGCGCCACCTGCCTGCCGTGCCGTGTTGAGCAGTGCCGATGCCGTGGCGGCGCGACTCGGCTCGACCGAGGCCAGGACGGCTGTCGTCATGGCCGGTACCGCGAGCCCCATGCCCGCCGGAATCAGCAGAAACGGCACGAGTAGCGCAAGCAAGGGCGTATCGTGGCCCGCCATGTGCAGCAAGCCGTAGCCTACGGCGCCGATCGCTGCTCCGACCGTCATCGGCAGCCGCGGACCGCTGCGGGCGACCACCCATCCACTGACCACGTTCGAAACGAGAAACCCGCCCGTCAATGGCAGGAACGCCAGCCCGGCCTGAAGCGGCGTGTCGCCGCGCACGCGCTGCAAATACAGGCTCAGGATGAAGACGGTTCCGTAGTACGCCATGTTCACGCATACGCCGAAGAGCACCGCAGCGCTGAACGTCGTATCGCGCAGCAGCGCGAGCGGCAGCATCGGAGCGCGGCTCTTCGCTTCGACGCCGACGAAAGCGACGGTAGCGAGCACGGAGAAGGCGAACCCCATGACGACGAACGGGTGCCCCAGGCCAAGTGGCCGCATTTCGATGACGGCCGCGGTGAACGCTGTCAGCGCCACGATGGCGAGGCACTGACCGGGCACATCGATACCGGGTTTCGATCGGTCCGGCGTGTGCGCGGCCTCGTCATGGCTGCGCGGTACCCACGCGAAGGCCGCGACCAGGCCGGCCAGGCAGATCGGCAGGTTGACGAGAAAAATGCTGCGCCAGCCGAACGCGGCGATCAGCAAGCCGCCGAGTACCGGTCCGGCTGCGATCGACACGGCGCCAGAAGCCGTCCACAGGCCGACTGCGCGGGCTCTGAGTCTCGGGTCGTGGCTGCACGCGCGGTTGAGCAGCGCGAGCGAATTCGGCAGCATGGCGGCGGCGCTTGCACCCTGCACGGCACGAGCGGCGATGAGCGTCAAAGCGGATGGCGCCAGCCCGCAAGCGAGCGAGGACAACGCGAATAGTGCGATGCCGGCGGCGAATACGCGCCGCGGGCCGAAGCGGTCGCCCAGTACGCCGGCCGAAAGCATCAGCACGGCGAATGCGAGCGTATAGGCGTCGACGATCCATTGAAGACTGGAAACGGGCGCGCGCAACTGCGCGCTGATGCTTGGCAGCGCAATATTGACGATCGTGACGTCGAGTTGTGTGACGACGAACGCGACGCTCACGGTGCAAAGAAGCCGTGCGAGCGCTGGCGTGAAGTGGGGTGTGGGCGTGTTCATGGAGAGATACTAAAAGGCGTTGCGCCGCGACGCTTCGGGCCGACGTGAAATGTCGGTTGCATCGAACGGGCCTGCCGCGCCGATCCAGCCCCTGCGCAGCGTGCAAGGGGCCGCATGCGAGGCGCTTATCGCCCGCCCCCTCATGTCTTCCGCTTGCCGACCGACCAACGACGAAACCCGGGTTGCCCTCCGGCTACGCATGCGTTGGCGTTTGCGCGCTCGTCGGGCGCGCAAACTGTGAGGGTCGCCCCACAGACCGGGCGTTGCCCCGACGCTATCGTACGACCTGACTGCAGCGAATTCGTAACGGCACAACGCGACGCGGCGTGCATCGTGCGTTCGGCGGGGGATGAAATGAAGAAAGTATTGACGGTGTTCGGAACGAGGCCTGAAGCGATCAAGATGGCGCCTCTCGTTCATGTACTCGCGGCGCGCGCGGATTTCGATGCAAGAGTTTGTGTAACGGCTCAACATCGTCAGATGCTCGACCAGGTGCTCGACCTGTTCGGCATCGTGCCGGATTTCGATCTGAACATGATGCGCGACGGGCAGACGCTCGGTGATTTGACCTCGGGCATCCTGCAGTCGATCGGCGACGTGTACGACCGCTGGCAGCCAGACGCGGTGCTCGTACACGGCGACACGACGACGACGCTGGCTGCCAGCCTCGCCGCGTTTTATCGGTACATTCCCGTCGGACACGTGGAGGCGGGGCTTCGTACGGGCAACGTCTGGTCGCCATGGCCGGAAGAGCTGAATCGCCGTGTGACAGACGCCGTCGCGTCGTGGCTTTTCGCGCCCACCGAGCAGGCCGTACACAACCTGCTCAGCGAAGGCGCGCCCGCGGCGCAGGTGGTGCTGACGGGCAATACCGTGATCGACGCATTGCATCAGGTCAAGCACAAGCTCGACAACGATCCCGCGCTCACGCAGCGCATCGCCGCCCGCTATCCGTTTCTCGATGAATCGCGGCGGTTGATCCTCGTGACAGGGCACCGCCGCGAAAGCTTCGGCGAGCCCTTCAAGCATTTCTGCGAGGCCCTCAAGCACGTCGCGCAAATGCATGACGACGTCCAACTCGTCTATCCGGTTCACTTGAATCCGAACGTGCGCGACCCCGTCTATGCGATTCTCACCGACCAGCCCAATGTCCATCTGATCGAGCCTCAGGACTACTTGCCGTTTGTCTTTCTCATGTCGAGGTCCTACCTGATCGTCACCGACTCGGGGGGAATTCAGGAGGAGGGCCCCGCGCTCGGCAAGCCGGTGCTCGTCACGCGCGAAACCACCGAGCGGCCCGAGGCCGTTCGCGCCGGTACTGCACGGCTGGTCGGCACTCGCACCGATCGGATCGTTGCGGAAGTGAATGCGTTATTGACGAACCGCACGCAGTACGAAGCGATGGCGCACGCCACGAATCCATATGGCGATGGGCATGCGAGCGCGAAGATTGCCGATGCGCTCAAGAACATACCGGCAACATTC
Organism: Trinickia caryophylli; assembly: GCF_034424545.1. Classification (NCBI taxonomy): domain Bacteria; kingdom Pseudomonadati; phylum Pseudomonadota; class Betaproteobacteria; order Burkholderiales; family Burkholderiaceae; genus Trinickia; species Trinickia caryophylli. The sequence continues at coordinate 698,097 of NZ_CP139971.1, read as the reverse complement.
TTGCCGGCTGATGCGGCTGGATCGCAGGCCGCCTCGCTGCACAACGCGGTGGCATCGGGCCTCTTTGCACTGCGCTCGGCGTAAACGCCGATGAATTGCAGGCATTGTGCGAGGACGAACAGTCGGCATAGACGGCATATCACAAGATAAATCCAACGAACCCGCCGGATAAAAGGCGGGCACACGCATCACGCATTTCGATGCGTTTTATTCGGGGAATGGACCGGCTTCCAATCGGCGATCGATACGCGCGGCCAGCGCACGATCGTGGCCGGCCCATGGGTGGCGGAATCTCATCGGCAGATAAAAATGCAGGCAACGTCCGTCTGGCAGGTCTACGCGGGGGCAGCAAGCGCAGTCATATGGCTCACTGCTGTCGTTATCTTCATCAGCACCATCGACGATCTGTTTTTCGATGCCTGTTATTGGTTTTCGGAGATCCGTGCGCGTTTGCGAGGACAAAGCGAACGTACGGTCGATGCGGCGGCACTGCGGGCAATGGAGGAGCGTTATCTGGCCGTCATGGTGCCGGCGTGGAAGGAATATGACGTCATCGCGAAGATGATCGACCATACGCTGCGGACGCTCGAATACGAACATTATGTGATCTTCGTCGGGACTTATCACAACGATCCCGAAACGACCGCGGAAGTCGAGCGCATGGTCAGGCGCCATCCGGGGCGCGTGACGCGCGCTACCGTGCTCAACGACGGCCCGACCTGCAAGGCCGATTGTCTTAACTGGATCGTTGCCGCGATAGGGCGCTACGAGACGACGCATCACCTTCGTTTCGATGGCGTGGTCATGCACGATTGCGAAGATGTCATTCATCCGATCGAGCTCAAGTACTTCAATTACGCATTGAACGAGAGCGACCTGATCCAATTGCCCGTGCTGTCGTTGCCGCGCAAGTGGAACGAGTTCGTCGCCGGCACCTATCTCGACGATTTCAGCGAAACCCACCAGAAAGACATGCCGACACGGCAGCGTCTGACTGGAATCGTGCCGGGCGCGGGCGTCGCCTCGTGCTACAGCAGGCGCGCGATCGATGCGGCTGCTGCCGCGTCGGACGGCAAGCCGTTCAATACCGGTTCGCTGACGGAGGACTACGACTTCAGTTTCCGGTTGAAGGCGCTCGGCATGAAGCAATCGTTCGCGCACTTTCCGATCGACGACGACCGGAAAGGCGAGGGGCGCGGTTGCGCCGTGCGCAATCTGCTGGCCACGCGCGAGTTCTTTCCGAGCACGCTGCGCACGGCCTATCGGCAACGCGCGCGATGGATTCTCGGGATTGCGTTTCACGGCTGGCAGCAGATCCGCTGGAGCGGCAGCTTCATGCAGCGCTATATGCTTGCGCGCGACCGCAAGGGCATGATCACGTCGCTCTTCTCGGTCTTCGCCTATATCGTGCTGGCGCAGTACCTTGCACTGGCCGGCCTGCGCGCCGCGGGGCTCGCGCCGCCGGAGGTCGAACTGCGCGCGCTTTCGAGCGCGTGGCTGGCCCCGCTGCTGTCGATCAACGCCGTTTTGCTCGGCGCACGGCTGGCGCAGCGCTATTACTTCGTGGCAAGGCTCAACGGGCCGCTGCAAGGGCTGCTCTCATTGCCGCGCATCTTCGTCAACAACGTCATCAACTTTCTGGCGGTGTGCCGCGCGTGGCGGATCTTCATCGGCCATCTCGCCACCGGCAAGCCGATCGCCTGGGACAAGACGAACCACACCTATCTGTCGACCGAGGCACGCGGCAAAACGCGATGCAAGCTGGGAGAGATTCTCGTCGGATGGGGGGTGCTGACCGAGGCGCAGCTCGAGGCGACGCTCACCCGGCAGGCAGGCTGCGGGCGCCGGCTCGGCGCCCTGCTGGTCGAGAGCGGGGTCGTGAGCGCGGAATCGGTGGCCGATGCGCTCGCCGAGCAGGCCGAATTGCCCCGCGTGAGCCTTGCGAACGTCGCTGTGGGCCATTTCAGCAAATCTCTCGCATTCGAGTTGCAGAAGACTTATCGGGTCGTCCCGTTTTCTACGAGCGACGACGGCACGTTGAACGTCGCGGTAGGCAGCCCGCTCAGCGGCGACGAGCGCGAGATCGTCAAGCGCGGCGCGCGCTCCAATGTCGCCTACTTCGTCGCGAGCGACGAGGAGGTCGATGCCGAGCTCGAACGACACGCGCACTTTTTCGAACACGGCACGGCTGCCGAGGCGGCTTTGCGCCGTGTTGCGCCTGAGGGGCGTCCGGGGGAACGGCTATGAAGCAGTCGACGATCGCGCGGGCGGTGCGCTGGGCGATACTCGTTCGCTTGGGGAGCGCTGCCGCGCTCGCGTCGCTTGCGATTCATGCGGGCGGTGCCGAGACGCTCACACCGCGCGCGTACCGCCTGGCCGATGCGGCGTACAAGGCGATTGCGGCAGGCGACCTCCCGCGTGCCGAAAATTACGCATCGCGCGCGCTGAAGGCGCAGCCGGGCAGTCTTCAGTTAGGGCTCCTGATGGTCGACGTCTACGTCAGGCAAGGCAAGGTGGCCGAGGCGGACGACGCGGCCGAAGCGCTCGAGCGGCGACACCCCGGCGATCCGCTCGTGCTCGCGCGGCACGGATTCCTGCAGCAGGGGCAACAGCGATACGAAGCGGCAATGGAAGATTTCGATGCGGCGCTCGGCGCGCGTAACTGGAGTGCTGCCGAGGAGCGCAACCTGCGCCTTGCACTGGCCGATAGCGCATTGGCGGCGCACCAGCCGGAGCGGGCGACGCGTGCGCTCGCGCCCTACGAACAGGAGCCGGATACGGCAGTACAACTGCGCATCGCGCAACTGCGCCTGCGCAATGGCGATCGCGACGGCGCGCGGCACGCGGCCGAACTCGCACAAAGCCATGCGTCCACGGACGAAGACCGGCAAGCTGCCGCCACGATCATTGCGTTCGCGAACGAGCCCGAGCCGAAGGACGATACCGCTCGTCAGACGCTGCAGACCGCCTACGATCTGCTGCGCGAGAACAAGGACGAAGAGGCGCTGGAGGCGTTCCGGCGCGGGCTGAGCAGCGGCGCCGGCACGGCCGGCAATTATGCCGACGCGGGCTATGCGGCCAAGCGCCTCGGCGAAAACGACGAGGCAGTCCAGCTTTTCAAGCAAAGCCTGGATGCCGACGATACCGAGCACGCATTCGACGAGCAGCGGCGTTTCGGCTATCGGCGCGAGGTGCAGCAGCTCGAGCGGCACTGGGGCTTCGTGCTGAGCCTGCCTTACCAAGTGTCGGCGTTCTCCCCGCAAGGTACGGTCAATGTGCTGCAGCCCGGCATCGAAGCATACTGGCAGCCACCGAAAATCGGCTACCAGAATGGGCGCATCCTGCAGTTTTTCGTGCGCGGCTACGGCACCGCTTACGACGGCTCGGGCAACGTGACCGGCTTGCCGACCGTGCAAGGGTCGATCGGCGCGCGCTACAAGCCGATCATCGATCAGAACCTCGTGATCGCGGCGGAGCGGCTCGTACACATCGGCAGATTTTCCACCAACGACTGGCTGGCGCGTCTCGGCTACTCGTCCGAGGGCGGAAGCGATCTGCGCGTGACGGAGCCGAGCTGGCGCAGCTGGCAGGTCTACGCCGAAGCTGACTACTTTCTCCATCAGGGGCGCTACGTGCTCTATTCGGAGCTGCGCTATGGGCATACCTGGGCGCTGCCGGCGATCAGCAATCACCTGACGGTCTATCCGCACGTCGCGTTCGTATTCGATCACGACAACCGCGAAATCGACAAAACCGCGATGGGTATCGGGCCCGGCGTGCAATTCCGATTCTGGTTCCGCGAGAATCGTTACAGCGCACCGGCCAGTTGGGCCGACGTGACGATTCAATACCGTTTCCCGCTGACATCGGCCGCGCGAGCGCGCGGTCTCGTGGTGCAAGCGACGCTATGGTTCTAGTGCCGCCCGCTCACAGGCTTCCGTTGGCCCGGCTCGCGCGCGTGGCTGCTGCGATGATGGGCGCGCTGGCGATCACGGGATGCGGCGACACGCCGGCCGACATGCGCGTGAAAGGCATCGTCTGGCAGGCCGACGACGCCACGACGCGACCGGCGGGAGACTGGGACCTGCTCGGCGCGCACGAGCTGCTGATCCAGTGGATCGTCGTGGACGAAACGGCTTTCGTGCCACATACAGGGTGGCGCGAGGCGCGGCAGTTGCCCGATTTCGAGCGGATCGGGCGCGAGCCCTGGGCGCGCAACGTGATTCTCGGACTTGCCGGGTACATGGACGAGCGCCGTGCGCGCGCCAACGTCGAGAAGCTCGCTGAAATGTCGGCCCCGCTCGCGCGCCTGCCGCTCGGGCTGCACGTAACCGGCTACTACTTTCCAGTGGAGATCGACCCGACCTGGCGCGATGCGCCGAACGCGTTCGCGCGTGCGCTCGGCAAGCTGCCGCGGCCGTTATGGGTAACGGTCTATGACAGCGCGAACGTCGGCGCGCAGACGCTGGCCGACTGGCTCGCCTCCTGGCTGCCGGGCGACGTGGGCATCTTTTTTCAGGACGGCTGCGGCGTTGATGCGCGTGTGCCGCGCGTGGCGCGCGAGTATCTCGACGTGCTCGCCTCGCGGCTGGGCAAAGACCGCGTGCGCGTGATCGCCGAGGCGTTTCGCCCGTCGGCGCGCGGCGGATTTCGCTCGGCAAGCGCGGACGAACTGCGTGCGCAACTGACCGAGTACGGCGGCTATGGCGTGTATCTGTTCGACGGCCCGCACTACGTGAGCGCCGCGCTGACGCGGGCGCTCGCGCCGCGAGCGGCGAAGCGGCGCGACGCGGCCACCGCCGCGACGGCGGGCCGCCACGGCATCAGCTCGGTGCCTTCAGATTGATGATCGTCTGGCGCAGCAACTGCCAGTAATGGCTCGTGCTATAGGGGATCATCTCTTCCGCGTAGTACCACCAGAAGAACCCGCCGATGAAGCGCGGATCGGTCGTGCTGTTGACCATCGGGTAGTACGTCGTGATGAGCTTGTCCTGCACCGTCTGCGGGGCTGCGGGATCGGACGTGCCGATTTCCCCGAATCCGACTTTCGCATTCGGGAAGATCGATTCGAGCGCCGCGAAGTCGCTGGTCCATGATGGCGACAGGCCCGGGCAATCCTGGTACGGGTAATAGCTGAAAAGCGCATAGTTCGCGCTCTGACGGACGGTGCTCGACAAGAACGTCGTGGCCCACGTCTTCCAGTAGTCCTGCGGTTTTTCCCAGCAGTTGTTGCCTTTGCTGTCGTCGTTGTAGTAGAGCGTGATCGCGGTCTTGCCGCCCGCCGATTTCACGATCGTATTGGCCGCTTCCACCATCTGCCCGATCTGCGTTTCCTCGGCGTTGACGACGGAGTCCGAGCCCGACGGGTGCGCGCGCAACCATTCGCCATTGATCTCGTTGGCGATTTCCCACACGTCCACAGTGCCCTTGAGCGCGGAAACGAGTTCCTGCGTGCGGGCCTTGTACGCCGTCAGCGTCGTCGGAAAGTAATACGAGTCCAGAACTTCGCCCATCACGTAAGCGACCGAATGCAGCCGCAAGAGCGGCGCGTAGTAGTCGCTTGCAGGCGTATCGGGATCGAATACGACGCGAACCGTCGGACGATAGGGCAGGTTTGCGAGGGAGTTGACGATTGCGTTGAGTCTCGACAAATCGTCGAGCGTCACGCCGTAGACCGGATTCTTGAGCGGCTCGACCTGGGCCTGGGCGGGCGCCGTCGAAACCATCAATGAAAAGCAGACAAAACCCCCCGCCAGTGCGCGCCTCGTAAGCGCTTTCATCAGTTCAATAACCACTTCGGCATTCCTCCGTTTGGGTGAAAATGCGCGATGTTAAATGAAAATAAAAGCGAATTATCGGATGATAGGCGCGGCCCATCTTTTGTCGCCGAATGGCGATGCAATGGCGGGGCGAGCCGTTGCGCGCGCAACGAGTTCGCAGGGTAATGGAAGGTTTTGAGCGCGGTGGCGAGCAGGCTTCAGGCTCGAGCAGCCACGAGGCACCGGCGGCGGATAGCGCCGCCTGCGCGACGGATGAGCACGGTGCAAACCGTTGCTGTCCGCCGCGCACGGGAAGGCGTTGACCGGGCGGTCGCAGCCTTCGTGTCGAACGAAGGTGTGAACGGCGGATCAGTTCGCCGGCAGAGGGGGGCGCGTCTCGATGGACTGCCGGATCAGCGCTTCGACGGTTTTGCGTTCGTCGCCGGCCAGCGGCAGGCGCGGCGGCCGCACCGGCTCGGTGCCGAGCCCGACGATCGCTTCGGCGAGCTTGATGTTCTGCACGAGCTTGGCCGATACGTCGAGTGCGAGCAACGGCGCAAACCAGCGGTAGATCTTCAGCGCTTCGGCGATGCGGCCTTGCTGCACGAGGCGATAAATCGCCACCGTTTCGTGGGGGAACGCACAGACGAGTCCGGCGACCCAGCCATGCGCGCCCATCAGCATCGCTTCCACCGCGAGGTTGTCGACGCCGCAAAGAATCGCATAGCGTTCGCCGACGGCGTTGATGAGATCGGTCACGCGGCGTACGTCTCCGCACGATTCCTTGATCGCGACGATCTTCGGCTCGTCGGCGATCTCGGCGAACATCTCGGGGGTCATGTCGACGCCGTACGCGAGCGGGTTGTTGTAGACCATGAGCGGCAGCGGGCTGGCGTTGGCGACGCTGCGGAAATGATGGAGCGTCTCGCGCCGGTCGGACAGATAGCGCAGCCCGGGCAGGACCATGTAGCCTGCCGCGCCGCGGCTGGCCGCGCGCTCGGCTTGCCGGCAGCCGTCGAGCGTGCTGTTCTCGGCGATGGTCAGCAGTACCGGCACACGGCCGCGCGCCGCTTCCACTGCCACGTCGAGCACCTCAAGCTTTTCGTCGAGCGACAGCGTAGAGGCTTCGCCGAGCGAGCCGCATACGATGATGCCGTCCACGCCGGCATCGATCTGGGCCTCGATGTTCTTCTTTGTCCACGCACGGTCTATGCTGAAATCTTCGTGGAACTTCGTCGTGACAGCGGGTAGAACGCCTTTCCAAACAAGTGCCATTGCTTCTCTCCTCGAGCGAATCGAATTTGACGCGATATGCCGGCAGTTTAGGTGGGGAGGGGCGGACCGTCTTGCGTGCTTCGCGCATCGGCGATGCCGATTTCGGCACAGCCGGCGCGCCGCCGTGGCTATGCTGAAATCGGCATCGGTCGCGCATATCGGCGCCAAGACGGCGGGTGCGTCGCGTTTCTACCATGGCGACATGAAGACGATACAGATCATCGATTCCCACACAGGCGGCGAGCCGACGCGGCTCGTCATGGAAGGCGGCCCCGACCTGGGCCGCGGGCCGTTGCCCGAACGGCTCGAGATACTGCGTGCGCGTCATGACGACTGGCGCGCCGGTGTCGTCACCGAGCCGCGGGGCTCGGATGTCGTGGTGGGCGCGCTGCTATGCGAACCGCACGCGAACGATTGCGCCGCAGGCGTCATCTTTTTCAACAACGTCGGCTATCTCGGCATGTGCGGCCATGGCACGATCGGGTTGATCGCATCACTCGCGCATCTCGGCAGGATCGCGCCGGGCGAGCACCGCATCGAGACGCCGGTTGGCATCGTCGAGGCGGTGCTGCACCGCGACGGCAGCGTATCGGTGCGCAACGTGCCGGCGTATCGCTACCGTCGCGCGGTCGTCGTCGATGTGCCGGGCCATGGGCCGCTTGTGGGCGATGTGGCTTGGGGAGGCAACTGGTTCTTCCTGGTGTCGGAGCATGGGCGTGCGCTGACGCCTGCGCATATCGGCGAGCTCACCGCGTTCACACATGACGTGCGTGAAGCGCTGGTCGCCCAGGGGATCACCGGGGCGCAGGGCGCACTCATCGATCACATAGAACTTTTCGCGCAGAGCCCGAGCGGGCGTGCGGACAGCCGCAGCTTCGTGCTTTGTCCGGGCGACGCCTATGACCGCTCGCCGTGCGGCACCGGTACGAGCGCCAAGCTGGCATGCCTCGCCGCGGACGGCAAGCTCGCCGCGGGCGACGTATGGCGTCAGGAAAGCATCATCGGCAGTGCCTTCGAGGCGAGCTACGTACCGTGCGAGGATACGATCGATTCGGTCGATTGCGCGCCAGACGCGGGGCCAACCATCGTGCCGACCATCAGAGGTCGCGCCCACATCATGGCGCAAGGGCAGCTCTGCTTCGAGGACGATGATCCTTTCGCGGCGGGCATCGTGCTTTCGCGCGGCGCATGAGCGCGAGCGCCATCGTGGTGGGCGCCGGGATCGTCGGCGCCGCTTGCGCGGCGGAGCTCGCGGCCCACGGCATGGCCGTTCGGGTGTTCGACGCGGGCGGCATTGGCGGCGGAACCACGGCTGCGGGCATGGGGCATATCGTCGTGATGAACGACTCGCCTGCCGAGTTCGCGCTGGCGCGATACTCCCGTGCGCTATGGCTCGAATTGGCGCCGCAGTTGCGCGCGATCGATGCGTTTCGCCGTTGCGGCACGCTGTGGGTCGCGGCGGACGAGGAGGAGTGGGCTGCGGCATGCGCGCTGCATGCCACCTTCGCCGCGAACGAAGTTGCCGCGCAGTTGCTCGACGCGCCTGCGCTCTTCGCCTGCGAGCCTCAATTGTCGCGGGCGATGGCGGGGGGATTGCTCGTCGAGCACGACAGCATCGTCTATGCGCCGACAGCGGCCGAGTGGTTGCTGACTCGATCGTCGGGCGCGCCGCGTATTCGGTTGCAGACGTCGACAGCGGTGGTCCGCGCGGATTCATCGAGCGTGACGCTTGCCGACGGCACACGCGTCGGCGCGGACTTCGTCGTGGTCGCGAGCGGGCTCGAGGCGAGGCGGCTTGTGCCATCGCTGCCACTCGCCCCGAAAAAAGGCCACCTGCTCATCACCGATCGTTATCCCGGCTTCATTTCTCACCAACTGCTCGAACTCGGCTACATCAAAAGCGCGCACCAGCATGCGGGCACCTCGGTGGCATTCAATGCCCAACCGCGGCCGACCGGCCAGATACTGCTGGGCTCGTCGCGCCAGTTCGAGACGTCCGACCCCGCCGTCGAACTGCCGGTGCTCGCCCAGATGCTCGAGCGCTGCACACACTACCTGCCTGCGCTCGCGGGACTGAATGGCATCCGTGCCTGGACGGGCCTGCGCGCCGCGACGCCAGACGGTTTGCCGCTGATCGGCCGCATGGAGAGCGACGAAGACGGCACGAGATCGCATGAAGCGGCGGATAAAGGGGCGGGCATTTGGGTGGCAACGGGGCACGAGGGGCTCGGCGTGACGACCGCGCTTGCCACGGCCCGCCTGCTCGCCTCGCAAATGATCGGCTCGCATGCGGAACTCGATGCGACGCCGTATTTGCCGGGCCGGTTTCGCGCGTTACGGGGCGGAGCCGATGTGATGGAGCACGAGCGGCAATGAGCGCAATCGAATTCGAAACACAACTCGTGGTGACGGTAGACGATATTGCCGTGTGCGTGCCGCCCGGGGCGAGCGTGGCTGCCGCATTGGCGATTGCATACGGGACGGATGGCACACGGCGCTCGGTAACAGGCGGTCCGCGCGCGGCGCTTTGCGGCATGGGCGTTTGCCAGGAGTGCCGTGTATCGGTCGACGGGTGTCGTCACGTGCTCGCCTGCCAGACGGTTTGTTGCCATGGCATGGCGATCGAGACGGAGCACGACCGATGATGAAGCGCTGTGTCGAATTCGACCTCGTCATCGTGGGTGCGGGGCCCGCTGGATTGGCGGCGGCGGGCGTTGCCGCGTCACGCGCCATGCGCGTTGCCGTCATCGACGACAACCCGCGCCCGGGCGGGCAGGTTTGGCGTCAGGGGCCTGCGCATACTGCGAGTGAGCCGCTTGCGCGCGCCCTGGATGAATTGCGGCAGCGCGCCAACGTCACGATGTTCGCGGGGGCGCGCATCGTTGCCGCTGCGCCGCCCAACGGACTCTTGCTGGAAATGGGCCGCGGAACGGGTCGCGACGAGGCAAGTACGGTTCTGTACTCGCGCCTGATCGTTGCAACGGGCGCCCGCGAGCGGCTGCTTCCGTTCTCGGGCTGGACGCTACCGGGCGTGACCGGTGCGGGCGGGCTCCAGGCCTTGATCAAGGGTGGTGTGCCTGTGCGTGGGCAACGCATCGCGATTGCGGGCAGCGGGCCGCTGCTGCTCGCGGCGCTTGCTACGGCGCGTGCGGCCGGTGCGAACGTCGTCGCGGTGATAGAACAAGCGCCCTTCGCCGCCGTCGCGCGCTTCGGTGCCGCGCTGGCGCGCACGCCCGCCAAGCTCTGGCAAGCCGCCCGTCTCTCGCGCGGGTTCGCCGGCACGCGCTACCTGACAGGAAGCGTCATAGCCGAGGCGTGCGGCCGCGAGCGATTGGAAGCGGTGGTTGTGGAGCGGGGCGCTCGTCGCGAGACGATCGCGTGCGATCGACTCGCGATCGGCTACGGGCTCGTGCCGAATACGACGCTCGCTCAGGCGCTTGGATGCGCATTGACCGATGGCGCCATCGCCATCGACGGGCACGGCCGTACCTCGGTCGGCAACATCTTCGCCGCGGGCGAATGCACCGGCATCGGTGGCGTCGAGCTTGCGTGCGTCGAAGGGCGTATAGCGGGCATCGCGGCGAGCGGGGAGGCGATACCCGCGACGCTTGGGCGCGAGCGCGACCGTTGGCGCCGATTCGCCGTCGGTCTCGCCCAGGCCTTCGCGCTCGGCCCGCGCGCGCGGGCGCACCCGCCCGGTGAGACGCTGTTGTGCCGCTGCGAAGATGCGACGTTTGCCGCGGTCGCCGCGCATGCGAGCTGGCGCGATGCGAAGCTGCACACGCGTTGCGGCATGGGGGCCTGCCAGGGACGGATATGCGGTGCCGCGGCGAATGTCTACTTTGGCTGGGATGTGACCGCGGCGCGGCCGCCGATCGCACCCGCGCGGATCGCGACACTCGCGGCAGGCGATTTTTCGCGCCCTATAATCGGCGCATCCTCGACTTTCGAGCGCGACCATTGAAGCGGCGCGCGAAACACGGACGATGACGCCGATGCTTTCCTTGCCGGCAATGCCGGCGGCGATGACGCTTGCCGAAATGCTGCCGTCCTTTTATCAGCTCGAGCCCGTTTTCGATGCGCTGCCCGATGTCGTTTTCTTCGTCAAGGACGGCGAGTCGCGATATGCGCTCGTCAATCGAACGCTGGCGACGAGATGCGGTTGCAAGGAAAAGCAGGCGCTCATCGGCAAGACGACCGAGCAGGTGTTTCCGAGCCGTTTCGCGAGCACTTACATGGCGCAAGACCGTGCGATCCTCGGTGGCGCGGCGCCGATGATGGATCAGCTCGAGCTGCATCTTTATCCGGGCCGGCAACCGGGCTGGTGCTTGAGTTCGAAGGTGCCGCTGCGCAACGCCGAGGGTGCGATCGTCGGCCTCGCCGGCATTTCCCGCGATCTGAATGCCAACGAAAAGACGCATCCGGCCTACACGCGTCTCGCGAACGTCGTCCAATACATCCAGGACCACTACGTCGAGCCGCTGAACCTCACGCATCTCGCGAGCATGGCGGGCATGTCGGTTGCTCAGCTTGAACGCTACTTTCACAAGGTGTTTCATCTGACCCCGCGCCAGGTGCTGCTGAAAACACGGCTCGACGCGGCCACCGCGCTGCTGGTTTCGAGCGACAAGGTGACCGACGTGGCCGCGCTTTGCGGGTACACCGATCACAGCGCGTTCACTCGCCAGTTCAAGGCGACCGTGGGCGTGACGCCGAGCGAGTACCGGATGTTGCTCACGAGCGGCACTGGCGCACGATGAAAGCTTGAGCGGGCGTTTCGGCTGTTACCGTGCATGCGGGGCAAGAAACAATAGGAGTCCGAAGCGATTAACGCGGTAGTGCTCGCTTCTGGCGCGCGCACGCTGATGCGAATTGGCTCTGCGCCTTGACGCTGCCGGGGCGAGTGCCCGATAGTGGCCATGATCGTGTTGCTCGTATTTCTTTCATTCATGGCAATTGCATCTGTTATTTGGAGCGTGACCCGCCGTTCGCCGGCGTGCGGATCGCTGCGCGCCGAGCATGCCGGGCCGATGCAGGCCCGCATGCCGAGGAGGTAAGCATGCGCAACGACAACCATGGCGCCATTCAGTTCCCGGCCGAGTGCAAGCGCTGCGGCGCAAGCGTGCCGGAACCCGTTTCGTTCTGCCCGTTTTGCGGCGCGCACGCGCGGTTTGCCTTCGGCAACGGCGAGCTTCCACGCGTGGGACAGCCGCGCGCGCAACAGCCACCGCGATCGGCGCAGCCGCAGCGACCGGAGCCGCGGCTGCGACCGGAGCAGCCGTCCGTGGGACGGCCTGCCCCGCGCGGCGAGCCGGTTTGGCCCGCGCGTCCCACACCGCTCTTTGCAACGTCGACCGATGCCGGCTTCGACTTCGGCGGACGATACCCGATGGACGAACGCGCCGGCAGGCGGTGGGGGCTCAAGATCGGAACTGCTGTCGTGCTGGCTGCATTCGTTCTCGGCTTCGGCGCCGTGGCGCTGCTGCAGCGTGGCAATGACGGTGATGGCGCGGCACAGGGCGTGCAAGAGGCCGCGACCCAGAGCGTCGATGGCATCGTCCGGCCAAACGAGGCGTCGGGAAACAAGCGAGGACTGCCTTCGGCTGAGTTGTCCGCCCCCGCCACGTCGATGGCGACGCCTTCGCAGGGATTCGACGGTGCATCGGGCCGGGCTGATGCGAATCCGGGTTCGAACAGCGCAAACGACGCCGACATTCGCGCGGCACGCCGGGATCAGACATCGCGCGTCGATGGCGCGCTGGCCTCCGTGCAACCGCCTGGGACAGCGGCGCCGCCCGCCCGCACGGCGCCAATGCCGGGCGCGGATCAGCTTGCACGACCGGCACAACCGGCACAACCGGTTCAACCCACGCAACCGGCCGAACCCGCTCGGTTGGCACAGCGCGGGGCGGGGACCGAACCGCTGCCGCGGTCGAGCCCGTCGCACCTCGTGAATGCGGCGCCGGCACCGGCACCGGCAGCAGGCCGCGAGCCCGATGACGGCGTCGCACCGCCAGCCATGGCCCGTGACGACGGTCGCGCGAACCGGGCTGTGGCCGAAGTCAAGGTGCCGAGGAAAGGCTCGCTCGAGCGTGTGCCGGCGGCGATGTCCTCGCCACCCCCCGCGCAGACGGCTTCTACGCGCGGCGGGGCCGAGCGACGGGCTGCATCGGTATCGCGCTCGCTTGCACTTGCGCAAACCGGGCTCGCCAAGGGTAATCTCGCGCTTGCGAAGCAGGCATTGGCGACGGTGCGCTCGATTCAGCCGGGCAACAGCCAGGCGTACTCGCTGCAGCAGGACCTGACGTTGCGTGAACGCGCGCGCGACGACGCGCTGAGCCAGGCGCGCTCGTGCGCCGTGCAGCAGCGGTGGAACTGCGCATGGCACCACGCGGGCGATGCGTTGGCGGCCGATTCGAGCAGTGCCGATGCGAAGGGGCTGCTGCAGCGCGCGATGATCGAGTCCGGCGGGGCGTTCAGACCGGCGGGGCCCGGGCCGGATGGGCCCTACGGTCCGGTCGCGCAACAGTAGCAGCAGCGGCGGTACCCGCCTCAGCGCATGGCGCGGAGGCGCTCGCGCGCCGCATCGAGGCCGATTCGAGTGAGATAGGTAAGCTCCGCCGCCGCGAGGCCGAGCAGCCCGTGCACGGGCGCCAGGCCGAAGCGCGCAAGCACGGGCGGTATCGGCTGTGCCCCGGCGATCGCGGCCGCGAGCAGCTCGCCCGCAGCCGTGGTCGGCGCCATGCCGTGCCCGCCGAAACCCGTCGCATGCCAGACGCCATCGGGTGTGCGGCCGATCTGCGGCATTTTATGCCGCGCATAGCTCATGAGCCCGCCCCATGCGAAGTCGATCTTCACGTCGGCGAGTTGGGGGTAGACGCGCCGCATGTCCCGGGCGAGCAGGTGCTTTACCGTGGCGGCCGGGCGCTCGAAGATCGAAATTCTGCCTCCCCAGAGCACACGCGTATCGTGGAGCGCGCGGTAATAGTCGAATGCGAAGCGCGTGTCGTAGACGGCCCATTCGCAGTCGATGGCTTCTTTCAGCCGCGCGCCGAGCGGCTCGGTCGTCATCACATAGGTGGCGATCGGCAGAACGGCACGTTCGACGTGCCGATAGGCGCGGTGAAGGTAGCCACCCCCGGCCATGACGACGTGCGGCGCGGTGACGGAGCCTTGGGCCGTGCTCACGCACACCGCCGCACCTTGCCATTCGATCGAGGTCGCGGGGCTGTGTTCGTGGATCCGCACGCCCGCCTGCGCGAGCACGCGGGCGATGCCGAGCACGTACTTCAGCGGGTGGAAGTGAAAGCCGTTCGGCTCGAGCAGGCCGCCGCGATAGCGCTGCGTCTTGAGCCGGCCTTGCAGTTCTGCCTGCGCGACCGGCATCCATTCGACGCCGAACGTGCGTTGCATCAGGCGTCGCTGCGCCTCGAGCATGCGAGGTTCGCCGAACCAGTCGGCGAGGAGGGCGCCCGCGAATACGGCATCGCAGGCTATTTCGTAGCGTGCGATCCGCGAGCGGATCAGCGCGACGGCATCGGTCGTCAACCGGTAAAGCGCGCGCGCATCGCGCTCGCCGAGCAACCGTGCGAGCGCGGCATTGTCGAGGCTGAAACCTCCGAACACGAAGCCGCCATTGCGCCCGGACGCGCCGAAGCCGACACGCTCCGCGTCGAGCACGACGATGTCGCGCCAGCCGCGCTCGACGAGTCCGAGTGCGGTGCAAAGGCCCGCGAGCCCGCCGCCCACGATACATACTTCGGCGTCGTGCCGGCCGCGCAGCGGCGCGAAAGCGGGGCGCTCGACGGTGGCCTCGTAGTAGCTGCGGGCATGCATCGACATGACCGGTTTCCTCCTGATTCGTTGAACGAGCGCACGGCATCATCGGCATGATGCCCGCCATCCGGTGCGTATGTGTGCCCAGACGCATGCGACTCTGCGTCTTTTCCACGTGCGCGGCGATTTGGCATGTTCGGCGCTGCCCTGCGGCGATCGGTGATATTTTTGCGCACGAAACACATCGCCGGGGATCGATTTGCAATGGGACGTTATCTGCCGTTGAATGCGCTGCGCGCATTCGAATCCGCAGCGCGACATTTGAGCTTCACGCGTGCGGCGCGCGAGCTCAACGTCACGCAGGCGGCGGTGAGCCAGCAAGTGCGGGCGCTCGAAGAGCGGCTCGGGGCCGTGCTGTTCCGGCGCCTGCCGCGCGGGCTCGCCATGACCGACGAGGGGCTGGCCCTGCTGCCGGTGCTGAGCGATGCCTTCGACCGAATCGATGCGGTACTTCGGCAATTCGATGGCGGTCATTTCCACGAGGTGCTGACGGTCGGTGCAGTGGGCACGTTCGCCGTCGGCTGGCTGATGCCGAGACTCAAGCAATTCCGTGCGGCGCACCCGTTCGTCGAACTGCGCCTGCTCACGCACAACAATCTCGTCGACGTTGCCGCGGAGGGGATCGATTGCGCGATCCGCTTCGGTGCCGGCGCCTGGCCCGGAATTCACGCCGTGCGGCTCTGTGCCGCGCCGCTCGCGGTGCTGGGCGCACCCGAAGTGGCCGCGCGCTTGCGTACGCCGTCCGATCTCGCGAACGAGACACTGCTGCGATCGTACCGGGCCGACGAATGGTCGCACTGGCTTGCCGCCGCCGGGCTCGAGCCATGGACGATTCGCGGTCCCGTATTCGACTCGTCGCGGCTCATGGTGGAAGCGGCGATGCAAG
Source organism: Trinickia caryophylli (assembly GCF_034424545.1). Classification (NCBI taxonomy): domain Bacteria; kingdom Pseudomonadati; phylum Pseudomonadota; class Betaproteobacteria; order Burkholderiales; family Burkholderiaceae; genus Trinickia; species Trinickia caryophylli. The sequence continues at coordinate 682,341 of NZ_CP139971.1, read as the reverse complement.
GCGCGGGTGTTGCGCTCGCGCCCTCGAGCATGTTCGAGCGCGAACTGCGATCGGGGCGTCTTACGCGCGTGTTCGATCTCGACGTGGACGCGGGCAGCTACTGGCTCACGTGGCTGAGGTCGAAACGCATGACGCCGGCAATGCAGACGTTCAAGAGCTGGCTCGTGGAGCAAACGGGGGGTTAGGCCCCAGGCCTATTCAACCGAGCGAGTACCGTCCCTCGTCGGCTGGCCACCGCAAGCGTCAGCCTGCAATCGACGCGAACAGCTCGGGGGCGCACCGGCGCGCCCTTGCGGATGGCGCCTGAAAGCGCTTCAATCGTGAGGCAGCGCCCCGCATATGTTTTCGTCGCCGCCTCGGGGCCGCACGAACCCGTTCCGGCCGCATTACCCAGCCGGGCTCGAATCCGCTTCGATCAAAGAGGATCTCATGCAAGCCAACGACCTACTTGCCGCGCTCGACGTCGATCTCTCCATCTGGGCGGGCAATGCGCTCACCGCCCGGTCGCCATGCGACGGCGCGACGGTCGCGATGCTCGCCGTCGACAAGCCGGCCGACGTCGAACGCAAGATCGATGCGGCACATGCGGACTTTCTGAAGTGGCGCAACGTGCCGGCGCCCCGGCGCGGCGAACTCGTTCGTGTGCTCGGCAACGTGCTGCGCGAGGAAAAGGACGTGCTGGCCCGGCTCGTGACGCTGGAAACGGGCAAGATCCGCTCGGAAGGGCTGGGCGAGGTCCAGGAGATGATCGACATCTGCGATTTCGCCGTGGGTCTGTCGCGCCAGTTATATGGCTTGACGATTGCCTCGGAGCGGCCCGGCCACCGCATGATGGAGACGTGGCACCCGCTGGGCGTATGCGGCGTGATCTCGGCGTTCAACTTCCCGGTGGCGGTATGGGCTTGGAATGCGGCGCTCGCGCTCGTCTGCGGCAATGCCATCGTCTGGAAGCCTTCGGAGAAGACGCCGCTTACGGCCATCGCCTGTCATGCACTCTTTCAACGCGCATTGTTCAAGTTCGAGGAGACGCACCCGGGCGTCGCGCCGGGCGGCCTGCTCCAGCTTGCCATCGGGGGCCGCGACGTCGGCGAGGCGCTCGCCGGCTCGGCGAAGGTTCCGCTCGTCAGCGCGACCGGCAGCGTTCGGATGGGCAAGGAGGTGGCGCAGGTGCTCGGCAAGCGTCTCGCGCGCAGCATCCTCGAGCTGGGCGGCAACAATGGCATGATCGTCGCACCGAGCGCCGATCTCGATCTGGCGGTGCGTGCCGTGACGTTCGCCGCCGTGGGCACGGCCGGACAGCGGTGCACGACGTTGCGCCGGCTCATCGTGCACCGCAGCCTGGCCGGCACGCTGCTGCCGCGGCTCGAATCGGCGTTCGCCTCGGTGGAGGTTGGCGATCCGTTCGACGCAGGCACGCTCGTGGGGCCGCTCGTCGACCGCGCGGCCTTCGATGCGATGCAGCAGGCGCTGGCCGATGCCCGGGCGCAGGGTGGGCGCGTGGCGGGCGGCGAACGCGTGCCGGTGGGCGCGGATGGCGCCTACTACGTCAGGCCGGCACTCGTGCGCATGCCGGCGCAGACGGCCGTCGTCGAGCGCGAGACCTTCGCTCCCGTTCTCTATGTGCTCGAGTACGACGACCTGGAACACGCCATCGCGTTGCATAACGCGGTGCCGCAGGGGCTTTCGTCGGCGATACTCACGAACGACGTGCGCGAGGCCGAGCGTTTCATGTCGTCCGCGGGCAGCGATTGCGGCATCGTGAACGTCAATATCGGCACGAGCGGCGCCGAGATCGGCGGCGCGTTCGGCGGAGAAAAAGAGACGGGCGGTGGGCGCGAATCGGGCTCGGACGCGTGGAAGAGCTACATGCGCCGGGCGACGAATACGATCAACTACAGCGGTGCGCTGCCGCTTGCGCAAGGCGTTCGGTTCGACCTTTGAGCGGGCGTGGGCCGCGAGCGGGGTGGCCTTTGTTCACGCATGCCCGAGGCGTTTCGACAGGTCGGCCACGAGAATCGCGAGCCTCGCGGGCTTTTCGTAACAGGTCACGTCGAAGCGGCGAATCAGTTCGCTGATGTCCGATTCGCTTGCTTTGCCGGTCAGCAATTCGCCCGTCAACAGGATGACGGGGACGTCGGGCTTCGGCGAGCGCCGCAGCGTTTCGATGGCCGAGGCCGCCGTTTGTTCGCCGAACAGCCAGTCGGTGACGACGGCGTCAAACGTTTGCGTGCCAAGGGCGCGTTCGAACGCGGGCAGGCCGTCGAGCAGCACCGGCGCAAACCCGTTTTGCGCGAGGTAGTCGCGCAGCGCTTCGGCTGCCGCATGATCGCTGTCGACGATCGCCACGCTCGGCCGGCACACCTGGGTCCGTTGAGGATGGATTTCGATTCTGACGACGTCGCATGCATCGGGCTCCGGCGTGCCTTCGCAGCGCACGACGCGCCACTGCCCGGCGCGTGCATAGGCGACGAATTCGCTGCAGCGGTGGGCGTTGGCGGGCCCGGCTATCCATGCGATGCAGGGCCACTGCGCCGTGCCGACGCACAGCAGCGCGTCGTGGGCCTGCGCGTCGGCCGGCGTGATGGCACCTGCACCCATCCCGACGAGCTGGGCCGCCGGTTCGTTGAATGCCTGCGCAACCTTGCGGATTTGCGCGAGCGTCCACGGGCTGCTGCCGCGCAGCTTGCGGTGCCCTTGCGAGAAGCTGAGCTCGAGGATGCGGCAAAGCTCGGTCGTCTGCTGCCGCTTGGCAATGCCGTGACGGCTCATCAAGGCGCGTACGCGCTCGGCGACGGCCAGTGAGTCCATTGAGGTTGCGTCGTTGGTCATGCTGCTCGGGACGCTTCGTCCGGTGGCGGTAACAGAACAAGTGGCGCCACGAGGCCGGCGGCCGGTGGCGGCGGAACATGTAAGGGAAAGCGGGCCGTATTTTAACGGGCAACGCGGCCCCTTTTTCGTCAAATGTGTTTCTACTGGTTACGTCTGAAACTAACGGCGCAGCCGGGGTGGCCGACCCTGCCGCCCTTCAGTGCGGGTACCGCCCGGCCTGAGCCGTCGCGGCGTGCGATGCCGACCGGGCGCGCGCTGTGACCGGCCAGGCCCCGCCGCATTTCGATACATTTCTGTTGCACCTTTGTCACCTTTGCGCAACTTGGATGTTTGCCGCGTCACGAGTTGCGATCGCGCCCGATGCCGGCGATGGCCGCCAATCGGCCGGCGAAGTTCAGCGGACGACGGACAGAAACAGGTAGGCGGCGAACACCGAAAGATGGACGGCGCCTTGCAGGATCGTCGTACGCCCAGTGGCGAGCGTGAGCGTGCTGACGAGCAGCGTCAGCGCGAGCAGCACCGTTTCCATGCCGCCCAGGCCGAGTGCAAGCGGGCGGCCGTTCCAGACGAATACCGCCGCCACACTTGGAATGGTCAGGCCGATACTGGCGAGCGCCGACCCAAGCGCGAGATTGAGACTCGTTTGAAGGCGATTGGCGTGCGCCGCGCGGGCGGCGGCCATCCCTTCGGGCAGCAGTACGAGTCCGGCAATCACGATGCCGACGACCGCTTCTGGCGCGCCTGCCGCGGCAACGGCTCGCTCCACGGCGGGCGAGAGGCGCTTGGCCAGGAGCACGACCGCCACGAGCGAGGCAACGAGTGCGAGGCTGCTTGCAAGCGCCACGCGCCCCGAAGGGGGCGCCGCATGCGCGGCCCCGCCATCGTGCACGTGGGCGACGAGGAAGTAGTCGCGGTGGCGGACGGTCTGAATGAAAACGAACACGCTGTACAGCACGAGCGACGAGACGCCGGCGAAGGCGAGTTGAGGAATCGAGAGCACGGGGCCGGGCGCGGCCGTCAGGTAGTTCGGCATCACGAGGGTGAGGACCGAGAGCGCGGCGAGCACCGAGAGCGCGGCGTTGGCGCCGCTTACGCGGAAGTCCTGCTCGCCGTGGCGCAATCCACCCATCAGCAGGCAGAGGCCCACGATACCGTTGCACACGATCATGACCGCGGCAAATACGGTGTCGCGGGCGAGCCCCGATTTTTCGGGGCCAGCCGAGAGCATGACCGAGACGATCAACGCCACCTCGATGATCGTGACGGCCACGGCGAGCACGAGCGTGCCGAGCGGCTCGCCGACGCGATGGGCCACCACCTCCGCGTGATGCACCGCCGCGAATACTGTGCCGGCAAGCGTGGCGGATACGATTGCGAGAAAGAGGCCGCGGTCGCCCACGTAGGCCGAAGCGGCCAGCACGATCCAGGCGGCAAGCGGCGTAAGCAGTGTCCAGACGGGTAGCGGATGGTGCGGTCGGGGCATCGTCAGGGGGTCCTCTGTTCTCTGTTGTGGGGGCGAAGGAACGCCGCAGGGCGCGGCGCAATCGTCTGTTTATACAACATCGAATAAGATAACCGACCTCGCTTGCTCGTCCGCCGATGAAAACATCCGCTTTGGAAGTCGGCGATAGCCGCGCCGCGCCGGTCGCGATCATCGCGCTCGCGCGCGAGGAATTGCCCGTCGACACGGTGCAACTGGCCCGCTTCATGGTCGGCAAGTACCTGGTGCACGACTTGCCGCAGGGGCGTGTGAGCGGCCGGCTCGTCGAGACTGAAGCCTATCCGCTCGGGGATTCCACGAGCCATGCCTATCGCGGGCTGCGCCGGTACAACGCCGCGCTCTTTCGCCCGCCGGGGCATGCCTACGTTCGCCTGGTCTACGGTGCGTCGTACATGATCAACATGTCGGCCGAAGCTGAAGGCCTCGGCGCGGCCGTGCTCTTTCGTGCCGTCGAGCCGGTGGGAGGCATTGCGCTGATGCGCGAACGACGCGGCGAGGTGGCCGCAATCGATCTGGCGCGTGGCCCGGGCCGCCTGTGCGCGGCGTTCGACATCGGCCCCGAGCACGACGGCGCCGACCTTTGCGCAGGCGGTGCGCTCTGGATCGGGCGCGCGGCGGATGAGTCCGCGCGCGCCGCCTCGCGTGCCGTCGCGGCGACGAAGCGAATCGGGCTCAGCCGCGAGATGCACGCGCTTTTGCGGTTCTACGAGCCCGGAAGCCCCTTCGTCAGTGGTCCTAAGCGATTGCTTACGGCGGCGCGTTGAAAGCCGCGGCGCGCCGCGCGTTCGTCAGTGCGCTTCCTCCACCTGCTCGAAGAGCGCCTGATGGGTCTGAGCGCCGAGTTCGATCGTGAGTCCTACAGCATTTTCCACGCCGATGCGAATGGGCGGGCCGAACCGGTGCGTCTCGATGCCGGCCATGCGCAACATGCGTTCGACGGCGGTGGTGGTCACGGTGACGTAGCGTGCGATGCCCATCCGGTCGGCGAATCGGACGACCTCGCGCATCGTATCGAGCACGAGCGCGGCGAAGCCGAAGCCCCCCTTGGTGGGCGAAACGATCGCAAAACGGCTGAGCTCCCAGACGTCGGGCGACGAGGGGGCGCTCTGGCCGTGCAGCAATTGCCCGAAGGTGTCGCGCAACATGTACGGGCCGACCGTGGGCAGCAGGCGCCAGCAGCCGCATAGCGTGTTTTTCTCGTCGTGGACAAGCAGATAATGGGGCGACAGCGCGTCGTAGCCATCGATTTCCATGCCGGAGAGAATGGCGACTTCCCACCCCATCCGCTCTCCGAACACCTTTGCGCGTAGCCGGTACATATCCGCCAGTACATCGAGATCGAAGTGCTTTTGTGCACCGATCGTGATCGTCGCGTTCATCAGTCCTCCATAGGATTACCTAATGCGCATCGACGATATGCGCTTTGCGTGCGGCGCGAAACTGTCAAGCAAGATAGGTACAAATCGAGGCCAATACTTGGGATGATGCGCGTACCCGAGTACACAAGGAGGCAAATGACATGTCCGCGACCGACGCATACCCGATCGATATCGATCCGTTCGCACGGCCGATTCAGGTGGAAATCGATAACGCGTTTATTCAGGCATACAGGCGGCGGGTGAGAGAGAGCCAAAAAGTGTTCTGGGCGCGCTTTGGCGTCACGCAATCGCGAGGCAGCCGTTTCGAACTCGGTGCGAATATCCCGAAGCCCGTGATGATTTTGCTGCGGCTTTATTTCGGGGCGCGTATTTCCGATGAGGATATTGCGAGCGCGATTGACAAACGCCTGCACGTTCATCGCCTGACACGCCTCAATCGGGATCTATCAAGCCCATTCGGGTCGCTTTGACCGCGGCCGCGCTGCGCGAGCTTACGCCGAACTTTGCACGAATGTTCGTCATATGGAAATTGACGGTCGCTTCCGAGCACCCGAAGATCCTGGCAATTTCCCAAGTGGACTTCCCCTGGGCGGTCCATTTGAGGCACTCGTATTCGCGGGGTGTCAACCTGGGAATGAGCGACTGTGCATGGTCGGCGATGAAGTGCCGCGCGGTGTCGAACGCCACGTCGCGCAGCAGCGTCAACGTGGACAGGTGACGCTGCGCCTGACTTTTCAGCTCGCGGCGCGATCGCTCGCCCGAGACGAAGCAAAGCATGCCCACTTCCTGCTTGGGGCCGTGAATTGGCAGCGCAATGCCGGCCGAGAGCCCATGATGCCGGGCCTCTTCATACATTTCTTTTTGACGCCGGTCGATGAACGATGCCGACGACCAGACGAATGGCGAAACCTGCGTCGTGCAATGCGCCACAGTCGGATCGATATGCACGAACGCATGTTCATCGTAGGCTTGCCGCCAGCCGGATGGGTAGTCGCTGCGCAGATAGACGTCGCTGTACGGCATACCGGGCCGAGGCACGACCGCGAAGAGCGTCTGATCGAAGCCTAATCTGCTGCCGAGGGCAGAAAGCGCGCGGAACCAGGTTTTTTCATCCGTGGCTCGCCATAGTGGTGACATCGGTTCGATAAATTGACGCGGCATAACTCCCTCGAAGTCGAAAATATTACCTGTCCGATATCGCCGAGGTTATTTTCTCCTTACTGATTCGGAAGGGATTTTTTGAAGGATCATATCAGAAGGGACGGCGCACGGGTCGCCGTGCGGTGGCGGTTTGTCGCAAAAAGGACGAGTTCGAGTAGAAGTTCGACCTTGGGATACAGATGACTCGGTGGCGCAAATGCCGGAAAATCCGATTGCCCGATTTTGGCCGGGCGATAAATCGATTGACCGAATTTGAAAAACCGATTCCAGCGTGGTTTTCCGGTTTTTTCGGACTGAAGAACCACATTCGACGCCCGGCGTGACGGCCCCTCGATACTTGCGGTGCCGGCAATAGTGAATCTCGAAATCGATGCTTTTTCCGGGGAATCGCCTGCGCGTAGACTCGCGGTCGAGGGTGGTGGGAAGGCAGCGAGTGCCCTCCGCGCGTCAGTTAAAAGGAGATGGGCAATGATGAGGTTGTTTTGCCGTGTGATCGTAACGGCGTGCTTGTCGTTCGCGGGATATGCCGCGTTTGCCCAGGGCGCGCCCGCGGCGGAGGCGGGCGCGGCTGCACCGGGTCAGCAGGCGTTGCAGCGCGCGGAGCCGGGGTACGCCGGGCGCATGCCGGCGGGCGACAGCGACGCGGCGGACTACGGCGCGCAGCTCGGCAGCATCGGCGAGTCGGGACACCGCGAGCCGCGCGGGCCCGGGTCGCTCTATTTCGGCATCTGATGGCGCTCGAGCGGGCAGCCCAGGCGCGGGCGCCCCGAGCGGCCGGCTCAGATGTGCGCGCCGGTGATGTAGTGCTCGAGCTGCTGGATGGTGAACTGCTGTTCGGAGATGATCGTTTTCACCAGATCGCCGATCGAGACCATACCGACGAGCTGCTCGTTGTCGATCACGGGCAGGTGCCGCATGCGGTGGGCGGTCATCAAAGCCATGCATTCCTCGGCCGTGTTGCCCGGTCGAACGTAGCGCACGTCCCGCGTCATGATGTCGCGAACCGGCGTGGTTTTCGATGAACGGTCCATGAGGACGATCTTGCGCGCATAGTCGCGCTCGGTAACGATGCCGATAATCTTGCTGCCGGCGCCTTCCGTGACGATCAGCGCACCCACCTGATATTGCGCCATCATCTTGACGGCCTCGAACACCGATGCATCGGCGCCGATGGTGACGACGGGGTGATCGCGGTCGAGCTTCGGCTCGTTTTTCGATTTGAGGATTTGCGCAACGCTCGGCATGGCCTTGTCTCCGTCTCGTTTCGATGGCGGGCCGGTCTGTACAGTTGCCAGACAACCGCAGGCCGGTTCATTGCAGTATAGGCGGTCCATCGGAGCGATGAGGCAGCGGGAAGCACGCCGGGATGGGAGGCCGCGAATAGCGGTACACTCCCGTTTTGCGCCTTGCGCAACGTCCGTTTGCAAAGTCCAACCGAGAGTCATGCCCACGCTTTCCCAAACGCCGCCAGAGGGCGGCGGCGCTGAACAATGCGTCACGCTCGCCGCCACGGCGAGGCTTCCTACCCGTTACGGCACCTTCACGTCCTACGCGTTTCGTGTCGCACCGGGCGACACGGAACATCTTGCGCTCGTCATGGGCGACGTTGGCAACCAGGCGTCGGTGCTGACGCGCTTGCATTCCGAATGTGTGACTGGGGACGTGCTCGGCTCCTACCGGTGCGACTGCGGCGAGCAGCTCGACCTTGCCCTTCGCTATATCGCCGCCGAGGGCCGTGGGGTACTGCTTTACCTGCGAGGGCACGAAGGCCGCGGCATCGGGTTGTCCAACAAGATTCGGGCGTACGCGCTTCAAGAGCAGGGGCTCGATACGGTCGAGGCGAATCTCGAACTGGGCTTGCCCGACGATGCGCGCGAATACGATTCGGCGGCTGCCATCCTGCGCATGTTGAAGGTGAGCTCGGTCCGACTCATGAGCAACAATCCCAAGAAGTTCGACACGCTCGTGAAGCACGGTATTCCCGTTTGCGAGCGCGTGGCGCTCGCGATTCCGATGCGCGACGAGAACGAACGTTACATTCGTACGAAGCAGGTCAAATTCGGGCACTACTTCGAAGAGAACGAATAATTTAGGGCTGGATTGTGAGTGCCTGTCTTGATTTGGGTGATGCTCGCGCAACTGATTGATTTGCAAAAATATTTTCCGTGCTTGGTTGGTATCCTAGTTCAGATTTTTTCGAATCGCTGAAAATAATGAACGAACGGAAAAACGTAGTATCCGGCTTCGTCAGAACCGGTCAAGATTCGAGTTGACCTGCCTGGTGGCCCTCGGACCAGAACTCCTGGCGACATTGCTGGCCGAGGTGGCGATGACGAATTCGTGCATGCGGCGTCGCTTGCAATTCGAACTGTCCGCGCAAAAAGGCGAAAACATGTCCGACGCCGTTCACCAATGGATCAGCGAATTAGGCGAACAAACGTCGTTCCTCGACGCAGAGCAGGCCGGGGAACCTGCACGGGAACTCGACGCCATGCGGGTTGCTATTGTCTCGAATGTTTACCGGGCTGCGCCGAAGCTTGCGATGGATCTGATGTGGCAACTCTTCACGCTGGCCGGAACTCTATTTGAACGCACGACGGAAGAGGGATGGGAAGTCAGCCTCGTTTTCGATCAGGCCTGCTCCGATCTGGTCAAGATGAGCGTCGACGCAGATATCGAGCCCAAGATGGTGGCGAAGAAAGTTGTTGCTGCGATTAGTTCCAACCATTACGGAGAGTATGGTGCCCTAATTCGGGCTATTGCGGCTCGGTCATGTGCGTCTGCCTACGTTTCCGAGATCAGGAACTCGCTTCAGCGATTGCTGGACGAGCCGCCCTTGCCGAACGGAGGCCCGAACAGCGAGCGCGGCCATGTCTTGCGGCGCACCTTGCGCGAACTCGATTCCCCATCTGTAAGCTGGACCGATCGGCGATTTCCTCATCGATGCCTGCCTCAAGCAGCGAGATGGACGCGCTCGACGTGCGGCACACCTTTCTGGCGAGCTTGCCAAAGGTCGTAGGCTGCTTGTTGGGCAATCCATAAGTCGGCCCGCCCACCATTTTCGATGCCCAGCCATTGCTCCAGGCGTAATGCCATTTCGGGCGAGATTGCAGCATGGGCATTCAGCACGCGCGACAGAGCCGAGCGTGTCACGCCAAGCTGCTCGGCTGCTTCCGTGACCGTGAGCCCCAATTCGGGCAATACGTCTTCGCGCAGCGTTTCGCCGGGATGCGGCGGATTGAAGATTCGAGTCATGATTGCCTCAGTGAGAGTCCTGGTAGTCCACCAGAATTGCATCGGTGCCATCAAAGGTGAACGTCATGCGCCAGTTGCCATTGACTCTCACCGAATAGTGGCCGGCAAGATTCTGAGCTAGAGGATGCAGCCGCCAGCCCGGTACGTTCATGTCCTCGGGACCGGTAGCTAAGTCCAGGCGAGTCAATTGGCGATGCAGCTTGTCGGCATGATCTGGCCGGATGCCTTTCTCGGAGCCTGTCTCGAAGAATCCCTGGATGCCCTTGTGTCGGAACGACTTGATCATCCGTGCAGTGTAACGCAACGCTGCACAGCTTGCAAGGCGCGAGCTACTCCGCGCTCAAGTGCGTGGGCTCTTGGGCTCCTGTCTTTTGTCCCCGTTTAAGAATAATTCGGCGTAGCTTTTGGCGTAACTTTCGAGAAGCAGGCTTACTAGAGAAGGCCAATTCACTACTTCGAAGAGAACGAGTGTTTTGGCTGAGGCTGCAAGCCGCCTTGCACACGAAGCATCAGCTCGCACCCGGTGCGCACACGGCGTTCGCTTGCAGGAGGCTGAACAGATCCGCGAGCTTGCGCGCCTCAGGCAAGCGCGGCGTGCCGCAAGCTTGCGGCGTGAACGCCGAAAACGGTCTCAGCACCGCCAGCGCCTCCTTCGCGTCGCCGGATTTCGCGAATGACTCGCCCAAGTCGAGTGCCGCCCGTAATTCGAACAATCGCGCGCTCTGCTCACGGGCGAGTGCCATGGCCTCGCGCAAGTAACGGCGGCCCGCCTCGACATACGGCATCTCGCTCTGGCTGCCACGCGCCTGATGTCGCCGTGCGTTAGCCAGTTCGACAACGCCGCGGACGCGCACGAGTTCCGCGGCGAAACCGAGATCGCCGTGGGCTTCACAGTGGCGCTGTGCGTCGTCAAGCTTTGTGATGGCCTCTTCGATGCGCCCGCGCTCGGCCAAGGCTTGTGCGTAGGTACAAATCAGCGGTGCGGTCAGCCGTCGGTACCCGCGTGACGCAAGCGCAGCCAAACCGGCCTCGAGATGCTTCAAACCTTCGGGATTCCCCGTCTCCAATTCGAGTTGGCCGGCGAGACACTGGCCGTAATCCTGCCACCCGTCGAACCGGTTCAGCGCGGCTTGCGAGCGCAGTAAACCGATATGGTGGGACGCGGCTTCGATCTCGCCGCATGCCAGTTCGAGCGGCACGGCCAACACAGCAAGGAGATGGCAAAGAGACGGTTCGAGGATATCGGCACGCAGGAAGTTGATGGCACGCTCCACCAGTTGCAACGCCAGTGCCGTATCGCCTTGGAGCCATGCGATACGCGCAAGTGTGCCCGTGCCGAAGATGCGCGGATCCACCGCCAGTCCACTTTCCTCGTGCGCGGGCTGCCCGAGTGTTTCGAGCGCGCAAAGGGTCCGCTCGAGGCGTTCGCGCGCCTGAGCATGCTCTCCGAAACAATGCAGCGTCGCCGCGAGTGTCGCGCTGGCACACAGCTTTTGCCAAGGCGTGCCCTCGCTCTGCGCGCGCGCGTCGAAGCGCGTAGCGAAGCGTAGTGCCGCATGGATATCGCCGCTCGTCATCGCCACGTTCCACAGGCCCCATTGCGCACGGGCTGCGAAGATCTCGTGGTCGCTGGATTGCGCGCGCTCGAGCACTCGGTTCCACAACCGGGCCGCGTCGGATGCGGTGCCGCCAGTCAGAATCAGCGATGCCGCGTATGCGGAACACAGGCGCATCTCGCAGACGGCGTCGATGGTGCCGATCGGCAAGCTGTCGAGCGTCGCAAGCGCATGCTCCGCACGTTCGCGACATTCGTGCGCGTGCGATGTGTCGAGCAGTGTGCCGACGAGCGAGCCTGCGAGCGCCACGCCGAGTGCCGGATCGCCCTCGGCCGAGAAAGCCCAATCCCACGCGCTGCGCGCTTCGTCCAGCGACGGATGACCGAGCGGCTGCCCTTCCGTGCGATAGGGCGTCAATGCCGAGCGATCCTCGATTTGCCGTTGAAGGTAGCGCAGATGTCGATACGCGACGCGCTTGACCTCGCCCCCATCGCGCAGCTTCTCCATCGCATAGGCACGCGTCGATTCGGTGAGGCGATATAGCGCGATCGCCCCGTGGAATTCGACCGCGAGCAGCGATTTGGCGGCCAGTTCGCCGAGCGATGCGATCGCCACCGCGATCGGCACGCCGGGTTCCAGCGCGACCGAGCAAACGGCGTCGAACGTAAAGGCGCCAGAAAAGAATGCAAGGCAGCGGAACACGGCGCGCGCTTCGGCATCGAGCAAGCCATAGCTCCAGTCGAACGTCGCGCGCAAGGTTTGATGACGCGGCAAAGCAGAGCGCAGACCGCCGCTCAACAGATTCAAGCGGTCGTCGAGGCGCGCCGCGACGCCCTTGACCCCGAGTGTCGCTACCCGTGCCGCAGCCAGCTCGATGGCGAGCGGCAAACCTTCGAGACGCCGGCAGATATCCGCAACGAGGTGAATGCTCGCCGCGTCGCTGGCGCAACCTGGCGCAAGATTGCGGGCGCGCAGCAGAAACATCTCGACCGCGCCGTACGCGAGGATCTCCTCGGAGCTCGCGTCGCGAGGCGGCACTGGAAGCGGCTCGACCCGAATCACCGCTTCACCGCGAATCGCAAGCGGCTCGCGGCTCGTCACGAGCACACCCGGCGCGTTCGGACCGGAGATGAGCGCTTCGACGATACCGGCCACCGAGTCGATCACGTGCTCGGCATTGTCGAGTACCAGGAACGCGCGCCTCGTGTGCAATCCGCTCAGCAGTGAGCGGGGATCCCGCATCGCTTGCGACGGGTCGGCTTGCAGCGCCACCGCGAGCGTGGCGATGACCGCCTCGCGCGAGGTGGACGAGGCCAGTTCGACGAAGTGCACGGAGCCTTCTCTCTCCTCACTCAATGTGCGAGCAATGCAATACGCCAGCGCCGTCTTGCCGATACCGCCCGCGCCAACCAGGGTGACGACCGGCGTCTGCCGCAACTGCGCCCGTATGAGCGATACATCCTCGTCGCGGCCAATGAGTGGCGTAATGGGGGGCAACGCCGCCGTGACGGCAGCCTCGCGCGGGACACCGGAGAACGGTACCAGCATATAACCGCGGCCGTTCACCGTCTTGATGAGTTCGCGATCGGCATCCAGCACCTTGCGCAATGCGGCAACATGAACCTGCAGGCAGTTTTCCTCGACGATCTGATTTCGCCAAACCGCTTCGATAATCTTGTCTTTGGTGACGATCGAGCCGTTGGCGCGAAACAGTACTTCGAGGATATCGAACGCACGAGCGCTGACACGTAGCATCAGACCGTTCCGTTGGATCTCCCGTCGTTCGAAATTCACCAGCAATGTGCCGATCTTGACCATGGGCATCTCCGGGGACCGCTGAGTAGCGAGCGCAACGAATGCGGGTACGGTTAAGGCATACCCAGGCTGCAAGTGATTGGACGCAACGAATGTAACGGAATCAGGGCCGCTGCGTCTTGAACGAAAATGCTCTTCGACGCGGCGCGAAACGGGAACGACGCTTCGGCGAAGCTGGTGCCGATGGTTGCGGCGGGCGGTGTGCCGTGCGGAGGCATTCTTGATTTTTTCTCAAATATGTCTTGATTCCATATAGGTACCCATCGACGTCCTCGTGGGGCAGACTCCGTTCTTGCCGGTTATGAAAGCTGACCCCACGGAGGAGCCCCATGAAAATCGACCCGGAAGAAGCCCGATGTCGCGCGGCGGCTCCGAGCGGGGCACAGCAGATTCCGTGGCTTTCGTGTGCTCTGAGGATGCTTCAGTCCGATCTGGCCGCTGAACTTTCCATGGCGGACGTTGCCGCGTCCGTTAATCAGTCGGTAGCGCATTTTTTTCGCACTTTCAGGCTGAGCGTGGGCCAAACGCCCCATCAATGGAGATTGAACGTACGCATCGCCGCCGCACAGTCCGACCTGAGGGAGCTGCCTCTATGCACGGCTGAAATCGCCCAGAAGTACGGCTTCAGCGACCAGGCCCATTTCACGCGGATCTTCAGGCGGATCGTCGGACAAACGCCCGGGGCGTGGCGCCGAACGCACTGACCTGCCGCTTCGAGCCAGGCAACTGGCCACTGGGGTTGGCGCGCCGGACATTCGGGTTCCAGCGTTCGCGCATGTCCGTGCCTGCGCTTCCGAATGTCGTCCGGACGCCTGGGCCGCAGCCGCGCGCGAGGGGTGTCGGGAATGGTAACGCCCGCAACGACTCGCCTCGCCATCGTTGCCTCGTGTTCGCAAAACGTCGTGATGGCGAAAGCGCGGCTGACATCTGCGCGGTGATTGTGCAACCGCCGCGAAAGCGGGCCGACGGTCACCGTTCGTAGACGCCCTTGACCGCACCCACGCGGAGCGTTTTGGCGATCGCCACGATTTCCCATCTTTACAGCAGCCTTCAGGATTTTTAAGGCCGCCAAGCGTATTCTCTATAACGCCGGCTACAAATTTTGCGTGAAGCCGATTTTGACCGGGGTGGCCGGAGTGTGAAGCCGCCGTTCGGCGGGGAGATGCAATTTGAAAACGACCATAGCCGGGGTCGAGATTCCGGATAGCGCGCTCACTCGTGCAGCCTTGGATCGCATCCGTTGCGTCGAATCGACGATGCTTCTTCGACATGCGTTGCGCTCTTTTCTGTTTGGCGCGTTGACGGGCTATCGCGAGGCCTTGCTGTTCGACGATGAATTGCTTTACGTCGCGGCACTGTTTCATAACGTCGGACTGAACGCGCGCTACTGCCGGTCACCCCGGCGCTTCGAAATCGACAGCGCCGATGAAGCGCGGGATTTTCTGCGAAGCAACGGTATCGGCGAGCCTGCGGTGACCGAAGTATGGACCGCCATCGCGCTGCACACGACCCCCGGTATCCCGGAATATATGTCGCCGCTGGTTTTTCTGGTCAGCGCGGGTGTGCAGATGGATCTACGTGGCGCGCGCTACGATGAATTTACCCCGCGGCAACGTGATGAAGTCGTGCGAGCCTTCCCGAGAGAAAGTGAGTTCAAGCACGAAATCCTCGAGGTATATGCGCGTGGAATGGAGCGCCGGCCGGAAACCGCTTTCGGATCGATTAACGCCGACATACTCGACCGGTGCGATCCAAACTATCGGCGTATCAACTTCTGCGGATTGGTCCTCGGATCGCGATGGTCGACCTAGCATTTCGCACATAGGGTTCGGGAAAAGTAAAGAAATTTAAAGCCGAATTTCCGTTCAGGACGTTTAAGCCCTCATTCAGGACTTCACGCGCGCTCGTCGCTATTCTTGGGTCTGGTGATACAGCCGGCGGACCATCGCTGTATCAATCGAGGTAACAAACCTGGCGGACGCATCGACGCGCCGCAACGCGCGCGACCCGACGCATTGACGGAGAAGACGCAATGAGCAAGCAAGACAGTACGACGGCGCCGTGCGCAACGCGCCGTAGATTGGTTTCGGCCGGTGCGAGCATGGCCGGCGCGATGGCGGCGATGTCGAGCCTGCCGGCGAGCGCGGCAGGCCACGCGGGCGCGGCGACCGGGCACGGTCAGGCGGCCGCACACCGCCACTCGGAGATCGGAACATTCGTCAAAGCCAAGGATGGCACCGAAATCTTCTATAAGGACTGGGGTTCGGGAACCCCGGTCGTCTTCTCGCATGGCTGGCCGCTTTGCGCGGATGCGTGGGACCCTCAAATGCTGTTTCTCGTGAATCAGGGCTATCGCGTGATAGCACACGATCGTTGTGGGCATGGCCGCTCGGGACAGTCGTCGGGCGGTAACGATATGGACACCTACGCTGACGACCTGACGGCCGTGCTTGATACGCTCGATATCAGGAACGCGATGCTGGTGGGGCATTCAACGGGAGGTGGCGAAGTCGCGCACTACATCGGCCGGCATGGCACGAAGCGGGTCGCGAAGGCGGTCTTGATCGGCGCCGTTCCACCCATCATGTTGAGGACCGCGAGTAACCCCGGCGGGCTGCCGATGGACGTGTTCGACAACATTCGCAAAGGCGTCGCCGGGAACCGCTCGCAGTTCTATCTCGATCTGGCCACGCCGTTCTTCGGATTCAACCGCCCGAACGCAAAACGATCGGAGGGGCTGATCCAGGATTTCTGGCGTCAGGGCATGCTGGGATCGATCAAGGGCCAATACGAATGCATCAAGCAGTTTTCGGAGGTCGACTATACCGAAGACTTGAAACGAATCGACGTACCGACGTTGTTCCTGCACGGCGAGGACGATCAGATCGTTCCGATCGACGATTCGGCAAAGCTGGCGGCCAAGATCGTCAAGCAGGCGACGCTCAAGGTCTATGCCGGCGCACCGCACGGTATGTGCGGTACGCATGCGGAGCAGGTGAATGCGGATCTCCTGTCCTTCTTGAAGATGTAGCAGGCGGATACCTCATCCAGGAACAATAGCAGGGGGCGTGACATGTCGATGTTCGAAACGAGCGGGGATCCGTGGCGACATACCGTCAATCTGCTATTGCGCGTGGTCGGTCCGAACGACGTTGGGGGCCCGCACGCGGGTTCCCTCGCGGCGCATGAACGTCGGCAGCAAACCGGGAACGCCGGACGGTGCAATCCACGCGATATCACCATCCGTCTACTCGAGCGACAAGGCGCCGAGGCGGCCACCATCGCGTGGCACGATGCGACGCGATGCTCGTACGGATACCAAACCTGGCAAGCCGCGCGCGCCCGTCGGTCGGGTATATGCGCGGTAAGCGGACGGACTGTCCGTCGCGGTGACGAAATATTCAAACCGCGCCTTCGCAAGCAGCGGGCATTGAATGCCGGAGAAATGATTCTGGCGTCGGTATTGCGTACGATCGAGATCGACGACATCGTGCAGCCCTCGGCGCCGGCGTGGCCGCGGCGACCGCACAAGTAGCCGCACAAGTAGCCGCGCATATTGGCGCGCGCCCCCCACCGATCTCCCTGCCGTACCCGCCGAGTCGGCACGCTGCGCGTTGACCGGATCGGCGATCGAAGCACTACTGAAACATTCTGAAGCCACCGCTGTGCCGCGTGTCGGTGAAGGCGCGACGCCCGCATCGATCGAGTGTTTGTCTTCAGGACGTTTCAGGCGGATTTCAGGACATTCCGTCGGGCCTTGCGTAGTCTTCGTCACAAGTTAGGACGCTGGTGCAATCGATGCCGCGGGTAGTCGGATAGTCAAAGAGGCCGTTCATGAAACCGTATGTTTTTTCGATTCTTGCCGGCATGCTCGCCGGCGCTGTCTATGGCGCGATTAGCGTGCAATCGCCCGCGCCGCCCGTCGTTGCACTGACGGGTTTGCTCGGCATGCTGGCCGGTGAACAGATTCTGCCTGTCGCGCGACGGCTGTTCTCGGGCTTCAAGCTGCGTGCGGCGTGGCGTGAAGCGAAATGCAGCCAGCACATGTTCGGCGCGCTGCCTGGCAACCATGCTTCCGAAGTATCCCGACGGCGTCGACAGCCGTCGTGACGTGCCCCCACACGCGAAAGCGTGCCTCATTTTTACTGATTCACAAGGACGATAAGCGCCATGAGCAATCCCAAGCTTGAAGTACTGACGCCCCAGAACAGCCAACTGATCATCATCGACCAGCAGCCGCAGATGGCCTTCGGCGTGCAGTCGATCGACCGTCAGGTGCTGAAGAACAACGTCGTCGGACTGGCCAAGTCGGCCAAGGTTTTCAACGTTCCGACCACGATCACCACCGTCGAATCGGAAAGCTTCTCTGGCTTCACCTATCCGGAAGTGCTCGATGTATTTCCCGATCACAAGCTGCTCGAACGCACGTCGATGAACTCGTGGGACGACCAAAAGGTTCGCGATGCGCTGGCGGCGAACGGCCGGAAGAAGGTGGTCGTTGCGGGTTTGTGGACGGAAGTCTGCAATACCACGTTCGCGCTTTGCGCGATGCTTGAAGGCGGCTACGAAATCTACATGGTGGCCGACGCATCGGGCGGCACGTCGAAGGACGCGCACGACTATGCGATGCAACGCATGATCCAGGCAGGCGTCGTTCCGGTGACGTGGCAGCAGGTTCTGCTCGAGTGGCAGCGTGACTGGGCGCACCGCGCAACGTACGACGCCGTCATGGCGATCGCGAAGGAGCATTCGGGCGCGTACGGCATGGGTATCGATTACGCGTACACGATGGTTCACAAGGCACCCCAGCGTACGGCTGAGCCGCATCAGGTGCTGCCGGCAGTGGCTGCAAAGTAATTCCCTGGCGTTACCCGTCAGAGCCGGTGCGGCGCGCCTTTATGCCTTTATCGGCGGGCCGCACCGACAATCGCCGAACGATGCCGTAATCGAGGCTGACCGTATGGAACCGTATCTGCTGTCACTATGCGCTGGCGCGCTGATAGGTGTGATCTACAGCGCGATCAAAGTGCGTTCGCCCGCACCGCCGCTGATTGCCCTCATCGGCTTGCTCGGCATGTTGATAGGCGAACAGGCAATGGCATCCGTCAAACATCTGTTCGGCTTCTAACCGACCTGGAGGCAACGCTCGTGAGCGTAACCGACACCCAACCCGATCTCATTCTCCGCAACGGACGGATTACCACGTTGGACCGTTCGAACCCGATAGCGACGGCAGTCGCAATCGCCGATGGCCGTTTTATCGCCGTCGGCAGCGATGCCGAAGTGATGCCGCTGGCGGGCCGGTCGACCAAAGTCATCGATCTGAAGGGCCACCCGATGCTGCCCGGCCTGATCGACAATCACACGCATGTGATTCGCGGCGGCCTGAACTACAACATGGAGTTGCGCTGGGACGGCGTGCGCTCGCTCGCGGTTGCAATGGAAATGCTCAGGCAGCAAGTGGCGATTACGCCCGCACCGCAATGGGTGCGGGTGGTCGGCGGCTTCACCGAACATCAATTCGAGGAAAAGCGCCTGCCCACGCTCGACGAGCTGAACGCGGTGGCGCCCGACACACCCGTCTTCATTCTGCATTTGTACGATCGGGCGTTGCTCAATGCCGCCGCGTTGCGCGTCGTCGGCTATACGAAGGACACGCCAGAGCCCCCGGGCGGCACGATCATGCGCGATGCGGCTGGCAACCCCACGGGTCTGCTGCTCGCCAATCCGAATGCCTCGATTCTCTACGCAACGCTAGCGAAAGGGCCGAAGCTGCCGCTCGAGTACCAATACAACTCGACTCGCCACTTCATGCGCGAGCTCAATCGCCTTGGGGTCACGAGCGTGATCGATGCGGGCGGCGGCTTTCAGAACTACCCCGACGATTACGAAGTCATCCGCAAGCTGGACGATGCGGGCGAGATGACCGTTCGCATCGCCTACAACCTCTTTACGCAGAAGCCGAAGGCCGAAAAGGACGACTTCGTGAACTGGACGCGCACGGTCAAGTATCACGACGGCAACGACTACTTCCGCCATAACGGTGCAGGCGAAATGCTGGTGTTCTCCGCGGCGGATTTCGAAGATTTTCGAGTTGCCCGCCCGGAGTTGCCGGTGGAAATGGAGGACGAACTCGAAAGCGTGGTGCGCGTGCTCGCGCAGAACCGGTGGCCATGGCGACTGCATGCGACGTACGACGAAACCATCAGTCGGGCGCTTGACGTATTCGAGAAGGTGAACAAGGACATCCCGCTCGATGGCATCCGCTGGTTCTTCGATCACGCGGAAACCATTTCGGAGCGTTCGATGGATCGAATCGCCGCGCTTGGAGGCGGTATCGCCGTACAACATCGGATGGCTTACCAGGGCGAGTATTTCGTCGAGCGCTACGGCACGAAGGCGGCGGAAGCCACGCCGCCTGTCGCGCGGATGCTCGAAAAGGGACTCAAGGTATCGGCCGGCACCGATGCGACGCGTGTGGCGTCGTACAACCCATGGGTGTCGCTCGCATGGCTCGTGACCGGCAAGACGATCGGTGGCCTGCGGATGTACCCCCAGCGCAATTTGCTCGATCGCGAAACGGCACTGCGCATGTGGACGGAGTATGTCACGTGGTTCTCGAACGAAGACGGCAATAAAGGCCGTATCGCGGTTGGGCAGCTTGCCGATCTGATGGTGCCGGACCGCGATTTCTTTGTGTGTGCCGAGCAGGACATCCTCGATACCACCTCTTTGTTGACGGTGGTCGGTGGCCGGATCGTTTGGGGCGCGGGGCCGTTTGCGAGCCACGACGCGCCGGTGCCGCCGGCGATGCCCGACTGGTCGCCGGTGCGACAGTTCGGAGGCTATGGTGGCTGGGGCGCGACGCAGCGCGACGGCGCACCGCTGCAGCGCGCAGCCGCCGCGTGCGGCTGTGCGAGCAGCTGCGGCCTGCATGGCCATGCCCATGCGAAGGCGTGGAGCAGTGCGTTGCCGACTTCGGACACAAAGGGTTTCTGGGGGGCGTTCGGTTGTTCGTGTTGGGCAATCTGACATGGCGACCATGACGCGCCGTAGCAACCCCGAATGGGTTCGCGTGCTGCTCGCCCAGCCGTGGACGATGCCGCTCGTGCGCCTGGCGTTGGTATCCGCCTATCTCATAGGCGGTATCGACAAGGCGTTGCACTTCGGTGGCGCCACTGCGGAGCAAGCGCATTTTGGCCTGCATCCCGCCGCTCTCTGGGCCGTGCTCGCAATAGCGGTCGAGATTGTCGGCTCGCTGTGCGTCGTGTTTCGTCGCTTCACGTGGGTCGGCGCCGGCGGGCTCGGCGTGCTGACAGTCGTTGCGATGCTCGTCGCCAACGATTTCTGGAACCACGCTGGCGCTGCGCGTTTCATGGCCCTCAATAGCTTTTTCGAGCATCTTGGCCTGATTGCCGCGCTCGTGCTCGCCACCGCTCTCAGCGATTCACCGAGCGACGGCAGTTACCGTCGGTCGTGAATCGTCGAACCTGGATGAAATAACAAGGAGTCGTTCATGAGAAAAATTCGCTCGGCGCTACTGGCGCTGATGATCGCCAGCCAACTGGTCGCCGTACCCGAATCGTTTGCGAAAACACCGGCTGCGACGCACGCCGCGCCGTCGCTCGCCGTCGGGCCGCAGTACGACACCACGCACGTCTACGTCGCGCCGGAAGACTTCGATCGCTTTACGGACAGTTTTGTCGCGACGTTCGGCGGCAGCAAATCGAAGGAGGGCGTTTTCCAGGTGACGCCGACGCCGAGCCAGACGATGTCGCAGCTCGTATTTACCCCGTCGGGGACGATTTCCGTATTCGGTTTCAAGACGCCTGTGCCTTATCCGTTTGGCGCCGAGCGTACGGGCTACCTCGTGAGCGACATGGATGCGGCGGTGCGGTCCGCGCGTATGCACGGTGCGAATGTGATCGTCGACACCTTCCCGGATCCGATCGGCCGCGATGTCGTCATCTCATGGCCGGGCGGCGTCAACATGCAGCTGTACTGGCATACCGAGGCACCGCATTACGATGCGTTGCAGACGGTTCCCGAAAACCGCGTGTATGTTTCGCCCGATAGCGCGGACAAGCTGATCCAGAAGTTCAGCGGATTCTCGCAAGGCCGGATTGTTTCCGACGTACGCAATGCACCCGGTATCGAAATCGGGCGCCCGAACGACACTTATCGCCGTGTCCGCCTGGAGTCCGGCTTTGGCAGGATGACGGTGATCGTGACGGACGGGCACTTGCCCTATCCGTTTGGCCGCGAAATGACGGGCTACGAAGTGCGCGATCTCGCCGAGACACTGCGCAAAGCCCAGGCCGCGGGCGTGACGGTGCTCGTGCCGCCGTTCACATCCGATGGGCGTACCGCCGCAATCGTGCAGTTTCCGGGCGGATACATCGCCGAAATACACGCGAGTGCCGCGACATGAAATCCGAAGACACGGTTCTTGCGGCGATCGCAGGGTTCGTCGATACGCTGAGTTTTGTGGCGCTGTTCGGGCTCTTCACCGCGCACGTGACCGGCAACTTCGTGCTGATCGGTGCCGGCATTGCGGGCTATGCACAAGGCGTTTTCCTGAAGCTCATCGTGTTTCCCGCGTTCATTGGCGGAGTCGTTTTCAGCGCTCTGCTGGTGCGATCGCTGTCGGGGCGGCATATTCTGCACGGCGCGCGCCTGCTCTATGCGGTACAGGCCGTCCTCATGGCGGCCTTCTGCGCGGCTGGGGTGTGGTCCACCCCGATTGGCCGGCCCGACGGGCTGCCGGCGATTCTGGCCGGCGTACTGGGCGCGTTGGCGATGGGCGTGCAGAACGCACATCCGCGTTTGATCCAGCGCGCGGGCGTGCCCAATACGGTGATGACGGGCAACGTCACGCAGGCGATTCTCGATGCCGTCGATATGCTCTCGGCGCGTACTGCCGAGAGCGTACGCGCGTCGGCGCGCGCGCGGTTCGCGAAGATGATGCCGGCCATCGTCGCTTTCGCCATTGGCGCGACGGCTGGCGCGTTCGCCTTTCGCTACGCGGGATTCTGGGCGTTGGCTGCGCCGGTATGTGCGCTCGCGGCGCTCGCATTGACGGCGGGCGAGCACGAACGAGCGGCGACGGTGGGGCGCGCATGATTCGAATCGTTCTGTCCGCCGCAATGCGCGTGCATCGGGTGGAAAAGACGGCGAGCGTTGCCGCCCTCGCCGGGATCACGGTGGCGCAGGCTGGCGCGGCCGTGGCCGAAACGGCCTCGCAAGCGCCGGCGGTCAAGCTGGCGGCGGATGCAGCGACCGCATCGGGAGTCGGTGGCACGTCGAAAGCCGTGTGCGATGCCGGACGACCGATCGTGCTCTTCAACCGCTGGCAGGAGGACTGGTCGGCGCTTGCGAACCCATGCGTTCCTCGTAAGCCGCTCGACGCGCTCAAGTACATGCCGCTCGGCGGTGACCCGGATTCGTATCTGTCGCTGGGCGTGAATCTGCGCGAGCGCGTCGAAAGCAACAATGCGCCGCTGTTCGGCATCGGCTCCGCCCAGTCGGACACCTATCTGCTTCAGCGAACCGAGGTTCATGCCGATGTGCATATCGGCGGGCACTGGCAGTTCTTCGTGCAGCTCGAGGATGCGCGGGCGTACGCGAAAAACACGATCAAACCGGTGGACAAGAATCCGCTCGATCTCGAGCAGGCATTCGCTACCTATAGCGGCGCCGTTGGCGGCGGGACATTCAAGTTTCGCGTTGGCCGCCAGGAAATGGCATTCGATCTTCAGCGCTTCGTCTCGGTGCGCGACGGCCCGAACGTGCGTCAGGCATTCGATGCGGTCTGGGCTGACTACGAGTACCGGAAGTGGCGTTTTATCGCGTATGCGACTCAACCGGTGGAGAACCGCAGCGCGTCGCCATTCGACGACGTGTCGAACCGCAGTCTCACGTTCAGCGGCGTGCGCTTCGAACGGCAGTCGGTGGGCCCTGGCGATCTCTCCGGCTACTGGTCGCGCTACAACCGCAGCAATGCGCACTTCATCGATGCAATGGGCCCGGAGCATCGCGATGTCTGGGATGTGCGCTATTCCGGCACGCATGAGCGCTTCGATTGGGACGTGGAAGCGATGCTGCAGACCGGGACGGTCGGTGACGCCACGATCCGCGCGTGGGCGGTGGGTTCGATCGCGGGCTACAAGCTCGACTTGCCGTGGTCGCCCCGTCTGGCGCTGCAGGTCGATGTGGCGTCCGGCGACCGACATCCGCACGACGGCCGGGTCGGGACGTTCAATTCACTGTTCCCGAACGGCTACTACTTTACGCTCGCGGGCTACACCGGCTATACGAACCTGATCCACGTGAAGCCTTCCGTCACGCTCAAGCCCTCGGCGAATCTCTCGCTGCTCGGCGCGTTGGGCTTCCAGTGGCGCGAGACGACCGGCGATGCGGTCTATCAGCAGGCGAACCAGGCCGTGCCCGGTACCGCGGGCAGGGGCGGGCTGTGGACGGGGATGTACGTGCAGCTTCGCGCGGACTGGACGATCGCGGCCAACTTGATCGGATCTCTCGAAGCCGTCCACTTTCAGGTGGGAGATGCGATTCGTCAGGCGGGCGGGCATAACGCCGACTACGCCGGTCTCGAACTCAAATATGGGTGGTAGCGTTCAGAACGAGTACGCAATCAGGTTTGAACGGGAACGGCCTTCGCGTGAACATGAACGTGTCTGCCCCGGCCCGCGGCATACCCGAACCAGGCTGACACCGCGCAGATACCCACGCACAGAACGGCGAGGTCGTGGAGAGAGCCGCTTGCATGAAGCAACGCACCGGCGATGAACGGGCCGCTCGATGCAAGCAGATAGCCGATCCCTTGCGCCATACTCGACAGCTGTGCAGCGACGTGCGAATCCGTGGAGCGCAGGCCGATGGCGGTGAGCGCGAGGGTGAATGACGCTCCCTGGGCTATGCCGAGCAGTACTGCCCATCCCCACATCATCGATAAGGGGGCAAAAAAACAACCCATCAGACTCACGCCTACGAGGATCAACGAGAGCGCGTTCACCCAGCGCTGATCGGGAAGGCGCGCCAGCAGGAAAGGCAGCAGCAGCGACGCGGCGGCTTGAGCAATCACGCTGAGCGACAGCATGAGGCCTGCATCGACCGCGCCCATGCCGCGCATGCGCAGAACTGTGGGCAGCCAGCCGAACACTATATAGGCCAGCGACGATTGAGTGCCCATGAACAACGTCACCTGCCACGCGAGGGGGGCTTTCCACAAACCGCGCACGACGCGCATGCTCGCGCCGGCCCGCGTTCCGACCGGCGGCAGTTGACCGCGCCACATCGCTAAAGCAAGCGCCGCGGGCAGTGCCCACAGTGCCAACGCCCATGCCCAGGCGGTGCCGTTCGAGTTGCCGAGCATCCGCCCGAGCGCATCGGCGGTGGGCGCAGTCGCAGCCGCGGCCGACGCGGCCCCCGCGCACATTGCCGCGCTATAGAGTCCGGTCATGAGGGCGACGTGATCGGGGAAATCGCGTTTCACCACGCCGGGCAGCAGTACGTTCATCAAGCCGATCGAAAAGCAGGCGATCAACTGGCCCAGAAACAACGCCTGCCATGTTGGGACGATCCGCAACAGGGTGCCCACGGTCAGGAGCGCCAATAGCACCAGCAACGCTCGTTCGCTGCCCGTCCGGCGAGAGAGCATCGGCGCGAGGGGGCCGAACAAACCGAAGCATAGCGACGGAAGCGCGGTCAGCGCGCTGGCGGCGGCGGGCGACAGATGCGTTGCCCGCGTCGCTTCGATCAGAATGGGCCCGACGCTCGAAATCGGCGTGCGCAACGAAAATGCGATGAGTGCGAGGCTTGCCGCCAGTACGAGGCGGTGGGTGGGAGACGAGGTCGACGCTGTCACGTGTGGGAAGGAGTTGGGCGCCAGGCGGCGGGCGATCGACGATGAGCCGCCGCTGTGCAGGGCCGTTCGAGCGCGTTTATCGGCGCGTTTATCGGTGCGCTATCGACGCGGCGGAAGCGGCGCGCCTGTCGTTACGCGCCATTGTACTTGGCAATCTCGCTGCTTGCCGGTGGCGGGCTTCGCCGCCTCCTAAGCGAAGGAAAGACGGGCTCGAGGCGGGCTCAAGCCGGGCTCAAGACGCGAACGGCAGCCGAATCTCGGTATCGCTTTGCTGCCGCGTGGGCCGCTGCGTGCCGGTTATCTCGCACCGAACGGCCAGGCCGAAGAGCGTTGCGGCCTCCGAAACCGCCCAGGCGCAAAGCGCCTCGGTGCATCGTCTCGCATCGCTCATGTCGGGGCGATAGTGAAAGACCACGGCGACTTCCGAGCCCGCCCGACGCCGGTCCATTGCAGTGAGTTCGGCCAGTGCCGACATCGACCGGGCGCGCGCACCGATCTCGGCGAAATGGTATTCGAGCCACTCGGCGAAAAACTGCGCGTCGGCATGCGACGGCAATGTGAACAGTGCTTTGCTCTGCCCATTCTGCAGGTCGGGCGTTGCGGCGACGCCATTGACATGCGCCGCGTGTCGCGCGCTCGAGCCCTGCAATGCGACTGCTTGCCGGGGCAGGTCGGGCAATGGTGCCTGTGCGGCCACGTAGCTGTGGAGGGACTGCCAGAAGAGCGTGTCGTCGTCGGCACGCGACGGCTGCAGCGTCATCGCGAGCGCCCGATCCCCGTCACGGGCGAGCGAGCGTGCCACGAGGCGCAGTTCGCAAAGCGGCACATCCGCCGCGAGTATGCGGGCCGAACGCGGCAGGCCGATAGGGGGCAAGCCTGCATCGTCGGTCAGCGCCACGACGAAGCCCTGTCGGTCGAGTCGTATCAGCGGCAGGCGCTGGACGCCCTCGCGATACTGGATCGCGAGCCGTGCGCGCATGGCGAAGTTCTCTTCCGATGACGGGGCGCCAAAGGCGCGGACGGCTTGCACGATGTCTCTCCTTCAGATTTCGGTGCCGTGCAGGTGACGCGGATGCCGCGGGGCCAGAGCGAACGTGCTGCGCGGTTCGTCCGCGACGGCAGACCCGGTTACCGCGAACCGATGGCGTTGGCCGGGCGAGGGCGGGCTTGGCGGGCAGGGCATGACAGCGCAACTGGCTGCGATGAGCGGCGTATCCGGCCGTGCCGATCAAGCGCCCCGGGCGAGCGACGGCTCGAGGCCGAGCGCGGTGAGCGTTTGCTCGTCGATGTCGATCCAGCAGGCCACGACCATCCGGCCGTCGATGCGCTGCGCGGGCCCGGCCCGGTGCGCGTGAACGCCGATGCGCCGAAACAGGCGCTCCATGCTGAGGAACGTCACGCCGATCAGTTGCTTCGCCCCCAGGCG